>NZ_JBRJGR010000004.1:0-304767 GCF_053628595.1 Roseovarius sp. MBR-154
AAATAATGCGCAGCAAAGGCCGCGCGGACATCCAGAAACCAAGGAAAACAAAGATGAACCTCGGATACCTTCGCATTATCGCGTCCTCGCGATTAGCCGTGATCCATGGAAACCTGGACGCGGCGATGGAGGCGGCCAACATCACCGGCAGTGAAGGCACGTTAAACCGGCAGGCCAAATCCGCAGCGCGGTCGGCCTTCGAGAGCACCAAGCAGCGCTTCTTCGGGCATCTGCTGACCTCGATGAAGACGCCGACGCTGATCCGCTCGATCCAGGCCGATCTGGAAGCGGGCCATGCCGCCGTGATCCAGATCGTCTCGACCGGCGAGGCGCTGATGGAACGGCGACTGGCGGAGATCCCGACCGACGAATGGAACGACATTTCCGTCGATGTCACGCCGCGGGAATATGTCGGCTCGTACCTGCAGCATTCCTTCCCGGTGCAACTCTACGAACCCTTCACCGACAGCGAAGGCAACCTCTCCTCGCGACCCGTGTTCCGGGACGGCCAACCGGGCGAGAGCCGCGAAGCCGTGGCGCGACGCGACGAGATGCTCGAACAGCTCGGCTCGCTTCCGCCTGTCCCGGGCGCGCTCGACCAGATCGTTCAGCGCTTCGGCACCGATCTGGTGGCGGAGGTCACGGGGCGGTCCCGGCGCATCGTGCGAAAGGGCGAAGGCGCATCGGCCCGCCTGGTCGTCGAGAACCGCGCGCCCTCCGCCAACCTTGCCGAGACTTCGGCCTTCATGGATGACCAGAAGCGCATTCTGGTCTTCTCGGATGCGGGGGGCACTGGGCGCAGCTATCATGCTGACCTTTTGGCGCGGAACCAGCGCCTGCGGGTGCACTACCTGCTAGAGCCGGGCTGGAAGGCCGATGCCGCCATTCAGGGGCTCGGGCGCACCAACCGCACCAATCAGGCGCAACCACCGCTCTTCCGGCCCATCGCCACGGATGTGAAGGCCGAGAAGCGGTTCCTCAGCACGATCGCCCGTCGTCTCGACACGCTGGGTGCGATCACGCGCGGGCAGCGCCAGACCGGCGGCCAAGGCCTGTTCCGGCCCGAGGACAATCTGGAATCCGCCTATGCTCGCGATGCGTTGCGCCAGCTCTATCTGCTGATCGTGCGCGGCAAGGTCGAGGGCTGCTCGCTTGAACGGTTTGAGTCCGCCACCGGCCTGAATCTGATGGCCGCGAACGGCATCAAGGACGACCTGCCGCCGATCACGACCTTCCTCAATCGCCTGCTGGCTCTGACCATCGAGTTGCAGGGCATCCTGTTCTCGGCCTTCGAGCAGCTTCTGCAGGCCCGGATCGACGGAGCGATTGCATCCGGCACCTATGACATGGGGCTGGAGACGCTGCGCGCAGAGAGCTTCATCGTCACCGACCGGCAGGTGATCCACACCCATCCGGGTACTGGCGCGGAAACGCGGCTGCTGACCCTGACCGAGCGCAAACGCAATCAGCCGGTCACGCTGGATGCGGCGCTGGCGGAGCTGGATGATCCGCGGGCGAAGCTGCTCACCAACGAGCGGTCGGGCCGCGCCGCCGTGCAGATCCCGACCACCAGCGTGATGCTTGATGACGGCGAGATCGAGCGCCGCGTGCGGCTGATCCGGCCGATGGAAGCAATGAACCTGCCCGCGCGGGCGATGGGCGAAACCCACTGGATCGAGGCCGACCATGCCGACTTCGCCACGGCCTGGAACTCGGAGCTGGAGGAAGTGCCGGAGTTCACCGACAGCATCCTGTATATGGTGACCGGGCTTCTGCTGCCGATCTGGAAGCGCCTGCCACAGGAGACCTCCCGGGTCTATCGGCTCCAGACCGACGAGGGCGAGCGCATCATTGGTCGCCGTGTCTCGCCCGCATGGGCAGCAAATGCCGCTACCAGCGGGGTTGCCACCAGCATCACGCCAGATGAGGCCTATGCCACGCTGATCGAGGGTCATACGATCCTTGATCTTGCCGAGGGTCTGCAACTGCGCCGGTCCCGTGTGATGGGGGCGAACCGGATTGAACTCGCCGGCTTCACCGACACGATGCGCGAACGCCTGCGGGCCTATGGGCTCTTCAGCGAGATCATCTCCTGGAAGCTGCGCTTCTTCGTGCCGGTGGGCGCACCGGGGCCGGAGATCATCGGCAAACTGCTTGACCGCTTCCCGGTCGAGCGCATTTCCGAGCGGGAGGCCGCGTAATGGCACGTCTCAACGCTTCCGAACTGGCGCAGCGTCTCGGCCGAGAGGCCGAGGCGGTGTGCCGCCACTACCTCTCGAACGGGCGCAAGCAGGGCAATTACTGGCAGGTCGGCGATGTGCAGAACAGTCCCGGCCGCTCCATGTTCGTCCGTCTGACCGGGCCGGAATCGGTCAAGGGCGCGGTCGGCAAATGGACCGATGCGCAGAGCGGGGAACATGGCGATCTGCTCGACGTGATCGGCGAAAGCCTCGGCCTCATCGATTTCGCGGACATCGCCGAAGAAGCTCGCCGCTTCCTCAGCCTGCCGCATCCCGAACCGGAGCCGCAATCCCGCAAGTCCCGAACACCGCCAGCACCACCGGGATCGTCCGAAGCCGCCCGTCGCCTCTGGCGCATGACGCGGCCTCTGATCGGTACCGTCGCAGAGACGTATTTACGCGGACGCGGCATTGCGGATTTACGCGGAACCGCAAATCTGCGGTTCCATCCGAGCTGCTACTGGCGACCCGAGGGCGACGGCCCAACCGAAACCTGGCCCGCCATGATTGCCGCCGTCACCGACCTCGATGGCAGGATCACCGGCGCGCATCGCACCTGGCTTCAACGTGACGGCTCCGGGAAAGCGCCGGTCGATCCGCCGAGGAAAGCGATGGGCGATCTGCTCGGACACGCCGTCCGGTTTGACGAGCCGCAGGATGTGCTCGCCGCAGGCGAAGGCATCGAGACCATCCTTTCGCTGCGGGCGGCATTGCCCAAGATGCCGATGGCCTCCGCACTTTCGGCCGGGCATCTCTCCGCCATCCAGTTCTCCCCGCATCTGCGCAGGCTCTACATCGTCCGCGACAACGATCCGGCAGGTGACGCCGCGCGGGACAATCTGGTGGACCGGGCCATCGGGGCCGGGATCGAGGCGATCACGCTTTCGCCCATGCTGGGAGATTTCAACGACGATCTCGTCAGTTTTGGCCTGGAAGCGCTTCGGGCGCAGATCCGGGTGCAGATTGCCCCCGAGGACGTCAGCCGCTTCATGGCGCTTGCGCCATAGCCAGAGAGGGCCGTGAGCGGGGACAACCGATCCCGCCATGGGCAAGGGGTTACGGCACCTCTGCAAGAGATCCGCGCCTTGGCCTTCTTGAGAGGGCGAACGGCCCACAAACGCTCCGGCCCGGCAATGGCGGCGCCCGACTGATTTCCGTCGGCGGGCAAGCCCGCCTTTACAGCGCGAAACAAATCAGCCGGGCTTTGCCATCAAGGCCCTCGCAAAGAGCTCGGGCTGCCAGACCGGAGCGCCCGTGGGCTTGTCGTCGCCATGAAGGCCGCGACGGTCGCGGTCCAGCCGAAGGATACATCCCATGTATGCCCATGACGAATTCGAACCCGATCACAGCACGTCTTCCACCGGCCATGTCATCGAAGAGCTCGAACTCTATGGCTACCGTCCCCCCGAGGGCGAGGCCGATCTCCGGATCACGCCCGAGGACACCGCCATCCAGGGCGCGGTTGCCGATATCTTCGACGCCCTGATCTCCACCATGGCCGATACCAGCCTCGATTTCGACCTTGACGAGATCATGTGGTCCACCGTCAACACCTTCCACCGCGCCGTCGAGCGGATCGAACGCAAACTCGACGATAACGAGCAAGCGCAGAAGCGCCTTCAGCGCGAACAGGACGGAAGCGAGGTGAAATCCGTCCAGTTGGAGACGCTGATCGGCCTCGGACAAAACCTGATCGAGCGCCGCGACAGCATGGAGACTTTCCGCGATACCGCCGCCGACCTCTACCTGCGCAGCACAGGCACGCCCTGGTCACCGCGCTCCGGATCACGGGTCAACCATCGCCAGATGACCTCGGCCATGATCGACAGTCGCGACTTCATCGCCGCAAAGCGCAGGGCCGACAACGAGGTGCTAGTGCCCTCCGGGCCGAAGATCGCCTTCTCGGGCGGCGACACCACCGATCACCGCACGATCTGGGCCAGGCTCGATCAGGTCCATGCCAAACACCCCGACATGGTGCTCCTGCACGGAGGTTCGCCGAGAGGGGCGGAACGCATCGCGGCCACTTGGGCCGACAATCGCAAGGTCGCGCAGGTCGCCTTCAAGCCGGACTGGACGAGACACGCCAAGGCTGCGCCCTTCAAGCGCAACGACCGGATGCTCGATACCATGCCTATCGGGGTCATCGTCTTCCCCGGAACGGGTATCCAGGAAAACCTCGCCGACAAGGCCCGCAAGATGGGTATCCCGGTCTACCGCCTCGCGGAGGGCAGCGCGTGAGCGCTGCCTGCAATCCATCGATACCATGCCCGGCAGAACTCTCGCCATGCCGGGCGATTTCATGCTATGTTCGCCTTGCGCCATGGTGGTGGTGGAAGGCGCGACCGTTCCAAGTCAAACGGGAGATTCCACCATGATCGTTCTCGGAATCCTTACATCTTTCGCGGCCATTGCGGGCCTGTGCTGGTTGGTGTTCAACCTCGCGGTCTTCGCCCTGCCGTTCCTCGTCGGACTTCATACCGGCATTTGGGCCTATGGAACCGGCGCAGGCTGGTTCGGTGCAATCCTCGTCGGCGGCTTCGCTGCAGGGTTGACGCTTGCCATCGGTCAGGCGCTGATCATGCTCGTGCGCCCGCTCTGGGCGCGGTTTGTCATCGCGCTGATCTTCGTGGTGCCGGCGGTGCTCGCTGGCTTCCACGCAACCCTCGGGATCGCCAGGGCCATGATGTCCTCGGAGACCTGGCAGATGATCTTCGCCGTCATCGGCGCTGGCGCTGTAGGCGTTTCCGCCTTTCTCCGCATTGCCGGTTCGGCAGCCGAGCCTTCGGACAGCTCTCCCGTGAGCGCCTGACACTGCAGGCGATCCGATGAGGCGGGGCCTGATCAGTGCTGGACTGTCATCCTAATCGTCAGATTGCCGGTATGGGGCGGTGTGCGGATCGGCATGAGGCCCGCGTCGCTGCCCGTGGCCGTGCGGAGGGAATGGCGGAGCGTTCGAGCGGCAAGTCGCACCTGTGATTGCGGGGGCACGTCGGGCGGGGCGCCTGGAGAACGACGCGCATGGCCTGTCGCGGGTGAGCAAACCCGCCGGTGGAAAGGCCGGTCAGGCTGATGAGCATCCGCGTTTGCCATCGTCTCCGTTCCTTGCCCGTCCCATGTCCGCTCCATACGGCCCTTTCAATGGCCTGATCTGGCCGAAGACCGGCTTTGCCTCGACCGGCTTGGCGCAACAGCGCCGCCATAACTTTCTTCCCCTGGGCTGTGCCCATTCCGCGCGAAACAAGAAAGTTCTGCCTTTGCTGTCCGGCCCCCGGCACGCCGGGGGTGCGCCGCCGGTCGTCTCCGGCCTGTCGATCGCCATCGGGCCGCAATGGTGCGGACCCGGAAACGGAAAACGGAGACCTAAAATGGCAACCATCGGCACCTTCAAGAAGACCGGCAACGAATTCACCGGCGAAATCGTCACCCTCAGCGTCCAGGTCCAGGGCGTGCGCATCGTTCCCGACACCCGCGCCACCGGCGAGAACGCCCCCAGCCACCGGGTCCTGGTCGGCCGCGCCGAGATCGGCGCCGCCTGGTCCAAGCGGTCCAATGAGGGCCGCGACTATCTGGGCCTCAAGCTGGACGATCCGAGCTTCACCGCCCCGATCTACGCCAACCTCTTCAACGACGAGGACGGCGAGAGCTACGCTCTGATCTGGTCCCGCCCCAACGGTCGCCGCGGCGAATAACGCCGTCGCGAGGCCCCGGTCGAAAGGCCGGGGCCGACCGCCAAACCGGGCAACCGAATCAGTTCCCGAAATTTGCGACGCCAAAGCGAAAACGCAATGTAAACACGTCAGAATTTTGGTGGTGAATTTCCACAATACGACTATAATAGTCGTAGTTCTGGCGTTTGCGCCGGACCGGATGGGAGGTGATCTGCATGATCACCGCCCGACAATCACGGGCCGCGCGGGCGCTTCTTGGCTGGACACAGGAGCAGTTGGCGGATGAGGCCCGGGTATCTTTGACCGCGCTCAAGCGCCTCGAATCCGAAAGCGGGCTCGAGGTCTATGAGACCACGCGCGATCAGATCCGACGGGCTTTCGAGGCGAATGGCATTCTGCTCCTGAACTCCGACCAGGGGATTGGAGTGATGCATGTTCAAGCGAAGGCTGCCTCGAAGGCCTGACCTTTCCGGCAGGTTTTGCAGAGAGCCGAATTGCGCTATTGCCGTGCTCACAAAACTGTCAACTGGCTGTGCTAGGGATGTGCAGCAAACGCCGTGGGGATGCGCGTGACGATCAGCAGCTTGCAGGATGTGCCGCCACAGGGGGACGTGGTGACGGAGTATGACCGTCGTCACATGACGCAGTATATGCGTTTACTTGATGCTGCAGGCGAGGGCGCGAGCTGGCAGGAGGCCGCGCAGATCATTCTGGGTCTCGATGCGCAGAAAGAGCCAGAGCGGGTGCGCCTGGTCCATGACGCCCATCTTGAACGCGCGCGTTGGCTGAGCTCGGAAGGGTATCGGCAGTTGGCGGCGGGGCGAACCGCCTGAGTAGGTGATGCACCGCGCGCATCACCTGATGCTTTGGGGCGGGCTTCCCAAGCGATTGATCTCTTGGAATCCTTTATTGTGATCAACCCAGGGGAGAGGCGATGCCATGCAACCTGATCGCTCGAATTGGCGTGACCAGGCCGCCTATGACTATCTCGATGATCTGGCTGCGCCGGAACTCGGCTGGGAATGCCTGCGCCGCAATCCCGAATATCAGCATGACTACGCGAAGCTCGCAGGAGAACCCCCGGAGAGGGTTGATCTGATGGATCAGGTCGGCCGTCGATGGGGGTTGTGCTTTCCCGATCCGACCCGGGCTGACCGCCTCCGTCGCGGAGGTGTTCTGGTGCCCGGCGGTCGACACAGGTGCCGTGGTGCTCGTTGCCGCCCCCGAGGCACTTGGCGGGGAGGCTGATCGTCTCGGCGAGGACATCGTCGCCTCGACGGGCAGACCGTCCCCCATGGGGGAGCACCTGCGCCACAGGCTGCCGGACGGGACGTACCTGCATCTTGTCGCACCTTCGGGGCCCCGCCACAGGCTTGTGGCCACCGTTCCTCTCGGCCCCGAGGGTCTCGACCGCATCGAGGCAATCCAGCGGCTGCTGGCGGACCAGCACCGCCGTCGATCCATCCCGCGCGACACCCGTCTGACCGCGCAGCAGAAAGCGCGCCTGCGGCGTGTCCTCCAGGCCTCCGACGCCGCCTTCGACGGCGCGACCCAGAAGCAGATCGCCGAGGTGCTGTTCCGTACCGGTCACCTGGACCGCGATGAATGGCAGGTCTCCTCGGCCCGTTTTGCCGTCTCCAGCCTCCTTCGCGAGGGGCGTGACCTGATCGCCGGTGGCTATCGCAAGATCCTGCGTCACCAACGCCGCCTCTAGGTCGGCGATCGCGCGCCGCGGTGTGCGGATTTACCCCTGCCAACTCCCCACTGCATCTGACCGGACGCGCTTCGCCATCGTGACCGTCATCAGCCGCTGTTTCACGGCACTGGTCACACACAGTAGGGAGACGCCCGATGTCCGCCATCTCAACCGAACTTCCCCCGCGCTATCTGCGCACCAAGGAAGCAGCGCATTTCCTCAGCCTGTCGGCTCGAACGCTGGAGAAGCACAGGACCTACGGCACCGGTCCCGCCTACCACAAGCTTGGCGGGCGTGTGGTCTATGCGATCGATGACCTGCAGGCCTGGGTCGAACGCGGCGCTGTCACCTCGACTTCCGACCCGCGTGGCCAGGTGCTGCCAGCGAAGCGCCATACGCTCCCCAACCTCCCGCAGCCCGGCCGCTTCGTGCGCTGACGCGGGGGGCGACACCATCATGACTGACGGACGCAAACCCCGCTCCGAGCGTGGACAGCTCGATCTGTTTCGCGCGCTGCCCGGTGACTTCGCCCCCAGAGATGCGCAGGACCTCATGGCCTATCCCTTCTTTTCCCTCGCCAAGTCTAAGCGTGTTGCGCCGATCGACTTTGCCGCTGGCAGCGTCAGCATTCGGGTCGAGGCCGTTCCCGATCACGGTATGGCCACAATCTGGGATGCCGACATCCTGATCTGGGCGGCGAGCCAGATCGTCGAGGCGCGTGACGCGGGGCTGCGCACCTCCCGGCTGATGGCCGCCACCCCATATGAGATCCTCACCTATGTTGGTCGCGGAACCAGTGCGCGGGACTATCAGCGCCTGAAGGCGGCGCTGGATCGTCTGCAGTCGACGACGATCTCCACCTCGATCCGGCAGCCTGCAGAAGGACGCCGCCATCGCTTCTCCTGGATCAACGAATGGCAGGAGCGAAGCGACAGGGAGGGGCGCCCGGACGGCATCGAGTTGATCGTGCCCGACTGGTTCTACCAGGCCGTGCTCGACAATGCGCTCGTCCTCACCATTGATCGGGCGTATTTCGACCTGACTGGCGGGCTCGACCGTTGGCTCTATCGCCTGGTGCGCAAGCATGGTGGCAGGCAACGGGACGGCTGGCGTTTCGATTTCCATCATCTTCACCAGAAGTCCGGGGCGCTGTCCCCCTTCAAGCGCTTCGCCTTCGAGCTTCGCGACATCATCCGGCGGCAGCCGCTGCCGGGCTATACGCTCTTTCTCGAGACAGAGGTTGGTGGCCGCAAACTGCTGGCTTTCGAGCCCGCTCCGGGCTGTGGAAAACCTGTGAATGGGCTCGTGCTATCGGGAACCCGGGCTATCGTGCTATCGGGAACCCAAGGCTCGTGCTATCAGGAACCCAAACAGGGGGTAACGCACGGAAACGAAATAAGAAATCGCCCCCTTAACTTAGAGTCTAACAAAGAGTCTAACTTTGAAGAGCGCGCGCGTGATGTGGAAAACCTCATCCGTGCCACCGCAAAAAGCCTCAGCCAGGCCGGTAAGACGAAGGCAGCCGTCGCCCCATCGGTGCCGCGAACGGCTTCCGATCAGGGTGTCGCAGCAGCCTCCGATCATTCAGATACGCCCCGCCTTCCTCTCGAATTGCCGGGAGGTGGCGAATGATCATCGCTCTGCTCAATCAGAAGGGTGGCGTCGGCAAGACGACGCTGGCGCTCCATATTGCTGGTGAATTGGCGATACAGGGCAAGCGTGTCACCCTGATCGATGCCGACCCGCAAGGCTCCGCCCTGGACTGGTCGCAGCAACGCGCCCGCGAAGGTCTGCCGCGGCTCTTCGGCACCCTCGGCCTGGCCCGTGACACCCTGCACCGCGAAGTCCCCGAACTTGCCCGCACAGTCGATCATGTCGTTATTGATGGCCCACCGCGTGTTGCGGGGCTCATGCGCTCAGCGCTGCTCACCGCCGATCTGGTGCTGATCCCGGTACAGCCCTCGCCATTCGATGGCTGGGCCTCTGCCGAGATGCTGTCCCTCCTTGCGGAGGCCCGCATTTATCGGCCGGAACTTGTCGCCCGCTTCCTGCTCAACCGCTGCGGCGCGCGCACCGTCATCGCCCGGGACACCGCCGAGGCGCTGGCGGATCACAATCCTCCTGTGCTTGCCAGCACGATTGGTCAGCGCGTCGTCTTTGCAGATGCGGCGCAAACCGGTCGCCTCGCCAGTGACATCGACCGTCAATCGCATGCTGCCCGAGAGATCGCGGCGCTGACGTCTGAGATCGGGCGCCTCGGTCTTGGGAAGGTGGCGGTATGACCGGGCGCAATGACAAGCGTGGTTTCGCCGCGCGGCCAATCGATGCCGAGACCTGGATCAAGGCTGGCGAGGCGCCATCCGCACACGGTCGCGCGGCGGCGATCTATACGGCCCGGCTCACCATCGACATCACCCCGGACCTGCGCGGTCGCATCAAGGTCGCAGCTTTCAGCCGCGGCGTCACTGTCGCTGACATGCTGCGCGAGTTGCTCGGGCGCGAATATCCGGAACCCGAAGGAGAACCTCAATGACCGGCTTTGTGATCCCCGGCGTGACCGGAGACGGATCGTTCGACGCCCGTTTCCGCGGCGAGCTGACGCGCGTGGAACTGACCTGGGTGGAGAAGCGGATCGAGTTCTGGATCAGGTTCGGTCAGGAGGCCGGAACGCAGATCCTCGACCGCAGTCGCCGCATCGTCTTCTTCTGTCCCGGTGCCGTGTTTGGCTTCGTCCGTTGGGCGGCGAATGACTACGGCACCGTTGTCTCGCGCATCGACATCGTGCGCGCGGTCGCGCCCGGCTGTGCCTGTCAGACGCTGCCTTTCGTACGTCCCGGTGGCGAGATTTTGTTGAAGGTCGAAGGCTGGCCCAAGGTCGAAGAGGTTCTGCGCCATGTCGATGCGATCGAGGGTTTCGGCATCGACCCCACCGAGGTTGATCCCGACCACTGGCGCCATGTCACGCACTGGATGAAGGCGGGCGAAGCGCCGCGTCCCTATACGGCAGTGCGTCATGACGCATGGCTCCGGCGCCGGGAGATCGGAAAATGACCCGTGCCCGCTACATCATGGTGACGGTTGCGGCGCTCGCCGCCGTCATCGCCGGCAGCATTCCGACTGCGCCACGGTTGGTCTGGAACGCCTCAGCCAGCGTGCCGATTGGTTTCTACACCATTGCGCCGGTGGACCGGCTCGCGGTGCCAGATCTGGTCGTGGTCATGCCGCCCGAACCCTTTGCAGGTTTCATGGTCGCGCGCGGCTATGTCGGTCGCGATGTGCCGATCCTGAAGCACGTCATCGGGCTGCCGGGGCAACGGGTCTGCCGCGCCGGCGCCGCGATCACCGTCGATGGCAGACACCTGGGGGTGGCGCGAGAGCGCGACAGCCAGGGCCGTGATCTTCCCGTCTGGCAGGGCTGCCGCACCATCGCCGAGGGCGAGGTTTTCCTGATGAACCCGGCGGTCTCTGACAGCTTCGATGGCCGATATTTCGGTCCGTTCCCCACCTCGGCCGTGATCGGCCGGGCCAGTCCGCTGTTCACCGATGAGGGTGGCGATGGCCGCCTCATTTGGCACGCGCCGGAGCGGTGACGCGCGTCCATCGCGGGACGTGCGAGCGGCCCGCATCCTAACAACCGTATGAAGAAGGAACCTACAATGCCACAGATCGGTCAATTCACCCGCACCTCGTCCGGCTATGCCGGACATCTTCGCACGCTCTCTCTCGACCTGGAACTGACCTTCGTTCCCACAGACAATGTCGATTCCGAGAAAGCTCCCGACTATCGCATCCATCTCGGTGACGAGGAGGGCCTGGAGGTTGGCGCGGGCTGGAAGCACACCGGCGAAACCGCAGGAGCGTTCGTCTCGGTCCTGCTCGATGATCCGGTTTTCCGGCATCCGATCCGCGCCCGCCTGTTCCAGTCGGATGAGGAGGGCAGGGCGTGGGGGCTGTACTGGACCCGCCCGAAGAAGCGCGATGAGCAGGACTGACCATGATCATGTCCCGCACCCGTCCCGCTTTGGGGAGAGGCGGTGTCCGCCGCCGCATGCTCCTTCTTCTTCTTTCCGGCCTCTTCCTTCCTGTCACCGCCACCCAGCCGCTTCTGGCGCAAACCGATGCGCCCGATCACGCAATCGCCGCGCATCCCTACGCTGCCCAGGTCACCGAGGCATCGCAGCGCTTCGGCATTCCGACGACATGGATCATGGCCGTGATGCGGGCGGAAAGCGCGGGTGATGTGCGCGCGCTGTCGTCGGCCGGTGCGATGGGGCTGATGCAGGTCATGCCCGACACCTGGGCCGGGCTGCGCATCCGTCATGGTATCGGCCATGATCCCTTCGAGCCGCGTGACAACATCCTCGCGGGCACGGCCTATCTGCGCGAGATGTGGGACCGCTATGGCAATGTCGCGGCGATGCTGGCGGCCTATAATGCCGGTCCCGCCCGCTACGACGAATACCGACTGACGGATCGTCCGCTGCCCGCCGAGACGCGTGCCTATGTCGCTGCGCTTGCGCCCTTGCTGATTGGCGAGCAGCCGCCGGACGGCACTGTTGCTGCAGCCCGGCCGCTCGATTGGCGTGAGGCGGCAATCTTCATCAGCCGCGACGACGGGACGTCTGCGGCCGCTTCTGTGTCGCCTCTCCGGACGGTCGGCGGCGCTTCTCCCCCCGTCCCGGCGGTGCCGCAGGCGGGCATCTCCCCGCAGGCTGAGGGCCTCTTCGTCCAGCCGGAGACTGGTGAGGCCCGGCCATGATCCGCGCCACGACACTTCGCATTCTATCGTGCTCTGGCGTGCGTTTGAGGGGACGGCCGGTTGTGGCGGGCACCACGACCGAAGGATGGCAGGATAAAAGGACGCACGGTGCGCGGCGGCTGGGCGGTTGTTTCTGTTCATGTTTTTGCCGCGTTCCGCACTGTGTGGCACGTGTTCGCACCGTGCGAGATGTGCCTAAGTTTCAGGAAATGATCGCTGTTTCGCACTGTGCGGGGATTTCCCATGCCCGATGATCGCGAGTTCCGCATCCGCCCGGGGCGTATCCGCTCCACCCGGGCGCAGCAGGCCCGGCCCTTTGTCGCACAGGCCCTGGCTGCGGCGAAAAAGGCCGGTGGTGGTGTCTCGCGGGCCGGGCGCGTCACCCCGGGCAATCGGTCCCGCTTCGGGCGCGGTCAGCGTGCCAGCATTCAGGCCAACCGCCTCATCACCGCCCGCACCCGCGGCGCGGTGGTCAAGGCGCGTGTGGTGCGGCACAGCGGGACGTCCGCGCCTCTCGGAGCCCACCTCGATTACCTGCGCCGGGATGGCGTGACCCGGGACGGGGAGAAGGCCAGACTCTTCGGATCGGGAACGGAGGATGCCGATGGCCGGGCCTTTGCCGGGCGGTGTCGCGATGACCGTCATCATTTCCGCTTTATCGTCTCGCCCGACGACGCGCCGGACATGTCTGACCTGCAATCCTTTACCCGCGATCTCGTCGGGCGGATGGAGCAGGATCTCGGCACGGCGCTTGATTGGGTCGGTGTCGATCACTGGAACACCGCCCACCCCCATGTCCATCTGATCGTTCGGGGTGTGCGCGACGACGGCCAGGATCTCGTGATCTCGCGGGACTACATCAAGGAGGGCATACGGGACAGGGCACGGGATCTCATCACCCAGGAACTGGGCCCGCGCAGTGATCTCGATATCCGCCGGACACTTGAACGCCAGATCGGGGCCGAGCGTTGGACGCAGCTTGATCGCCAGTTGCTGCGGGACGCGGGGCGTTCGCGCATCCTCGACATGGCGCCGGATGCGGATCGGCAGCCGGATGCGTTTCACACACTGAAGGTCGGGCGTCTGCGCCGGCTGGAAGTGCTCGGCGTCGCCGACCAGATCGGACAGTCGCAATGGCACATCAGGGATGATGCAGAGGCGGTCCTGCGGGAGATGGGGGAGCGTGGCGACATCATCAAGCGGATGCATCGGGCGCTGACGGAACGCGGGATCGAGCGCGGGTCCTCGAGTTTTGTCCTTGCCGCGGAGAGCCTCGATGTTCCTGTCATCGGTCGTCTGGTCCAGCGGGGCCTCGATGACGAGCTGAAGGGGACAGCCTATGCCGTCGTCGATGGTGTCGATGGCCGGAGCCACCATATCCGTCTGCCCCATCTCGACGCCGCCGGCGACAGCGCGCCGGCCTCGATCGTGGAACTCCGCACCTATGACGATGCGCGCGGCCAGCGTCGCGTCGCGCTGGCGGCTCGGTCCGACCTGGACCTCGCTGCGCAGGTGACCGCGTCCGGGGCCACCTGGCTCGACCGGCAGGCCATCGCGCGCGAACCCTTCGCCTTGTCGGACCAGGGCTTCGGCGCCGAGGTCCGGCAGGCTCTGGAAGCCCGGGCCGATCATTTGATCTCGGAGGGGCTGGCCGAGCAGCGGGGCGGCAGGGTGGTCTTTGCCCGGCGTCTGCTCGGAACCTTGCGCGACCGGGAGTTGCAGGCGGTTGGCACGCAGCTCTCAGGGGAAACCGGGTTGCCGTTCAGCAAGGCGGAAGCGGGTGACTATGTGAGCGGTATCTATCGCCATCGTCTCGCACTGGCCTCGGGCCGTTTTGCGATGATCGAGGGCTATGGCGCTGACGGCGCGCTCGGCTTCCAGCTCGTGCCCTGGTCCCCCTCCCTCGAAAAGCACCTCGGCCGGGATGTCACCGGCGTCGCGCGCCGGGACGGCGGGGTTGATTGGGACTTCGGCCGCAAGCGCGGCCTCGGCCTCTGACCAAACACCGGAAAGGAGCGACAGTCATGTCCGCAACCAAGATCCTCTGGGGGCAGATCAGCATCGTCTTCCTCATCATTCTGGCCACCACCTGGGGCGCGACGCAATACGTGGCCGCGAACCTCGGCTACCAGGCACAGCTGGGCCCGCCTTGGTTCGTGCTGTTCGGGACGCCCGTCTACTATCCTCCCGCCATCTTCTGGTGGTGGTATTTCTACGAGGCCTACGCGCCGACGGTCTTCGCGAGAGGTGGGATCATCGCCGCCTCTGGGGGCTTCATCGCCATCGGTGTGGCCATCGCCATGTCGCTCTGGCGTGCCCGAGAGGCCCGCAACGTTGCGACCTATGGATCAGCCCGATGGGCCGAGAAGGGCGAGGTGAAGGCGGCTGGACTTCTTGACCCGGATGGAGTGGTCCTCGGTCGCTATGACCGGGACTACCTGCGCCATAATGGGCCAGAGCATGTGCTCTGCTTCGCACCGACGCGCTCCGGCAAGGGGGTAGGGCTGGTCGTACCCTCGCTTCTCACCTGGCCCGGCTCGGCCATCGTTCATGACATCAAGGGAGAGAACTGGCAACTGACCGCCGGGTTCCGCGCCCGGCACGGTCGGGTCCTGCTGTTCGATCCTACCAATCCGAACTCTTCGGCCTACAACCCTCTGCTGGAAGTGCGCCGCGGTGAGTGGGAGGTTCGCGATGTCCAGAATATCGCCGACATCCTCGTCGATCCAGAGGGGAGCCTGGAGCGGCGGAACCACTGGGAGAAGACCAGCCACAGCCTGCTCGTCGGGGCGATCCTGCACGTCCTCTATGCCGAGAAGGACAAGACGCTGGCCGGTGTCGCCAACTTCCTGTCCGACCCGCGGCGTCCCGTGGAGTCCACACTCCGCGCGATGATGCGGACGCCGCACCTTGGCGAGGCGGGGCCGCATCCCGTGGTCGCCAGTGCCGCCCGTGAATTGCTCAACAAGTCCGAGAATGAACGCTCCGGTGTGCTGTCGACGGCGATGTCATTCCTTGGCCTCTATCGCGACCCTGTCGTTGCCCAGGTCACGCGCCACTGCGACTGGCGGATAGGTGACATTGTCGGGGGAGCGCGACCTGTCACGTTGTATCTCGTGGTGCCGCCCTCTGACATCAATCGCACCAAGCCGCTCATCCGACTGATCCTCAACCAGGTCGGCCGACGCCTGACCGAAGACCTACAGGGCAAGGATGACCGTCATCGGCTGCTTCTGATGCTCGACGAGTTCCCGGCGCTTGGCCGATTGGATTTCTTCGAGAGCGCGCTGGCCTTCATGGCAGGCTACGGGCTGAAGAGCTTCCTCATCGCCCAGTCGCTGAACCAGATCGAGAAGGCCTACGGTCCGAACAACTCGATCCTCGACAATTGCCACGTCAGGGTGAGCTTCGCGACCAATGATGAGCGCACGGCCAAGCGGGTTTCTGACGCTCTCGGCACCGCCACCGAGATGAAGGCGATGAAGAACTATGCCGGTCACCGTCTGGCGCCGTGGCTCAGCCATCTCATGGTGTCCCGATCGGAAACTGCGCGGGCCTTGCTCACCCCCGGAGAAATCATGCAGCTGCCGCCGACCGATGAGATCGTCATGGTTGCCGGCACACCGCCGATCCGGGCGACGAAAGCACGGTATTACGAAGATGAGCGGTTCACCGAGCGGGTCTTGCCGCCACCCGACTTGGTGGATGTAGGCGCGTCCGGGAAGGATGACTGGAGCAGTCTTGCAGTCCCAAAACAGGACAACGAGCTGGAGCCAGTCTCCGAGACGGGATTGGAGGATGAGGACCCGACAGTGTCGGAACGCCGTCTTCAGCCGGAGTTGGCGCAGCCTCAGCCGGTCGAGAGGCAGGCCCCCATTGAGAACGAGTTTGAATTCGACCCGCCCGAGGATGAGGAAGATGGCGCCATCCGCAATCGGCGCATCCTGCAGCAGATGCGCGGTGTCGCGCGTCAGGTCTCCCTCAATCCCGATGACGGCATGGAGCTTTGATCATGACCTCGAGCCGCAAAAAGACGAAGATCTCAGTCTATCTCGATCCTGAGGTCATGCAGATGCTGGCAGACTTCGCCGCCCGGCGTGATCGATCCCAGTCGATGGTGGCCGAGGCTGCGATCGCATCCTTCCTTTCTCCGGATGACGCAGAGCGCCGCGAAGCCGTTCTGGCCCGACGCCTGGATCAGATCGACAGACGGATTACCCGGTTGGAACGCGATGTCGGGATCTCCGTCGAAAGCCTGGCGGTGTTCATCCGTTTCTGGCTTGCGACGACACCGGCCCTGCCGGAACCCGCAGCCAAGGCCGCGCGGGCAAAGGCTGGGGAGCGATACGAGGCATTCATCTCAGCTCTCGGCCGGCGTCTGGCGCAGGGGCCGAAGCTGCGGCAGGAGGTGGCGGAGGATGTGGAAGGGGGCACAGGTGGTTGAAAAGATGTCACCTGCCTCAGCCGCAGACGTGGGAACTGTAGCCGTGATCATCATGTCCGGGTTGATCGGCCCATTGCGGTCACTGGCTGGTTAGCCTTTCGCTGCGGTGCAGCTTTCCCAGACCGGACTTCCATGGCGGGGCGCAGCACCAACACGAAGTCTCTCGGTATAAATGGGGGACCGAAGGGGGCAGATCTCTTGTCGACGGGGAGGAAATTTGCTCTACTTCGCGTCCTCCGCTCTTCTCGCCCAATTCACCTAAGGGTCTTGGGGCGATGCCAGATTCGTTTATTCAAGGTGAGAAAGGAGCTGAATTTAGTCGTCCCTCTCCAAGAGCAATTATGGTGCAATGGTTCTTCGCACGGGTCATCGCGTTGTATAGCAAGCGCCGCTTGTGCTCTCCACTTCCAGTCGCAGATTGCGGCCACAGGACGATTACTCTGTCAAACTCTCGGTTCTTTGCTCCATGGATGGACATCGCCTTGATATTCGCACTTTTATTGAATCCCAGGCGGGTGTTGATTCTGACGGCGTCGGCGATAAAGGAAACCAGTTGGGCCTTCTCGAAATCTGCTTGACCAGTCACCCGATAGAGTCTTCGGACGCGCCGGTCCACTGTTTTCAGAATTGGTTGCGACGAGTGCTCTTCCAACAATGCACAAACCTCGCCGTATGACGATGTATCTGAAAATCCAAGCGCATCAGTCAGCTCGCGCTCAATTTCTCTGTCCCCACCTTCCCACGTAATCGAGAATGGGCCAAAGGTTCCACCTTTGGGCCATTTCCATTCTCTTGTTCCAGTGATCTCAATGGCGTTCCGAATAATGGAACTTTTCGAGTCCGGCGTGAGAATTGCAACATCCTTGCAGCCTCGCGTCAGTTGAAATGCCAAGCTCCATGCAAGCAAGAATGGATTCTTGGCCGTGGCCGGGACTTCCGCAAGTTCGACACCTTCGCCTACCCAATGAACTCTGCCTTTATTTCCAATACTTTCTTCTTTCAACGCATCCAGCATATTTCCCCCCTCTCTGACGGCCAAAGCAGCGCCCAGCAAACCTGTTTTGTTTGTTCGGTGACTATGTTTGAGGGAGTGAGTGGTTCCTGCACCTAGCAAATGGTCGATGAAATCCGCTGTTTCTTGGCCGTCGCTCAAACACTGGAAGCTGTCTGCAGCGACAACCGCCGTACAGCTATCGACTAAACCAAGAACTATCCCTTGCCGATAAGCATCAAGGTCCTGAGCCTCATCGACCAGTACCAAAGGATAAGTTCGGGCCACCCAACCGCGAACCTCAGAATCTTTCAAGAGTTCACTGGCCAAGAAACAAGGCCCATGAAATTGGCCTAATTCCTCGGCTTGCTGCAGCATTTCGTCGGTCAGTTTGGCACTTCTGCGTTTGGCCAACGACTGAGCAAAAGAGTCAAAGGTAAGACAGTCAAACTTTCGTCTAAATGATGTTTCGGCATTCAGGCTCGAAGTGAGCCGTCGTCGCGCACCATTCATAAAGGTAAGGGCAAGCATACGTTGACCTTCACCCAAGGCACCGTTCTCGATCAACTGCCGGGCATGAGCCACCATACTGAAGGTCTTGCCCGACCCAGCCGGCCCTTCGAAGAAGTCAATCGTCATCGGGAGGCACGAACCGGAAGGTCGGCATTGCGGCTCCACCTTCGGTCTCCTGGACGAAAAGAGGAGAACTCTGTTCTGAAGGATCAAGCAGAGTGTTACAAAGTGCATTAAGTAGCTGGGCTGCCCGCTTTCGGCATGCGGTTTCGCCCATCAAAATTGCCGACGTGATCTCTTGTGTGGGGGCGTAGGACTTCCTGCCTTCCAAGAAAGTAGAAAGCTCTGCCGCGTTACCGATTTCCGTGCCGGTTGCCTCAGATATCTTGGGTAAAGTTTGTGCAAGGTTTGCTTCCGCAATCCAGGTGATCACGTGTTCAATTTTCCAATCTGTTGGCCATATGATTGCCGCGCTAGGCGATGGATCAGCCTGTCTCAATTCCGCTAGGTAGCCCCTTCCGGCTTGATCTCCGTCAACTAGGATTGCGCAATGATGATGGACACGCCTAACCACTGCATGCGTCTCAGTGATTTTTGCGTCGTCTGTGGGTACGACCCCAACGAAAGTCGAAAACTTCGATTGCTCATCTTCAGGAGAGTCCCAACTTTGCCTTAACTCTAAAGCGGTTTGGAGCGTCTCGAGCCAAGCAACATCGCTGATACCCTCTGGGATCAGCACACGCTGATGCATCAGCGCTGCAATGAGCTTTTGGCGCCAAGCAAAAAACAGGTGTTGTTTATGGTTGGACGGACCCGCAGGTTCTGTCTTCGAGAGTGGCTTAACGGTTACTTGGCCGATTTCGTTGTCGACAAAATATGTTGCGTCGACGGGGAACATTGCCGCAACGAGGGGGGAATGCGTAGTTACAATAGTCTGATCACAGAGCGCGTTTAGCCGGTTTACGAGCCTCTTTTGTTGAGATGGTTGAATGTGTAGTTCTGGCTCCTCCACAGCGAGGACGAATGACTTATTCGCATCTGCTCTGGCCTTTCCGAATTGCATCAGTAGAAGTAGGCTTTGCAAGGAAGTCAAACCAGTGCCTTGTCTGGCGGATGGGAGGGTTGGCCCGTCCCCGTGCGCAAAATGTGGAACGACACTTTCAAGCACTGAGTTACTGTCCGTCCCTGTGATGCGGAGCTGGAGTTTTGGTGATGTTGGCATGAGCTTTCCAAGTTCATCATTCGCCTGCTCAACGATTCCTGTAAGCCCATTTTGGTTTTCCAGTCGAAGACCTTCTTCTGGTTCCCAAAGACGTTCTCTTGCATCACGTATCGCTGTCGCAGGGAGGCCACCCAATGTTGCTACAAGACGCCGAAACAGTTCTGAAGTGAACGAAATCCATTTGTCCCATGTACGGGACGCGGGGACCATGAAAAAGCCTAGTTCTTGAAGAGTCTTTGGGGAAATTGGCGTGACAACAGTGTTCTCATGGAACGGATCACCAAGGGTTGCCTCATCATCGACAAAGAACCTGATGGTTTCGGCTTCTAGTTCTTGCAGATCAAATCGGGCCGAAAATGCGATCTGAACGCTTAGCTCAGTGTGCTCCTCGTCTGCTGAGGCGGCAAGGCTGCCTGTAGTTGGGTTAAGCCACTTCTCAACGCCTCCGCGATCAATCGCAAACCAAGATGGGCTATGCTGTGGGTCATTCTCCGGAAAGCCTGTGATGGTGGCTATGATTAAGATCCGAGATGTTGCGATCGGACGGCTTTTGTAGAAGTCATGTTCAGTCAAGCGCCGAATCAGTCGATCTCTTCCCAGCAGCAAGGCAAGAGCCTCAATAATCGTTGTCTTGCCGTTATTGTTCGGCCCCACAAGAACGGAATGTTTGCCAAAATAAATGTCTGCGTTTTGCACCCCACGCAGACCTGAAATCTTGAGACGCTGAATATACAATTAGAGTTCCTATTTCGGCCAAGAAGGAGAAGGTCACACGTTCAGGGCGAGGCTACAGGTGTCGCCGCCGGTTGAAAATGCCATTCTTGTTGTTCAGTTTGCCGCGCAAAGATCTACCTTGTCGAAGCATAGCCTATGAGGATGTCTGCTTTCCCGAGCTAGGGAAATACACCGCGCGCCTGCGGCTAAAGTCCGCTTCCCGCCCGAATTCACCATGTTCTCATGACGGTTGCCACGATGCCTTCCTCCCGGAGTGAAACTGGGGATCATTCCGCCGTTTTCCTGTCATTGCACGCTAGGCTACTACGCCCCTCGGAAACCTGTTGAGCCGTAGGCTTTTACGGCTTTCTTAATCGACCCCGATCCAGGGCGGCCTGTTGGAGGCGCCTGCAAAGGAGCGGGGCCGGCATGGCGAAGACCGATCAGAGACCAGAGGTGATCCGTAGAGGCGCGCGGATGCTGCGCACCGCGCTCGGGCCAGCGATCGCCGGGTTTCTGGATGACCCCATGACCGTCGAGGTGATGCTCAACCCCGATGGGCGGCTCTGGGTCGACCGACTTTCCGAGGGGCTGGCCGACAGTGGGAAGACGCTCAGCGCAGCGGACGGAGAGCGCATCGTTCGACTGGTCGCCCACCATGTTGGCGTTGAAGTTCATGGCCTGTCCCCACGCGTCTCTGCGGAGCTCCCGGAAACCGGCGAACGCTTCGAGGGGCTCTTGCCGCCCGTCGTCGCAGCCCCGGCCTTCGCCATCCGCAAGCCAGCCTTAGCGGTGTTCACGCTCGACGACTACGTCGCCGCCGGGATCACGACCCCGGCGCAGGCCGAGGCCCTGCGGCAGGCGGTTGCGGCCCGTGCCAATATCCTGGTGGCGGGGGGCACATCGACCGGCAAGACCACGCTGACCAATGCGCTGCTCGCCGAGGTGGCCAAGACCTCCGATCGCGTCGTGATCATCGAGGACACCCGAGAACTGCAATGCGCCGCGCCGAACCTCGTGGCGATGCGCACCAAAGACGGAGTGGCAAGCCTGTCCGATCTGGTGCGCTCTTCGCTGCGTCTGCGCCCCGATCGTATTCCCATCGGCGAGGTGCGCGGCGCCGAGGCGCTGGACCTGCTCAAAGCCTGGGGCACCGGCCATCCCGGCGGCATCGGCACCATCCATGCCGGTTCCGGGGTCGGTGCATTGCGCCGCCTCGAACAGCTCATACAGGAAGCCGTCGTCACCGTGCCCCGTGCCATGATCGCGGAGACCATCAACCTCGTAGCCGTCCTGGCCGGGCGAGGTTCCGCACGGCGTCTGGCCGAACTCGCCTGTGTCGAGGGCCTCGGGCCGGACGGCGACTACCGGATTTCACCTGTCATTTCAGAACCCACCACTCACGAACCAGGAGACCTCGAATGATCCGTCACGCCCTGCGCATTCGCCGCCACATCGCCACTGCGGTCGCCGCCACTTATGTCAGCCTGTTCATCGCTCCGGCTGCCCACGCCTCCGGGTCTTCCATGCCCTGGGAAGCGCCGCTGCAATCCATCCTCGACTCCGTCGAGGGGCCGGTGGCCAAGATCGTGGCGGTGATCATCATCATCGTCACCGGTCTGACGCTGGCCTTCGGCGATACCGGCGGTGGCTTCCGGCGGCTGATCCAGATTGTCTTCGGGATTTCCATCGCCTTTGCGGCCTCGTCCTTCTTCCTGAGCTTCTTCAGCTTTGGTGGCGGAGCGCTGATCTGATGGCGGTGAGTTTCGAAGCCCTCGACGCCGTACCGGGGTTCAGCGTGCCGGTTCACCGCGCGCTGACCGAGCCGATCCTGCTCGGCGGAGCCCCACGCTCGGTCGCCATTCTGAATGGCACGCTCGCCGGTGCGGTCGGCCTCGGGCTTCAGCTCTGGCTGGTCGGGATCCTGATCTGGGCCGTCGGCCACATCGCTGCCGTCTGGGCGGCCAGGCGCGATCCGCTCTTCGTCGAGGTCGCCCGCCGCCATCTGCGCATTCCCGGTCATCTCTCGGTGTGAACCCCCATGATGAATCTCGCAGAATACCGTCGCACCGCCTCGCGCCTCGCCGACTACCTGCCCTGGGTGGCGCTGGTCGGGGAGGGCGTGGTCCTCAACAAAGACGGCTCGTTTCAGAGGACGGCGAAGTTTCGGGGTCCCGATCTGGACAGCGCCGTCGCGGCCGAACTGGTCGCGGTCGCCGGACGGTTGAACAACGCATTCCGCCGCCTCGGTTCGGGTTGGGCGATCTTCGTGGAAGCGCAGCGCTCTGAGGCCGCGACCTATCCGGTGAGCACCTTCCCCGATGCAGCATCGGCGCTGGTCGATGCCGAGCGCAAGGCCGATTTCGAAGAGGAGGGGAGCCATTTCGTATCCGGCTATTTCCTGACGCTCCTCTGGCTTCCGCCTGCCGAGGACGCGGCGCGCTCGGAAGCCTGGCTCTACGAGGGCCGCGAAACCTCAGGTGTGAACCCCTGGGAACAGGTGCGCGGCTTCATCGACGGAACGGATCGCGTGCTGGCGCTGCTCGACGGCTTCATGCCGGACTGCCACTGGCTCGATGACGCCGATACGCTCACCTACCTGCATTCGACGATTTCGACCAACCGCCATCGCGTGCGCGTGCCCGAGGTGCCGGTCTATCTCGACGCGCTCTTGCCCGACCAGCCGCTGGCCGGCGGCCTGGAGCCGCGCCTGGGCAATCAGCATCTCCGCGTCCTGACGATCACTGGCTTTCCCGGCGCCACGGCCCCAGGCCTGCTCGACGAGTTGAACCGACTGGCCTTTCCCTATCGCTGGTCGACCCGGGCCATCCTCATGGACAAGCTGGATGCAACCAGGCTGCTGACCCGGATACGTCGTCAGTGGTTTGCCAAGCGTAAGTCCATCGCCGCGATCCTCAAGGAGGTGATGACCAACGAGCAATCCGCGCTGGTCGATACCGATGCCGCGAACAAGGCCGCTGATGCGGACATGGCTCTGCAGGAACTCGGCGCTGATGTGGCCGGCATGGCCTATGTCACCGCGACGATCACGGTCTGGGATGAGGACGTCCGCCGCGCTGACGAGAAGCTGCGGCTGGTCGAGAAGATCGTCCAGTCCCGCGATTTCAGCGTCATGGTCGAGACGGTCAATGCGGTCGATGCCTGGCTCGGAAGTCTGCCCGGACATGCCTATGCCAATGTCCGCCAGCCACCGATCAGCACATTGAATCTCGCCCATATGATCCCTCTCTCGGCGGTCTGGGCGGGCGAGGCACGGGACGAACATTTCGGCGACGCTCCGTTGCTCTACGCCAGGACCGAAGGCTCCACCCCGTTCCGGTTTTCTCTCCATGTGGGGGATGTCGGGCACACCCTCGTCGTCGGCCCGACCGGCGCCGGAAAATCCGTGTTGCTGGCGCTGATGGCGCTTCAGTTCCGGCGGTACTCGCGCAGCCAGGTCTTCGCCTTCGACTTCGGCGGCTCGATCCGCGCCGCCTCGCTCGCCATGGGCGGCGACTGGCATGACCTCGGCGGAGAACTGACCGACCCGGACGAGAACTCCGTATCGCTACAACCGCTGGCCCGCATTCACGAGACGTCAGAGCGTGCCTGGGCGGCTGACTGGATCGTCGCCATCCTGACGCGCGAGAACATCCGGATCACTCCGGATGTGAAGGAACATATCTGGACGGCACTGACCTCGCTGGCCTCGGCCCCTGTGGGCGAGCGGACCATGACCGGCCTCGCGGTCCTGCTGCAGTCCAACGACCTGAAGCAGGCGCTCCGCGCATACTGCTTGGGTGGACCCTATGGCCGGCTGCTCGATGCCGAGACCGAACAGCTGGGATCGGCGGATGTGCAGGCTTTCGAGATCGAGGGGCTGGTGGGAACCGGCGCGGCGCCCGCCGTCCTCTCTTACCTGTTCCACCGGATCGGCGATCGGCTCGACGGGCGGCCCACGCTGCTCATCATCGACGAGGGCTGGCTGGCCCTTGATGACGATGCCTTCGCGGAGCAGCTCCGCGAGTGGCTGAAGACGTTGAGGAAGAAGAACGCCTC
This sequence comes from Roseovarius sp. MBR-154, assembly GCF_053628595.1. Classification (NCBI taxonomy): domain Bacteria; kingdom Pseudomonadati; phylum Pseudomonadota; class Alphaproteobacteria; order Rhodobacterales; family Roseobacteraceae; genus Roseovarius; species Roseovarius sp. MBR-154. The sequence continues at coordinate 24,310 of NZ_JBRJGR010000004.1, forward strand.
GGTGATCTTCGCGACGCAGAGCCTTAGCGACATCGACGGCAGCGCCATCGCGCCTGCTATCATCGAAAGCTGCCCGACGCGGCTCCTGCTGCCGAACGAGCGGGCCATCGAGCCTCAAATCACGGCCATCTATCGTCGCTTCGGTCTCAATGACCGGCAGATCGAGATCCTCGCGCGGGCCATGCCCAAGCGCGACTACTACTGCCACTCGCGGCGTGGCAATCGGCTGTTCGAACTGGGACTCAGCGATATCGGTCTGGCCCTCTGCGCGGCGTCGTCAAAAGCGGATCAGGCGCTGATTGCCGAGATCTGCGCCGGGCACGGGAGAGACGGGTTCCTCGTCGCCTGGCTGAAAGCACATGGCCTGGATTGGGCCGCCGAGCTGATCCCCGACCTCACCAATCTCGCCAGCGACGCAGGAGGGGTCTCTCCGGCCACCGCTGTTGTTGAGGACGCCGACATCAACCTTGAAGAAGAGGAAGTCACACCATGACACGCAAGATTACGTTTCGGTCCGCAGGCACGTCGCTGCTCGCCCTCGCGCTGGCAATGCCCATGGCCATGTCGCCCATCACAGCGCCGCCCGCACACGCGCTCTTCGGCATCGGCGGGGGGCCTTTCATCGTTTACGACCCGACCAACCATGCCGAAAATCTCCTGACCGCGGCGCGCGCTCTGGAGCAGATCAACAACCAGATCGCACAGCTCCAGAACGAAGCGCAGATGCTGATCAACCAGGCGCGCAATCTCGCCAACCTGCGGTATTCCGCGCTCCAGCAGATCCAGCAGAACGTCAGCCGCACGCAACAACTCCTGGCGCAGGCGCAGAACATCGCCTTCGACGTGCAGAGCATCGACCAGATGTTCCAGCAGGACTATGGCAACCTTTCCCTGACGGCGACCGACCAGCAACTGATCGCCGAGGCCCGGTCCCGTTGGGAGAACACCGTCGGTGGCCTGCAGGATGCCATGCGCGTGCAGGCCGGTGTCGTCGGCAATATCGATGTCAATCGTGCAGAGATGTCCGCGCTCGTGGGGCAGAGCCAGAACGCGGTCGGTGCTCTGCAGGCCACGCAGGCGGGCAACCAGCTCCTCGCACTGCAATCGCAGCAGCTCTCGGACCTGATCGCGGTGATCTCGGCAAACGGTCGCGCCAATGCGCTGACCGAGGCCGAGCGCGCCACCGCTGCAGAACAGGGCCGCATCCAGCGCGAGCGCTTCCTGACGCCGGGCGCGGGTTACCAACCCGGCAACGCGCAGATGTTCAACTAAGGCCGGGAGGGGGAGACGATGGAGGGGAAGGTGCTGGCCCGGATCGCGGCCATCGTGTTCGTGGCGATCGCGATCACAGCCACGGTGATCGAGATGACACGCGAGGAAGCTCCCGTGCCGGCCAGCTCCGCGCCCGCGCTCCAGCCGTCTGCCGATCCTCTCCGCGCGACGCTGCGCCGGTGCCAGCAGCTTGGCGAGGCCGCTTCCAGCGATGCCGATTGCCTCGCCGCCTGGGCCGAGAGCCGTGACCGGTTCCTCGGCCGGATGCCTGCACCCGAAGCGCCGCAGCGTCCGGGAGACCAGTGAGCCATGGGTGGAACCGGCGTCATCGACAGCTTTCTGGGCATCTTCACCAGTTATATCGACAGCGGGTTTGGGCTGCTCGGGGGTGAGGTGGCCTTCATCGCCACCACGCTGATCGTGATCGACGTGACGCTGGCGGCCTTGTTCTGGGCCTGGGGCGCCGATGACGACATCATTGCCCGACTGGTGAAGAAGACGCTCTTCGTCGGTGTCTTCGCTTATATCATCTCCAACTGGAACAACCTCGCCCGGATCGTCTTCGAGAGCTTCGCGGGCCTTGGTCTGATGGCCTCGGGCACTGGGTTTTCCGCTGCAGATCTTCTGCGCCCGGGCCGCGTCGCCCAGACCGGGCTTGAGGCCGGACGGCCGCTTCTCGAAAGCATCTCCGATCTGATGGGTTGGGTCGCGGTCTTCGAGAACCTCGTCCAGATCCTCTGCCTGTTCTTCGCCTGGGCGCTGGTGATCCTCGCCTTCTTCATCCTCGCGGTTCAGCTCTTTGTCACCCTGATCGAGTTCAAGCTCACGACCCTCGCGGGCTTCGTGCTGATCCCCTTCGGCCTCTTCGGCAAGACCGCCTTCATGGCCGAGCGCGTGCTGGGCAACGTCATCTCTTCCGGCATCAAGGTTCTCGTCCTCGCCGTGATCATCGGCATTGGCTCGACGCTCTTCGGTCAGTTCACCGCCGGCTTCGGCGGCGTGACGCCGACCATCGATGACGCAATGGCGATTGTTCTGGCCGCCCTGTCTCTGCTGGGCCTCGGTATCTTCGGCCCCGGCATCGCCTCGGGTCTGGTGTCCGGCGGGCCCCAACTCAGCGCGGGGGCGGCCATAGGTACAGGCCTTGCCGTTGGTGGCGCTGCGATAGGGGCCGGAGGGGCGACCATGCTCGCAGCGCGCGGGGCGGGATCTGCGCTCTCCGGTGGTGCCGCCCTGGCACGCGGCGGCGCCACCGCGGCGGGCGCTGCCTCGAGCGCCTACACGCTTGGCTCGATGGGTGGAGGAGGTCTCTCCGGGGGGATGGCTGGTGTGGCCCGCGCCGGGGCCGCTGCCGCGGCATCACCGCTCAAGAAGGCGTCCTCTCGCGCGGCTGGCGGGATTCAGTCCAGCTACGCCGAGGGCGTCAAGGGCGGTGTTGCGGTGACGGGCGGAACCACCTCGATGGGCACGGTCGGCGGCGCGGCACCCGAGCCCGCGACTGCTGGCCCATCCGCCTCCGATGGCCCGCCTGCCTGGGCGAAGCGCATGCGCCATAACCAGGCCGTGAGCCATGGCGTCCGCGCTGCCGCTCATGCCGTCCGATCGGGCGACAGCCACGGCTCGGGCTCCTCCGTCAATCTCTCCGAAAGGGATCGCTCATGAACCTCTTCAAGCGCTCCGCCACGCATTATGGCAAGACACCTCAACCAGAGACGCCTTACCAGAGGGCTGCGCAGGTCTGGGATGAGCGTATCGGCTCCGCCCGCGTCCAGGCCCGCAACTGGCGCTACATGGCCTTTGGCAGCCTGATCCTGGCGGCGGGTTTTGCTGGCGCCCTGGTCTGGCAATCCGCGCGTGGCACCGTCGTGCCCTGGGTCGTTCAGGTCGACGCGCTCGGCGAGGCCCAGGCGGTCGCGCCAGCCTCCGCCGACTACGAGCCGACCGATCCGCAGATCGCCTTCCATTTGGGTCGTTTCATCGAGCAGGTTCGCTCCATCCCCGCCGACCCGATCATCGTGCGGCAGAACTGGCTACGCGCCTATGAGTTCACCACGGATCGCGGCGCGGCCGCGCTTAACGATTTCGCTCGTGCGACCGACCCGTTCACACGCGTCGGTCGTCAACAGATCGCCGTCGAGGTGTCCTCGGTCATTCGGGCCTCGCCGGGATCGTTCCGCGTCGCCTGGACCGAACGGCACTACGAGAACGGCCAGCTTTCCGCGACCGAGCGCTGGACCGCGATCCTGACCGTCGTGATCCAGACCCCGCGCAGCGCCGAGCGCCTGCGCGCCAACCCCCTTGGAATCTATGTCAATGCGATCTCCTGGTCGCGGGAGATGAGCCAATGACTGAACAGCATCTTTATGCAACCAGGTCTCCGGGCGTCAGGACGCCGATGTTGGTGGCCCTGCTGCTATCCGCGTCCGTGCTGGCGGGGTGCGCGAGTAACCCGGTGCCGGAATTCAGCTACGACGAGTCCGTGCCGCCGCTGCCCACTCCGCCCGCCTCGGCTGCCGAGGAACGTCCTCGGCCCTTGCACACGCCGCCGGTCTGGACAGTGGCGCATGGCGGAGCGGTGGCAGGCACACCGACTGGCCGTATCGAAAACGCCAATGCCGCCGCCCGGGTCGAACCGCGCCGCGAGGGCTATTACAATGCGATCCAGATCTATCCCTGGTCGGAAGGTGCTCTCTATCAGGTCTATGCCGCTCCTGGTCAGATCACCAATATCGCACTCGAGCCGGGCGAACGTCTGACCGGCGCGGGTCCGATCGCCGCGGGGGATACCACGCGCTGGATCATCGGCGACACGGAGAGCGGGTCCGGATCCACCGCCCGCGTCCACATCCTCGTCAAACCGACGCGGGACGACATCTCGACCAATCTGGTGATCAGCACTGACAGGCGGGTGTACACGATCGAACTGCGCGCGCGCGAGGCGCTCTACATGCCCTCTGTCGCCTGGGCCTATCCGGCACCGCCCCGTGGTGGGCGACAGGCTGTGGCAACCGCGCCGACCATCCCGGCACCATCGGCCCGCAATCATCGTTACGGCTTGCAGATCCAGGGGGAGAGCCCGCCTTGGCGCCCGGTTTCCGTCTTCGACGATGGCCGTCGCGTCTATGTCGTCTTCCCAGCTGGCATCGCCCAGGGCGAGATGCCGCCGCTCTTCGTGCTCGGCGCCGACGGAGAACCGCAGATCGTCAACAGCCGTATTCGCCGGAACGTGCTGATCGTGGATCGCCTCTTCGGCGCTGCCGAGCTTCGGCTGGGGGCAGGAGACCGCCAGCAGGTAGTCCGGATCGTGCGTATGGAGGAGCGCGAGGCCGATGCGCGGACGGAGGGGGATGCGCGAAGGGGAGGGGCGTCATGAGCGACACCGATCCTGCAGCTCCGATGCGTCTGCGTCCCGATCCGCCCCGTGTGACCCGGCTGTCGCGCAAGGTTCTGGCCGGTGTCGGAGCGGTCGCGCTGTTCGGCATTGGGGGCGCGCTGATCTATGCGCTTCAGACCCGTGAGGCTGGGCCGGGAGGTGGAGAACTCTATTCCATCGACAACCGACCGGCCGCGGACGGCCTGGAAGGGTTGCCGTCCGACTATACCGGACCAGTTCTGGGACCTGCACTGCCCGGTGACCTCGGGCGGCCGATCCTCGATGCGCAGGAGCGGGGAGTGCCCGTAGCCCCTCCGCCGATTGTGGGCCCTACCGTCGATCCGGACGCGGAGCGCCGCGGGGCAGAGGAGGAAACCGCGCGTCTGAGCGGTGTCTTCTTCCAGACGGCATCTGGCAGGGCAACGACCGCCGAGGGCGGCGTGAACCTTCCGGGACTGGGTGGCTCCGAGCAACCCGAGGGGAGCCGACATACGGCTTTCCTCAACGGTCCGGTGGACCGGCAGACCGTCTCATCCGATCGCATTCAGCCGCCAGCCTCGCCGTACATCCTTCAGGCGGGAGCGGTGATCCCCGCCGCGCTTGTTACCGGCATTCGCTCTGATCTCCCCGGGCAGATCACCGCGCAGGTCACGGAGAATGTCTATGACAGCCCGACCGGATCGCTGCTGTTGATCCCACAAGGAACCCGCATCATCGGCCAATACGATGACGGCGTGACATTCGGCCAACGCCGCGTGCTGCTGGTCTGGAACCGCCTGATCCTGCCCGGCGGCCGATCCATCGTTCTCGAACGTCTGCCGGGTGCGGATGCGAGCGGCTATGCCGGCCTCGAGGATGGCGTCGACTACCACTGGTGGGATCTTATACGTGCAGCGGGTCTGTCCACCCTGCTCGCGATCGGCGCGAACCTCGCCACCGATGACGAAGACCGCCTGGTCCAGGCGATCCGCGATGGCGCTGTGGACACGATCAACCAAGCCGGCCAGCAGATCGTCCAGCGTCAGTTGCAGGTCGCGCCTACCCTGACCATCCGCCCGGGATTCCCGGTCAGGATCATCGTCACCCGCGATCTTGTATTCGAACCCGCAGGAGGTTGATCATGTCGAAACTGAAGCTTGGGCCGTTGCCCGATGACAAGCCGGTGAAGGTGACGGTAGAATTGCCCGCGTCCGTTCATCGCGATCTTGTCGCCTATGCCAAGGTGCTGGGGCGGGAGACGGGGCAGCCTGTAAGTGATCCTGTCCGGCTGATCGTGCCGATGCTCCAGAGGTTTATTGCTACAGATCGCGGGTTTGCGAAGGCGAGGCGTGCGGCTCAAATCCACAGAGATGCTCACTGATAGCCGCGCTTCTTTCCGACCCTGCTTTTGTCCTTGCCATGCTTAGAAGACGCCTGAACGCGGGGTTGTCGTTATTCGGCGACCAGATTGCAGAAAATGGAAGGCGCTCGCCCTTGATCGGTCGAAAGACCACTCCCGGATGGTTCGTCACCGTCATCGCCTCGCTGACCACGGTCAAACCTCGCCCAATGGCAACCAATGACAGCAGGTTATCTCGACTTACGGATTGCACATGTATGTCAGGGTGCCAACTGAGGTCTGCCAGCTTCCTCACCAGATAATCATAGATCTCTTGGCCCGGCGCTGTTTCGCTGACCATGAAAGCCTCGCCGCTAAGCTCGCGCCAGTCGACTGCTGTCCGGATGGCTAACTCATGGCGTTCAGGCAGGACAACGAAAACACCTTCTGACCACATCAATGCGCTGTCACATTCTCGCCAAGTCCGGGTTCCAGTTAGGAAAGCGACGTCGAGTTTGAGCCGACGGATGGCAGCGACGTGTTCTTCCGGGTTTCCATCGATCAATTCGATCTCCACATGATTGTGCTGATCCCCGAAGGAGCGCAGCAATTCGGCCAGAAAGCCCGAGGCAATCGATGAATAAATGCCGACTCTTATACGGCCGTTTTCCGATCTGCCAAGTGCCGCCATCGCGTGCAAGCTCTCATCAAGCCCGCGAATTATCTGACGTGCGCGAGGTAGAAATTGTTGCCCGGCGCGGTTTAGGGTCACACCGCTTCGATGACGGTGGAACAAGGATGTTCCGAGGCGATCCTCGAGATCGCAGATGCATCGACTGATTGATGACTGCTGGACACCCATCGTGCTTCCAGCCTTTCGGAAACTGCCATGATCGGCTGCATTAACGAAGCACCGCAGGTGCCGAAACTCAATGTCACGTGCTCTCCTTTTCATCGTGTGTCATCCGCTCGATGCCCCCATAGGTGAGTCTCGCACTCAATCGTGCAGGGTTCTGGTGCTGTGCTTGTGACGAGATCGTTCGTCCATTTTAGCTATGTGAACTACTCGGAAGTACTTTTGCGGAAGACCAGTCCCGGGCAACTGCCTGAAGTTCCAACCCGACCTGCATCGCTCTCTCCCGATTGGATTTAACCGTCCAAGACAGGAGAAGTGTAGATCGTCGTGCCGACAGCACGGTGCTGTCGGCACGACATCCGGTATCAGGCGTTCTTCACCTCGATGCGCTTGACCTTGGCCTGCGCCTCCGGGGTCTGCGGCAGCTTGATCGTCAGCACGCCGTTCCTGAAGCTGGCATCGGCCTTTTCACCGTCGACACCCGGCGGTAGCGGGATCGTGCGATAGATCGCGCCATAGCTGCGTTCGGAGAGATAATAGCCTTTCTTCTCTTCCTGCCGCTCGATCTTCTTCTCGCCCTTGATGGTCAGCATGTCGTCGGTCACGGTGACCTCGACATCCTTCATTTCCATTCCGGGCAGTTCGATCGAAACCTCCACGTGATCTTCGGTCTCGACCACGTCGGATTTCGCCTCGCCACCACCCCAGGGCCAGTCGAAATCGCTCACCCGGTTCCAGAAACCTTCGAAGACGCGGTTCATGTCACGCTGGAGCGTGGCGATGGGGTTCTGGTCGTCACTTTTCGGGTCGGGCGCATGATCCTTCCGCGCCCAGGGGATCAGGTCCTTGATCTGCATGTGAGTTCTCCTTTCTTCTTTTGGGTGCGACATGTCGGGTTTACGACGCCGTTACCGTGATCTTTTGGGGTTGGGCTTCCGCTGCGCGCGGCAACGTCAGGGTCAGCACGCCATTCGAGACCTGCGCGCCGATCTTGTCGGGGTCGAAATCGTCGGACATGGTGAAGGCCCGTTCGAAATCGCCCTCGCCGTATTCGGCATAGGCCAGTTGCAGCTTTTCGGGCTGGGTGGCGTTCACCTTGCCGCGGATCGTCAGCACGCGCTTTTCGAGCGTGATGTCCACGTCTTCGGCGGCGACGCCCGGCATTTCGAGCGTCAGCGTCACCCCGTCGGCGGTTTCGACGATGTCGGCCAGCGGTCGGTAGATGCGCCGCCCGGTGGTGGTTTCCGGCGTCTCCGCCGGGGTTTTGTCGGTGGTATGCGTCACGTCGTTGGTCATGGATCAGCCCTCCTCTTACGCAGCCTTGATCTCGATTTTCCGCGGCTTGTCCTCTTCGGGGCGGCCGATCACGATGCGCAGCACGCCGTTGGTCATCCGCGCCTCGACCTTGTCCTCCGCGGCCACGAAGGGCAGCCGAACCGAACGGGCGAACCGGCCGAAGCCGCGTTCGTTGCGGTGCCAGCGGGCGCCTTCCGGAACTTCGGGCGCCTTCCGCTCGCCGGAGATCGTCAGGACATTCTCCTTCACGGAAATGTCGATGTCGGCCGGGTCAACGCCAGGGAGTTCTGCAGTGATCGCGACCGCCTCGTCGCCCTGCCAGACGTTCACGGCGGGGAAGACAGGCTGGGTCACGTGGCCAGGAGAGGCCCTGTCAAAATCGCGCAGCATCGAGCGCATCAGCGCAAACGGATCGTTGCGACGTGTGTAGGTGGGATAGAGCATGTTTCGCCTCCGTCGTTTCAGTTGACGGCGTGGATTTGTCACCACGCCACTGAACGCCCGCGGAGAACGGACATGCTTCAAGGTTCGCCATTTCGGCGGCGGTCTGGTGCGTTCGCGTCTGCCATGCGTTCCCCTCGGGCGAACGTCAGGCGGTCCGCTGAATCAGCCGAACCTGTCGCGTATCCGTGAAACCCCAACTGGGCGTTCCGCTGCGGATAAAGTGTTGCTTATTTGCAACTTCAAGGACTCAGCGCAAAAAATGTTCTCATCGATAGACGCCCCAAGGCCCGTAACGCGGCGTGGAAACGCGCACAGCCCGCGGTGCGTTCAGGGGAACGGACGGTGGGACCGGTCGGCGGGGTCCGGAAAGTGCGCGCAGCCGCCGGATTCGATCGGCGGTGGGCGGGTGCGTGCGCAGGAGCGAGGGTTCGGGGATGCGGCGACCGGGCAGGAACATCTCTTCCCAGACCCGCCCGACGCGGCGTTCTAGCTTGAGGAGGGCCGAAGCGAGGCCATCGGGATCGCCGGTCAGCTCGGCGCCGCCTCTGTCGGCATCGTATTCCCGGGCCCGCGACAGCGCGAGCTGAAGAAGGGCCATGATCGTGGGTGAAAAGATCAGGACAAGCGGTACCTGCCAGGGCACATAAGCCGCGCCGGCCAGGATGAGCGGCAGGTTCAGCAGCAGGATGAGTTGCCCAACCCAGGACGCGAGCGACACTGCGCGCGACATCGCGTCGGCCAGACCCATGATCCAGAGATCGCGGTTGGCGATGTGAGCGACCTCATGCGCCAGGACCCCGGCCAGTTCGCGCTGGTTCATCAATCGCAGAAGACCATCACTGACGCAGACGGCGCTTTCATCCGGAGAGCCCATAGCGAAGGCGTTCGGCATCTGGCTCGGTACATAGTAGAGTTCCGGTACACGCGGCAGCCCGGCGCGGCGTGCGAGTTCGGCCAGTATCGCCATGCCCTCTGGAAATTCCCGCCCGCTGAGCCTGCGTGCGCCATAGGCGTTCAGCAACAGGCGTTTCGGGATGCCGGGTGACAGCAGCAATCCCAGCAAGGATCCGATGACGATCGCAATCGCCAAGCCCTGTCCCGCAATCGCCGAAACGATGAACCAGGCGATAACCGCCATACCCGCCAAAAGCAGGATGGATTGGAGCAGGTTCAGGAATTGGTGGCGCGGCGTCGCAGTCATGATCGCAATAAATTTCACTCGCGGCTAACGGGAAGTGGCACGCCACGGGATGTAAGAATTTTGGGCATCGTTGCCAGCTTCGATCCTCATGTCGGATCCCTCTTGAACTCGGCTCAAGCAATACCAATCTGGCCGGGCGTGATAAATCAGCAACATCTCTACGGGTTGACGCCGAGGAGAGAAGGGGATGGAAAAGAGAACCGAATTTAACATCTGGTACTGGATCGTCGCATTTTTTGCGGTGATCTTTATTCAGGATCTGATCGCCAGCTACCGCAGCATCGCGCCGATCAGCTACAGCCAATTCGAACAGTATCTCGCCGACGGCGACATCGCTTCGGTTTCGGTCGGGTCCGATACGATCACCGGCACCTTCGAGACTCCCATCGACGGCCGCTCTGGCTTCGTCACCACGATCGTCGATCCCGCAATTCTTGAACGGCTGGACGACGCGGATGTCGAGATCACCGGCGTTCCGCAAAACACCTGGATCGGGGCGCTTCTCTCCTGGGTGGTGCCTGCAGTGGTCTTCTTCGGTCTCTGGATGTTCGTCTTTCGCAAGTTCGCCGAGCGTCAGGGTTTTGGGGGTTTCCTGCAGGTCGGCAAGAGCAAGGCCAAGGTCTACATGGAGAAGGAAACCGGCGTCAGCTTTGCCGATGTGGCCGGGGTCGACGAGGCCAAGGCCGAGCTGGAGGAAGTGGTCGATTTCCTGAAGACGCCTGAGGATTACGGCAAGCTCGGCGCCCGGATCCCGAAAGGCATCCTGCTGGTCGGCCCGCCGGGTACCGGCAAGACGCTTCTGGCGCGGGCCGTGGCGGGCGAGGCGGGCGTGACCTTCTTCTCGATCTCGGGCTCGGAATTCGTAGAGATGTTCGTGGGCGTCGGCGCCGCAAGGGTGCGCGACCTGTTCGAGCAGGCCCGCAAGAACGCACCGGCGATCATCTTCATCGACGAGCTCGACGCGCTCGGCCGCGCCCGCTCCTCCGGTCAGATGGCCGGCGGGCATGACGAGCGTGAACAGACGCTGAACCAGCTTCTCACTGAGCTAGACGGGTTCGACCCGTCGTCGGGGATCGTGCTGCTGGCGGCCACCAACCGGCCGGAAATCCTCGACCCGGCGCTGCTCAGGGCCGGGCGCTTCGACCGGCAGGTGCTGGTGGACAAGCCCGACAAGAAGGGCCGCATCCAGATCCTCGGGGTACACATGAAGAAGGTGACGCTCGCACCGGACGTGGATGCCGAGAAGGTCGCCGCGCTGACCCCGGGCTTTTCCGGAGCGGACCTGGCAAATCTGGTCAATGAGGCGGCGCTATTGGCAACCCGCCGAAAGGCCGATGCGGTGACCATGGAAGACTTCAACAACGCGGTAGAGCGTATCGTCGCCGGGCTGGAAAAGCGCAATCGTGTTCTGAACGCGCGCGAGCGGGAAATCGTGGCGCATCACGAAATGGGGCACGCGCTGGTTGCGATGGCGCTGCCGGGGGTCGATCCGGTGCACAAAGTCTCGATCATCCCGCGCGGGATCGGTGCGCTCGGCTATACGATCCAGCGCCCGACCGAAGACCGCTTCCTGATGACCCGCGAGGAACTGGAGAACAAGATCGCCGTTCTTCTGGGCGGGCGTGCGGCCGAGAAGGTCATATACGATCACCTTTCAACCGGTGCCGCCGACGACCTGGTGAAGGCAACCGACATCGCCAGGGCCATGGTCGCGCGCTACGGCATGGACCCCGATCTGGGCCATGTCAGCTATGACACCGAGCGACCCGGCTTCCTTGGCACGGGGGATCAATCCGCCTGGCTCAACCGCCGCCACAGCGAGGCAACGGCCGAGCGGATGGATACCGCTGTCAAGGTGATCATCGACGACATCTTCGCGCGTACGGTCGCGCTTCTCGACGCGAACCGGGCGCTGCTGGAGGAAACGTCCCGCGATCTGCTCGACCGCGAGACGCTGGACGAGCCCGACCTTCGGGCCATCGCAGAAAAGGTCCGCGCTCAGGAGGTCGAGGCGGCCTGAACACAGAGACCCAGTCCGGACCTTCCGGCTGGGAGCATGACGGAGGTGAAAAATGGCAAACGGCATCTGTGATATCTGCAAATCCCGACCTGCCAGCTTTCGTGCGCAGGTCTCTGTCAACGGTGAACGCAAGGTGATGGAGCTTTGCGACGAGGACTACCGCAGGATCGCCCGACGGCAAGGGCGTAGCGTATCGCCACTGGAATCGCTTTTCGGAGGGCGCTCGCTCTTCGATGAATTCTTTGGCGATGCCGGTGGCCTTTTCGATCGGCTTGGCGAAGATCAGGGGCAACCCGTCCCGATCCGACAGGCGGGGCGCACCGCACGGCGCGGCGGCATCAATATCGCTGACCGCCTGAGCGAACAGGCCAACCGGCTTTTGCAGGAGGCGGGCCAGAAGGCGCATGAATTCGGCCGGACCGAGGTTGATACGGAACACCTTCTGCTGGCGCTTACCGGCTCGGATGTTGTCCGCACGGTGCTGGGGCAGGTCAAGATCGACGCCGACGATCTGCGCCGCCAGATCGAGAGCGAAGCGAAGAAGGGCGACGCAACGGGGGAGGACCGTGAGATCGGCGTCAGCCCGCGGGTGAAGGATGCGCTGAACCGCGCCTTCATCGCCTCGAACGAACTGGGCCATTCTTACGTCGGCCCCGAACACCTTCTGATCGGTCTCGCCGAAGAGGGCGAGGGCGTGGCGTCGAGCATCTTGAACCGGCTCGGCCTGACGCCGCAGGCGCTACGCCAGCAGGTGACGAAGGTCGTCGGTCAGGGGGCCGAGGAAGGCCGCGTCGAAACCCCGTCGAGCACGCCTGATCTGGATGAATACAGCCGCGATTTGACCAAGCTGGCGCGCGAGGGCAGGCTCGACCCGGTGATCGGCCGGGCGCGTGAAATCGAGACGACGATCGAGGTTCTGGCGCGGCGCAAGAAGAACAACCCGGTGCTGATCGGCGAACCGGGCGTCGGCAAGACCGCGATCATCGAGGGGCTGGCGCAGCGCATCGTCGCGGGCGAGGTGCCCGAGGCGCTGCGCGACAAACGGCTGGTCGAACTCAACATCAACTCGATGGTGGCCGGATCGAAATATCGCGGTGAGTTCGAGGAGCGGGTCCAGAAGATCCTCAAGGAGATCGAGGCCAACAAGGCCGACATGATCCTGTTCATCGACGAGATCCACACCATCGTCGGAGCCGGACAGGGCGGCGGCGAAGGCGGGCTCGACATCGCCAATACGTTCAAGCCGGCGCTGGCCCGCGGCGAGCTGAACCTGATCGGCGCGACCACCCTGAACGAGTACCAGAAATACATTGAGAAGGACGCCGCGCTGGAGCGCCGCTTCCAGCCGGTCTATGTCGATGAGCCGACGGTGGCGCAGACGATCATGATCCTGCGCGGCCTGCGCGACACGCTGGAAAGCCACCACAAGGTGACGATCACCGACGAGGCCATCGTCGCGGCGGCCGAGCTTTCCGACCGCTACGTCACCGGCCGCTTCATGCCCGATAAGGCCATCGACCTGATCGACCAGGCTGCCGCGCGCGTGAAGATCAGCGCTACCGCGCGTCCCGTCGATGTCCAGGAGCTCGAGGCTGAGGTCGCTCAGATCCGGCGCGAGCAGGACTACGCTGCGGGGAGGAAGCAGTTCGACCGTGCTGCTGAACTCAAGAAAGAGCTTGAAGCCAAACAGGTCGAGCTTGACGAGTTGATGGAAACCTGGAAGCGCGACCGGGCCTCTGCGACGGCTGAAGTGCGCGCCGACCACGTGGCGCAGATCGTCTCGAAACTGACCGGCGTGCCGGTGAGCGAGCTGACGACAGAAGAGCGCGAAAAGCTGCTGAAACTCGAGGACAAGTTGCATGAGCGGGTAATCGGCCAGGAAGAGGCCATCCATGCCGTTGCCGATGCCGTGCGACTGGCGCGCGCCGGGCTGCGCGAGGGCTCCGGCCCGACCGCGACCTTCCTGTTCCTCGGCCCGACCGGCGTCGGCAAGACCGAGCTGGCCAAGACTCTGGCGGAGACGATCTTCGGTGATCAGGATGCGATGATCCGCATCGACATGTCCGAATATGGCGAACGTCACGCGGTCGCGCGGCTGGTTGGCGCCCCGCCGGGCTATGTCGGTTACGACGAAGGCGGCCAGCTGACGGAACGGGTCCGGCGCCGGCCCTATTCTGTCGTGCTGCTCGACGAGATCGAGAAGGCGCATGCGGATGTCTATAACATCCTGCTGCAGGTCTTCGACGATGGCCGCCTGACCGACGGCAAGGGCCGCGTGGTGGATTTCACCAACACCATCATTATCGCCACGTCGAACCTCGGCTCCGATATCATCCAGCGCAACCTTCGCAAGCGCGGAACCAAGGAGTTCGACGAGGCAGGGCAGAAGGCCGAACTGATGGACGTGTTGCGTGCCCATTTCCGGCCCGAGTTCATCAACCGGATCGACGAAATCATCGTCTTCCATTCTCTGAACCAGTCGGAAATCCGGCAGATCGTCGAGCTGCAGCTGGCCCGTGTCGCCCGCACGGCGCTGACCCAGGGGGTCGAGCTCGACTATGACGGAAGCGTTGCGGAGCATTTCGGAGCAGTGGGTTTCCGGCCAGAGTTCGGCGCCCGCGAGTTGCGACGGCTAATCCGTTCGGAACTGGAGACTGAGCTCGCCCGCGAGATGCTTTCCGGTCGGATCGAGGACGGCGACAAGGTGCGCGTCGCCTGGACCGCGGATGATCAGAAGATCACGTTCCAAAAGCTGGAGAGCGCAGGAGAAACCGAGACCCCCGAAGTGCCGGGCAAAGCCGATAGCGAAGAGGCTGAGCCCGCCTCTGAATGATGGCCCGCGCACCGGCGGTGACGCCGCCGGTGCCGCAATCCGAAGAGAGGTAAATCATGCTGAAAGGACACAACCGCCCACCGTTTCGACCGAAGATCCCCGGAACTGACCTGACATCTCCAGACGTGCCGACAGCGTTGATCTACAGGCCAGCTCGCTCGTCTCACACCTCCGCTCCAATCAGGCGGCAGCATTGGATACTCGAGTTTGAGACGGCCCGGGCGCCGGTCATCGAGCCTCTTATGGGCTGGACCGCAACCGAAGATCCCTATCGTCCGATCCGCCTGACATTCCCTGATCTCGACAGCGCCATCGCCTTCGCGGAACGAAACGACTGGCAGTATATCGTGCGCCACGAGCCGGACAAACGTCGATCCGTGCCACCGCGCCGCTTCTGGTGGGAGACAGCGCCAACCAGCAAGGGAGCCGATGCTCCTGGCGCCCACCGCATCGAGACCGGCCACCGACCGAGTTCCCGGCACCGGCTTCACCGAGGCATCGACGCGGCCAGCGTTCGTGATCTATCAGCGGAACTCGCGACGGCTGCAGACCCGGTCTGTGAAGCGAGTGCTGAATCCTTCCCCGCATCCGACCCACCGGCGTGGATCGGGGCAACTGTCTATGGAAGCGGGCGACGTTGATGCACGCCGACCAGGGGCTGTTGGAGGCCGCCGCGTTGCTCGCCATGATGGCTTTTTGCCATGTCGCGATCTGCGCATGGCTTGGCATCCCCGCCCTGGTCGGTTTCCTGCTGTCCGGCATTGTGATCGGGCCGTCCGGTCTGGGGCTCATCGCCGAGGGTGCCACACTGACGCTTATCGGTGAGGTCGGGGTGATCCTGCTTCTCTTTGCGCTTGGTCTGGAATTCTCCCTCGACAAGCTCGTGTCGCTCCGGCGGCTGATCTTCGGACTCGGTCTGACACAGGTGCTCGTAACCGGAGGGTCGGTCACCGCAGGGCTGCTCGTTTTTACCGAGATCGCGCCGGCGGCGGCGGTTCTGATCGCTGGCGCGGTCGCGATGTCGTTGACCGCGCTTTGCCTTAAGGTCCTGGCGGGCGGCGATGCGCTCGGGACGCCCCAGGGACGGGTCGCGATCGCTGTTCTGCTGTTTCAGGATCTGGCGGCCGTCGGCTTTCTGGCCTTTCACGATGTCATCGCCGCGGCAGGAGTCGTGGAAAGCGGGCACGACGTCCTGAAGATGGTCGGGGGCATGGGCGTGCTCGTCGGGGCGCTCTTCATCGCCCGGTCAATGCTTCAGCGGCTTGCCGGATGGGTCGCAACCCAGGGCGAGGCTGAACTCGCACAGCTTCTGGCCCTGACCGTTGCCTTGCTCGCGGCCATTATTGCGCAGGTTGCGGGTCTTTCGCCGGCGCTCGGTGCCTTCGCTGCCGGCATGATGATCGCTGAGGGCGACGCCCGCCAATTCGTTGAACGGGAAATCAGGCCGTTCCGGGATCTGTTCGTCGGGGTGTTCTTCATCGGTATCGGAGCTCAACTCCATATAGGTGCGCTTTGGTCGACGTGGCCAATGGTGTTGGCATGGCTTTTTGTGCTCATGGTGATGAAACTCGCGCTTGTTGTTGCCCTGACCCGCATGTTCGGAGAACAGCTCGAGACTGCGCTTCGCGCGGGCGCCATCCTGGCCCATGGCGGCGAATTCAGCTTGATGCTCATCTCTGTCACGACTGCCTCCGGCCTGTTGCAAGCCAAGATCGCCGACCCTCTGTTCCTTGCGTTGGGGCTGAGCATGCTGATTGGAGCGGTTGTGGTTCGTCGCGCAGCGTGAATGCGGCCAACGCACACTCAGCACCTGCCTGCTTCGCGCCATATTTTTTGCGCGCGGGAGGGGGTTGAAACTCCAAAGTCGATTTCTAACTGAACTTTTCGCAGGGGTTCCCTGCTATCTGACATCGCTGTTTTGCGCAGGAGGTTTTGCCGGGCAAGGCCATCTCGCGTTCCGGAACCATGGTCCGGCGGATGGCAGTGATCTTGTATCACGACTGTCCGAATTCGAGATGCCACATCCGGCGGTCATGCCCAGGCGGGGTGATCGTAGACGACCTTCTCGCATCCATTGTTGAGGCTTCGCTCATAAGAGGAGGTTTTGCCGATGAAGATCGCACAGATCGCACCGCTGGAAGAAAGTTGCCCGCCGCGTCTCTATGGGGGAACAGAAAGGATCGTCTCCTATCTCACCGAAGAACTGGTCAGGCAGGGCCATGAAGTCACGTTGTTCGCCAGCGGCGACAGCCGGACCAAGGCCCACCTGGTCCCGTGCAGCAAGGAAGCGCTCCGGCTCGATCCGAACGTGAAGAACTCGCTGCCTTGGCATGTCGCCATGCTGGAGGAAGTCCGCTTGCGGGCCGATGAATTCGACGTGCTGCATTTTCACATCGACTTCCTGCACTATCCCATGGCGCGCGCATTCGCCGATCGCATGGTGACGACCACGCACGGCCGGCTTGACGGGCCTGATCTTCGTCCCTTCTATGCGACCTTCCCGAACTATCCGCTCGTTTCGATCTCGGACGACCAGCGCCGTCCGCTGCCCTTCGTGAACTGGGCAGGAACAGTTTATCACGGTCTTCCCAAGACTCTGCTGCCCTTCACCGAACGCCCGAACGGCGACTATCTTGCTTTCCTCGGACGGATTTCGCCGGAGAAACGCCCGGACCGCGCCATCGAAATTGCGGCGCGGGCGGGGATGCCACTGAAAATCGCCGCCAAGATAGGCGATGCGGATCGCAAGTATTGGGAAGAGATCATCGCGCCTATGGTCGACGCCCACGACAATGTCGAGTTCATCGGAGAGATCAACGAGAAGCAAAAGGCCGAATTTCTCGGGAACGCGCGGGCGCTGCTCTTCCCGGTCGACTGGCCCGAACCTTTCGGCTTGGTGATGATCGAGGCCATGGCCTGCGGCACGCCTGTAATCGCATGGGCGAATGGCTCAGTGCCCGAGATCGTGGAGCCAGGGCTGACCGGCTATGTCGTGCACTCGCTGGAGGACGCTGTCGCGGCCGTCAGCAAGCTGGACCGTATCAGCAGAGGAATCGTGCGCGAGACGTTCGAAGAACGCTTCACCGCAGATCGCATGGCGCGCGACTATGTCGAAATCTATCGCGGGCTGCCGGGCGTCGAGGCTGTTACGATGCCGCTCCCGCATATGCTCGGCGGCCATGGGGCCCATGTCCTGCATGCAGCGGAATGAGTGCGAAGGAGAGTAAGATGACCGAGGCGCTGCAACAGACGGCCTTGCGTGCGTCGCAACTGGTCGCGCCGCCGGCGCAATTCGTCATCCCGGCGGCAGCCTCCTTGCAGGAGCGGCGGCCACGAACCCTGAAGCACGGCGATACCTTCGCCGTGTTCGATCACAATGGCGATGTGCTCTCGGGGCCAGGCAGCCCCGAGGGCCTGTTCCATCGCGACACCAGGTATCTCTCGCATTACTATCTGACCATCGGGGGAGAGCGGCCCATGCTGCTCTCGTCCACATTGCGCGACGATAACGCCACGCTGACCTGCGATCTGACGAATCCCGATCTTTATGACGAAACCGGTCGCTGTCTGATTGCGCATGATCGCATCCACATGCGCCGGACGCGGTTTCTCTGGCAGGGCACGTGTTATGAGCGGCTGGCGGTACGCAATTTCGACGAGGCCCCACATGAGATTACCTTGGAAATCGCCTTTGAGGCCGATTTTGCGGATATTTTTGAGGTCCGTGGCCGGGTGCGGGCCCGCCGGGGAACGTCGCTCTTGCCGGAGGTGGATGGCTCGCACGTGCTCTTGTCGTACCGGGGGCTCGACCACAATCCACGTAGCACCGCTCTGCGTTTTGATCCTGCGCCTGCGCAGCTTGAGCCGGGGAAAGCCGTCTATCGTCTGAGCCTCGTCCCCGGCGAAACGCGTTCGCTCTTTATCGAGATCGGCTGCGACGTGAATGGGGCTGAGGATCCTCCGTCGCGCCTGTTTTTCCGCTCGTTGCGGGACGCGCGCCGCGCACTCAGACGTTCTTCTTCCCGCGCAGCCACGGTGCAAAGCTCCAACGAGATATTCAACGAGACCATGCGCCGTTCGGTCTCGGACCTCTACATGCTCATGACCGATACGGAGGAGGGGCCCTATCCCTATGCAGGCGTGCCCTGGTTCAGCACCGTGTTTGGGCGCGATGCACTGATCACCGCCTGGGAAATGCTCTGGCTCGACCCCGCGGTCGCGCGGGGCGTTCTGCTGCATCTTGCGGCCAACCAGGCGACGGAATTCGATCCGGCCACCGATGCCGAGCCGGGCAAGATCCTTCATGAGGTGCGTTATGGCGAAATGGCGGAAACCGGCGAAGTTCCGTTCCGGCGCTATTACGGCAGCGTGGATTCGACACCGCTGTTCGTGATGCTCGCCGGGGCGTATTTCGAACGCACCGGCAATCGGGTGGTGCTGGAAACACTCTGGCCGCATGTCTGTGCGGCGCTCGACTGGATCGAGACCTATGGCGATCGGGACGGCGACGGTTTCGTGGAATACGGGAGGCGCAGCGACAAGGGGCTCGCCAACCAGGGGTGGAAGGACAGTCATGATGCGGTGTTTCACGCCGATGGGACGCTGGCCAAGGGGCCGATCGCGCTATGCGAGGTACAGGGCTACGTCTATGCTGCCCGGCTGGCTGCGTCCGAGATCGCACGGGAACTCGGTCATGACGGGATCGCGGAGGAACAGGCGCAAAAGGCCTCGGAATTGAAGTCCCGTTTTGACACGGCGTTCTGGGACGATGAGCTTGGAACCTATGTGCTCGCCCTCGATGGTGACAAACGGCCCTGCCGAGTACGCAGTTCGAACGCGGGCCATCTGCTCTGGACGGGAATCGTCCCGGAGGAGCGCGCCGAAACGGTCGTTCGAGCCCTGATGGGGCCGTCGTCTTTCTGCGGATGGGGAGTGCGGACCATTGCCGCGGGTCAGGCACGGTACAATCCGATGAGCTATCACAACGGGTCGGTCTGGCCCCATGACAATGCGCTGATCGGGGCGGGGTTGGCGCGCTACGGGTTCCGTGAAGAGGCCGCACGGATTTTCGAGGGCATCTTCTCTGCGGCCACCTATATCGACCTGCGACGGTTGCCGGAGTTGTTCTGCGGCTTCCCGCGCCGCGAGACGCAAGGCCCCACCTTCTACCCGGTGGCCTGTACGCCGCAGGCCTGGGCGGCGGGAGCGCCGCTTTTGCTGCTTCAGGCCTGTCTCGGGCTGCGCTTCGACGCCGAGGCGCGGCAGGTGATCTTCGAGCAACCGATCCTTCCGGAGATTCTGGGAGAGGTCGTGCTGCGCAATCTCCGCCTTGATGGTGGATCCGTCGATGTGGCTCTGCGCCGGTCTGGCACCCACGTGGTTGCCGATGTTCTGCGTCGCGACGGACCGGTTCGGGTTATTGTGACCACCTGAAGGGACGGGCTGGCGCCATCGTCTGCGCCAGCCCGATTTCTGCTACTGCAGATCATCTTCTTCCTGATCGGCTTCGAGCAATTCTACCAGCCGGGCGACCCGGCCCGATGGGAAGGGGCTATGGGCATCGACCTGCGCCTCGTCCGCCTCGACCCAGGCCTTGGCACAGGCAAGTTCGGAGGCGTCGGCGCCGGTGCGCAGAATATCAGACAGAAGCGTGGGGTCCGTGCCGGGACCCAGGATGCTTTTCACGTCGTTTTCGGTCATGATCTCCTCCTTTCGAATGCTACAAGGAAGCAAGAGAAATATAGGAGAGCTGTTCGTAGAAAAAAGTTTCCGAGCATCCTCTTGAAACCGTAAGGTGCTGTTCCAAATTACTTTATGCAGATCGCCCAGACGGGGATCGGCCATAAAGCGGGACATCGCTCCTGCGGTGCTCCCGATGTCTGTACCCATGTTGCTCAAAGGAGGATATGGCTATGGCAACGACACTTGATTTTGCACCTCTGTTCCGTTCGAGCGTTGGCTTCGACCGTATGCTCGACGCGCTCGAGACAGCCCGTCGAGTGGAGACGCTCGACAACTGGCCGCCTTATGACATCGTCAAGACCGGCGAGGACGACTATCGCATCGACATGGCGGTGGCGGGCTTTGCCGAAGACGATCTGACCCTGACCCAAGACAAGAACATGCTGATCGTGTCGGGCCGCAAGGAGACGCCCGAAGGTGACGGCGGTGTCAGCTATCTCTATCGTGGCATCGCCGGACGGTCGTTTGAACGTCGGTTCGAACTGGCCGATCACGTCCGGGTCGAAGCGGCCACGCTGTCGAACGGCTTGCTGACCGTCGAGCTCAAGCGCGAGATCCCCGAGGAACTCAAACCGCGTCGGATCGAGATCGCGTCGGCTGAGGCGACCGAGGGTCTCGAGACCAGGCAGCTCGAGACAGCTCCAGAGCCGGAACCGGTCGCGGCCTGAACCAGCTTGGACCCAGAACGGGACGTTCCGGCCGCTCGGGTGGCGGCCGGACGCCCTTCCTGCAATCTGGAGGCTAAGAGATGAACGTGATCAGCGGAGATTTCACAGGACAATCACATGTATCACCCATTCTGAGTCAGGCCGGTTCGCGACCAGACTGGGACTCTTCTCTGCCGGACGATGCGGTCGCCCGGATATGGAAACCGTCGAAATCGGCGATGACCTCGGGGCGCACGCGTACGAAGGGCTGGAAGATGAGCTTTCCACGCCGGACCGGTCCTTGGCTCGAGCCTTTGATGGGCTGGACGGGTGGCGACGACACGATCCAACAGATAGACCTGAGCTTTCCGACGCTGGAAGCCGCTATTCGCCATGCAAAGCGTCTGGGGGTGGCTTACGAGGTGCATCTGCCGGCAGGCGAAGCCGCGCGCCGTGCCGCTCGGGCACGGGACAGGCAGGCCGAGCTGTGGTCCGATGCCACGCTCTCTCGGCTCGGACTGTCCGAGATGCGGCAAACCTATCGTGACGCGATGGCCGGCGCAAAACGGCGGGGCGATCCGAAAGGCGGCGATGATGGGCGTTCTCCCATTGAAGTTGCTTCGGACGCCAGCCTGTCGTTGGAGGCTCGCCGTTCTATCCTGATGAACTGGGCCTACACGGAGTATCTTCAGGATGTCGCCAGCACCGAAGGCATGCCGGAAAACCAGCGTGCATCGCAGTTTGCCGAGGTTGAACGAGCGCTGTTGGCGCTTGAAGCGGCGGTGGCCGCCGACGGATTGTATCCGTCCGTTGAGGAAGGGAGGGCGGCATGAATCCCTTCGTTGCAATTGATGCCCAGCAGGCGGTGCCCGATCGTTTCGCACTGGTCCTCGCCGCGAGCGCCCGCAGCCGGGCGCTGAGGGCCGGGGCAGAACCTCGGGTCGAACCTAAACGGCAAGCAACCGAAGAGCTTGCCTTGGAAGAGATCGCGACCGGTGCGATTTCGCAGGAGGAGCTGTTGCCCTTCCTGCCTGCGCCGGCGCCCAAGCGGCTGGCTCGGCCGCATTGAATCCCTGGTGAAGAGAAAGGAGGTAACACCATGAGCAAGACCTGGACCACGAACTATGACAAGCTTGGCGACGGCATCAGCCTTCTCGCGGGCCTAGCCCTCGCTGGGTTGCCCTTCGTCGTCACGATGACCGATATTGCCTTCTGGAGCGCCCTACTGACAGGCGGACTGATCGCAGTGCTTGCCGCAATTGCGCTTTGGCGACCGCATGAAGGGCTTGACTGGGCGCGTATGGTTGCGGGTGTCTGGGCTGCGATCAGCCCATGGGCTCTCGTAGCCGGCTTCACGCTCAGTATCGCGCTTGCCCATGTGGCCCTCGGCGTGCTCGCGCTGGCCTTTCCCGCCTGGCGGCGCTGGAAGAACGACGGTGGGAATTCTGCTCTGACAGCCTAATTTGGCTACCGGCCCCGCGAACGGGGCCGGTAGTTTCTTACGTTGTTTGAAAGACCAACGAAGTAGTGACGCGTTATCGGGATTCAAACCTCCACCTTCGGAGGGCAGCGCTCAAGAGTGCTGTCGCGTTTCCGCCAAGGCTAAGCTACCGCTCGAAATAGCAATTCCAGACCGCGGGAAATCCCCACAACCATCGCAATTTTCTTAGCTACATCCCTAACATCATCTGGCCCCATGTGCCGACCGTCCAGTGGCAAGTTATGATGGGTGCGCCCCCCCGCAACCAAACCACTCAAGAAACCATATTGGTTTCAGGGCCTTGGCGAGCCGCGAGATGTCGCCGTTCATTCGACCCAAGCAATATCAATGACTTATCCCGATAGGTGCAAATCACCCCGCAACCAACAGCGACCGCGTAGAGCAGCGTCCAATCGGCGTCGTTCTCGTGATGGATGGTGGCGATTTGGGCATGATTTCAGTGCGTTGCGGAGCGACGTGTGCAACGTATGTTCATGGTGCGATCGTGCCGTGTCGTGCGATAGCGTGTGGTCGTCGCTTGTCTTGTCTGAGTGACTGCCGATAGGAGCGGGCGATCTGAATGCCGGTCGCTTGATTGGCTCCGGCCGTTCGAATGGGAACCAAAGCCTGGTTCTGAAAGGTATCGGAACGCATTTTCCCGATACGCGTCGGTAAACGCCGCTCATGTGCAAACGGATGAGCCGCAGCCAAGTCGTTTGGCTGCGGCTCTCCAATTAGCTCGCGGTTTCCTCCGTCAGATCATCCAAAGTCCAGCTAAAGACTTCGGCGTCGGATGACGACATCGAAAACTCAAACCCGGCGGTTGTCGAGGCGAGTTCGGTGTTGCCGCTTACGTCGATGCGGAACCAGCGCGTTTCATCTGCGCCGTCGGACCCGCTGACTTGAGTGAGAGTGATTGTCGTTCCGTCCTCAAGGCTGGCCTGCAGGGCTGGTCCCGCAGCTTCGCTATCGCTCGCCATGCCCGCGCGCACATCCGCAAAGTCGAGCGTCTCGAAGAGCCGGACGATCCGGTTCAACTGGTTCTCGGCGGGAACACGTCCTGTCATCAGCAGTGGATCGATGGTCAGCGTGCCGTCTGCGCCCGACATGGCAATCACGCTGCCATCTTCTGTGGTGAGGGTTGCGCCAGTGAGCAGGGCAGCGTCGACCTCCATCAAGCGCGTGTCGAACCAGCCTGCGCGCGAGATTGGCGGGTCAAGCCGCGCGTGGACGAGCCACGTCGCGTCTTCATCGCCACGCCGGACGTATTGACCGCCGGTGACACCACCCAGGGTGAAATCTCTTTGGCCGGCGATCACATGGGCAAGGGTGTCGCCATCCCCGTCCCGGAGGATGATTTCGCTTCCGGCGCCCTCGTCATCCCCGATAGCAGCAAGTTGCAGATCGGCATGTCGCGCGGGGTCTGCGGTCTTGGCCTCTGCGATGGTGGCCATGGTCATGCCGCTGACAAGGTCGCGCAAGGGATCTGGATCAACCGGGAAGCCGGAGGCCGCGTCGACAAAAACACCGTCGCGGGACTCGATGGTGATGGCGAAGTCGCCTTCCCGGATTTCCAAACTCGCCACATCGGCGCTGGCTTCGGCAAGCCCCGGGAAAAGGGGCTCGCCAGCCTCGGCAAAGGCGGGGGCATTCCCGCTGCCGAAGAGCGTTGCGCCCGCGGCGACGAGTGACAGGGCCGTGGCGCCGCCAAGCATCAGAAAAGACTTCTGGTTCATGAGATGTCTCCTTTGACTGTCTGTTTATGCCGCAACACGGGTCGGCACGGTCCGCTTGGGGCGGCGCAATGCGAAGAAAAGCGCAATGACGGCGGCAAGGAAGGGGACAAGGCCCACATTCAGCGTCGTCACACTGGCCTGAAGCGCCTCCACATCGCTGCGAAGGTCGTATTGCACCTGACGCAGCTCCGCGCGGGCGGCGAGCAGGTCGGCACGCAGGTTCTCCGCCTCGGCCACCATCTCGGCGCTGAAAAGGCCGTTCCCGTCACTGTCTTGCGGAGCGAGGTCGCGCAGGGCGGCTTCGGTCTCGGCAATGCGGTCGAGCAGGGCTTGCTCGGTGGCGCGGTACTCGGCCTCGGCGGCGCGTTCCATCGCCTCGATGCGGGTGAGCGGACGCCAATCCACGGCCCGGCCACGCAGGTCCGCCAGGGCGGCCCCACCGGCCATTTGCTCAACGGCGTTCAGGAAGAAATCACCGTTATTGGCAAAGGCCTGCGGGATCTGCGCACCGAAGATGCTCCGCTGTTGGATCCAATTCCGGTCCATCAGCATGTCGGCATCGCCCGAGAGCAGCACATTGGCGACCTCGGTGCTGGCGATATGCTCGGCCTCCCAATCAGAGCGTTCGGGTTTGCCATCGGGGAAGGCTGATGACACCGCACCGCTGAGGCGTGCGATCACGACGGGGGCTGCATCTACGGCCTCGCCGCTGGTCAGCAGATCACGCGGATCGCCGAAGCGGTTGGAGGCGTCTGTGGCGCTCGCCAGCACAGCGGCGTCGGACACGGTGGCCAGTGGTGTCAGGGTCGGCCCATCTTCGCCGGTCGCAAAGCTGCCCGCCGTGGTCATGACCATGGCCGAGAGCCGGGCAAGGGCAGGGCTGTCCTGGTCGAGCGCGCTCGCATCGAGCCGCAGCCAGGCCGGGTTGCCCACATTCACGTCCCGCCCCTGAACGCGCCGGTTCGTGGTGAGCGCGTAGGTCGGATCGGCGACAGCCAGAGTGGCATCAAAATCCACGCCCCAGCCCTCGAAGAGTGCCGCAAAGTCCGACGCCGCATCCGGCGCGGGCATGCCTTGCGGGCCCATCTGCGTCTCGGCATGGGGATCGACGAAGGCCATCAGGGCACCGCCGCCCATCACCCACTGATCGAGCGCATAGAGCGTGGGCTCGGTCAGACCCTGCGGATGCACGACTGCGACGACTTCGGTGCCTTCGGGGAAGCTGTTCACATCGCCTGACAGGATCTCGACGTCATAAAGCTCGCGCAGCATTGCAAGGCTTTGCTGCTCCGCTCCGCCCATCATGGGATTGCCGGAGAGGCCAATACCGTCGAGCAGAGCGACCTTGGGCTTCTCAGGCTGGCCCAACTCGGCCACGAGCCGGGTCAGATCGTATTCCAGCCAAGCCTCGCGATCCGGCGAGAAGACTGGGATTGTGGAGCGCCCGTCGGTGGAGTTCGTGGCGGCAAGCCCGAAGAACATCGGCTCAGGGGCGCCCGCCAGCGCAATGCGGTTGATGCCAAAGCCCACGGCGCGGTCTTCTGCATCCGAGAAGGGCTCTGGGTCGATCACTTCGAGCGTGATCTGCCCATCGGCCTGATCGGCGTAAGACTGCAACATGCCCCGCACGCGGTCGGCATAGCTGGCCAGTTGCGGTGCGGCCTCCGTCAATCCGTCAGACAGATAGAGCCGCAGGTGCAGGGGCTCAGCGAGATCGGAGAGCAAAGTCTCCGTCCCTTCGGACAGCGTCCAGACTTGAGTTTCCGTGACATCCGCGCGCCATCCATCGAGGGCGCGGGCGGCGAAGATATTGACCGAGATGAACAGCACGGCGCAGAGCGCGATGGAGGTCCCGATCATCTGGCGGCGCGATAGGCCGCCGATCCAATGTGTGAGTTTTGCAAGACGGTCCATTGTCATTGAGCCTTCTTCAGGTCCACGAGGAACGTGTTGATCATGAGAGCAAGGACGATGAGCGAGCCGAAGAAGATCAGCGTCGGAGCCTCAATCAGTCCTTGGGTGATACGCTGGAAGTGTTCGAGCACCGACAACGCGGCGACGGCTTCCGTCAGCCAGTAAGGTGCCCAGCCGCGGATCGCGCCCAGCACAAGCTCAAGCCCGGCCGTGACCAGAAGGAAGGTCACGATGGCGGCCGAGATGAACGCAATCACCTGGTTCTTGGTCAGCGTTGAGATGCAGGCGGCAACGGCCAGAAAGGCCCCAGCCATCAGGAACGTGCCCAGGTATCCAGCTGCGATGACGCCATTATCAGGACTACCCAGCCAATTGACCGTGATCCACAGCGGGGTGGTCAGCGCCAGCGCGACGCCGGTAAAGGCCCAGCCTGCCAGGAACTTGCCCAGCACGATCGTCCAGGGCGCAACGGGCATGGTCATCAACAGCTCGATGGTGCCAGAGCGGCGCTCTTCCGCCCAAAGGCGCATGCCGATGGCCGGGAGTAGCACCAGAAAGAGCCACGGCATCCATGTGAAGAAGGCTGCCATGTCGGCGCTGCCTCGGGCAAAGAAGCCAGAGACAAAGAAGGTCATCGCCCCGGCAAGGGCCAGGAACACAACAAGGAAAATCGCGGCAAGCGGCGTCGCAAAATAGGCGCGGAACTCACGGCCAAAGACGACGCTCACCGAAGAAAGCGAAGCAGTCATGGTTTCGGTCCTTCGTTTTAGTGAATACGGGTGGTCACATCGCGGAAGACGTCTTCGAGGCGCGGGCGATAGATGCCAACTTCCTCCACAGGCAGGTCCGCCGACCTTAGACGAGTCTCAATGGCGCGCGTGTCTTCCGGCTTGTCATTGTAGCGCAGAAGGACCCGCGTGGAGCCGTTCATGCGCTCCATCACCTCAAGTTCGGCCCCATCTGCGAGCGGTTTGATCTTCTCGATGACCGACGCCTCTTCTGGTGAGCCGATGCGGATCTGGATTGCGCGTCCGTCGTCTTTGGAGCCGACAAGATCGCGCGGTGTGGCGTCGGCGACGACTTTGCCGCTTGCGATGATCACCGCGCGGGAGCACACGGCCTCGACCTCTTCAAGAATATGGGTCGAGACGATGATGGATTTATTGGGCGCGATCTCCCGGATGAGGTTACGCATTTCGTGTTTCTGGTTCGGGTCGAGACCATCGGTCGGCTCGTCGAGGATCAAAACATCCGGATCGTGGATCAGCGCCTGCGCGATGCCGACGCGGCGACGATAGCCCTTTGAAAGTGCCTCGATGGGGCGGGACCAGACTTCTGTCAGGCGCACACGCTCGGCCATTTCGGCAAGCCGGTTGTTCAGTTGAGCTTTGCGCAGCCCTCGCATCTTCCCGCAGAAGGTCAGAAAGTCCGCGACAGGCATGTCACCGTAGGCAGGTGCGCCCTCGGGCAAATAGCCGAGTTTCGCCTTTGCTGCCGCAGGGTCGCGCCAGACATCATGGCTGGCGATTTGAGCGGTCCCAGTGTCGGGTTCGAGAAACCCGGTAATCATCTTCATTGTGGTGGATTTTCCCGCTCCGTTCGGACCGAGAAACCCGACAACTTCTCCCCGTGCAACGGACAGAGAGACATCGTCGACCGCGGTCATGTCCCCGAAGCGCTTTTTCAGCCCGTGGGCTTCAACAAGCGTCGTCATTGAGAATGCCTCCAGTTCGGGCCAGCGTGCCCGACGATGGGCCGCGCCAGCGGTTAAGATCAGACCGAACGTTGGAGGTGCTCCCTGTATTCGTGGGCCGCCTCTTCTGGACGGTCGCTTGAGGGTGCCGCGGGCGAGGGGCCCGCGACACTGATGCTTTGATGCAGCGTCCCGCAGGACGCCGGATCGACTTACATGAAGTCGTCCATGCCGGACATGGCAGGCGCGGCAGCCTCTTTCTTGGCCGGTTTGTCGGCCACCATGGCTTCGGTCGTGATGAGAAGGCCGGCAACGGACGACGCATCTTCGAGTGCCGTGCGCACGACCTTTGCCGGGTCGATCACGCCGAAGGAGAACAGATCGCCGTACTCTTCGGTCTGTGCATTGAAGCCGAAGGTGACATCGTCGCTCTCCCGGATCTTGCCAGCAACCACGGACCCGTCGACACCCGCGTTCTCGGCAATCTGGCGCAACGGTGCTTCCAGCGCGCGGCGCACGATCGCGATGCCTGCGTTCTGGTCGGGGTTTGCGCCTTGCAGGCCATCGAGTGCTTTTGCGCCTTGAACCAAGGCGACGCCACCACCGACGACAATGCCTTCCTGAACAGCAGCGCGGGTTGCGTTAAGCGCGTCGTCGACACGGTCCTTGCGCTCTTTCACCTCGACTTCGGTCATACCACCAACACGGATCACGGCAACGCCGCCTGCCAGCTTGGCCACGCGTTCCTGCAGCTTCTCGCGGTCATAGTCGGAGGTGGTTTCTTCGATCTGTGTGCGGATTTGGCTGACGCGGGCATTGATTTCCGACTTCTCACCAGCGCCGTCGATGACTGTCGTCTCTTCCTTGGTGATCGCGACTTTCTTCGCGGTACCGAGCATGTCGATGGTGACATTCTCAAGCTTCATGCCGAGGTCTTCGGAAATCACCTGGCCGCCGGTCAGGATCGCGATGTCCTGCAGCATGGCTTTGCGACGGTCACCGAAGCCAGGAGCCTTCACAGCAGCGATCTTCAGACCGCCGCGCAGTTTGTTGACGACTAAAGTTGCCAACGCTTCGCCTTCCACGTCCTCGGCAATGACCAGAAGCGGCTTGCCTGCCTGAATGATGGACTCAAGCAGTGGCACAAGCGGCTGGAGGGAAGACAGTTTCTTCTCGTGGATCAGGATGAACGGATCCTCAAGCTCTGCTGTCATCTTGTCGGCGTTGGTCACGAAATACGGGCTGAGATAGCCGCGGTCGAACTGCATACCTTCGACGACTTCGGTTTCGGTCTCCAGGCCCTTGTTTTCTTCGACGGTGATCACACCGTCATTGCCGACCTTCTGCATGGCGTCGGCAATCTGGCGCCCGATCTCTGCTTCGCCATTGGCCGAGATGGTGCCGACCTGCGCAACCTCGTCGCTGTCTTTGACGTCACGGGCAGCCGCCTTGATGGCTTCGACAACCTTCGACGTTGCAAGATCGATGCCGCGCTTGAGGTCCATCGGGTTCATGCCCGCGGCCACGGCTTTCATGCCCTCGTTGACGATGGCCTGCGCCAGAACGGTCGACGTCGTGGTGCCGTCTCCGGCCTGATCGTTGGTGCGGCTGGCCACTTCCTTGACCATCTGCGCACCCATGTTCTCGAACTTGTCTTCCAGTTCGATCTCTTTGGCGACGGTCACGCCGTCTTTCGTGATGCGGGGCGCGCCAAAGCTCTTGTCGATCACGACATTGCGGCCTTTGGGACCAAGCGTCACTTTCACCGCATCGGCCAAAGTGTTCACGCCGCGCAGCATCCGGGAGCGGGCGGCGGTCTCGAATTTGACGTCCTTTGCAGACATCTTTGTCTCTCTCCTGTGTCTTGTGTGGAATTACGCGGCTTTCGCAACTTTTGTGTCTTCGATGATGCCGAGGATGTCGCTCTCTTTCATGATCAGCATCTCCTCACCATCGAGGGTAATCTCGGTGCCCGACCACTTGCCGAAGAGGATGTGGTCGCCTGCTTTCACCGCCATCTCGATGTGTTTGCCATGCTCGTCACGCGCGCCGGGGCCAACCGCGATGACTTCACCGCGCCCGGGTTTTTCCTTGGCAGTATCGGGGATGATCAACCCGCCGGCGGTCTTTTCGTCGCTGTCAACGCGGCGCACCAGAACGCGGTCATGCAGAGGGGTAAATGTCATGTACAAGGCTCCTCCGTTAGAGTGTCACTGCTTTTGGCACTCACGTCGACAGAGTGCCAACGACGCGTAGATCGTGGGGAGGATTTTCGATTTCAAGATGTTCGGGAAAAAATTTTATGGGTTTAAAATCATAGTCTTGGACAGAATTGGCGAAATCATGCCATGTCAGCGCGTCGTCAAACGGCCTCAGTGCACAGTGCCGCGTGCGTACCTGCCAAGCTGCAAGGATGAGGTCGAATAAACGGCAGTTGCCGGCTCAAATGGTCGCCTACGGGGCGGCCAACTGCGCGGTCACCTCACGCGTTTCACCGTCCCGCCAAACGGTCAGTATGACCCGGTCGCCGGGTTCGTAGTTGTCTAGGAGCGCGCCAAGGTCAGTGCCTGATGCGATGCGTTGTCCATCCACGCGTTGAATGACATCTCCCGCCACGATGCCGCCATGCGGGCTGCGTTCGGCTGGCCGCAGTCCTGCCACATCCGCGGGGCCACCAGCATCGACAGACAACACGACGGCCCCTTCGATGCCATTCCGACGCGCCAACGCGTCGATGCGGGGGTCAAACCGGATACCGAGGATCGGCGGGCGATACACTCCAGTCGCGATCAGTTGCGGTACAACACGTTTCACCAGATCCACGGGCACGGCGAACCCGATCCCCGAGAATGCGCCGGACGGGCTGAAGATCGCGGTATTCACGCCGATCAACCGGCCTGAACTGTCGAGAAGCGGCCCACCGGAATTACCGGGATTGATCGCCGCATCGGTCTGGATCAGACCTTCGATCACACCGTTCCCGATCGGGATCTCGCGATCGAGTGCAGAGACGATTCCAGTCGTCAGCGTCCAGTCGAGGCCGAAGGGGTTGCCGATCGCCAACACGCTTTGACCGACGCGCAGATCGGCACTGTTGCCGTTTTCCAAAGGCTCCACAGGTGTGCCATCGAGATCGACCCGAAGCACGGCGAGATCGAATTGCGGTGCAGTTCCGACAAGTCGTGCAGGCAAGACGCGCCCGTCCGACATGTGAATGTCCGCCCGCGCGGCCCCTCGGATGACATGCGCGTTCGTCACGATATGGCCGTCTTCCCCCCAAAAGAAGCCGGACCCCGACCCGCTCGGCACGATTTCGGCCCGGCGCATCCACGGATCAACACGCCTTTGCCCCGTCGTGATCGACACGACCGAAGACCGCGACGCCTCGAAAAGCGAGATCAACCGCTCCTCTGGCGCCGTGAGGTCCTGGGCGACTGCCGATGCTGCCAACACCAGCGTTAAGGCCATTGCGCAAAACAGCTTCAGCATCGGCGGGCGCCCTTCGGTCAGGCCCCGAAGGCGCGGGACATGATGGACCCCAAACGGCGTGCGAAGCCGGCGGGATCGGCCGGGGTTTCGCCTTCGACGATCCGGGCCTGATCGAGCAGAAGGTGTGCGGCGTCTTTGAGCAGGTCATCCGCGTCGCTCTCGGCGCGTTCCGCGAGCTTCGAGATGAGCGCGTGATTTGGGTTCAGTTCCAAGACTCTTGGCAAGCCGTCCCGCAATTGCCCGTGGCGCCTCAGCAACCTCTCGAGGTTCACGTCGATGTCGCCTTCATCCGCAATCAGGCAAACGGGGCTGTCAGTCAGACGCTTGGACGGGCGGACGTCTTTGACGGCCTCACCAAGCTCTGCCTTGATCGCCGCGATGAGTTTGGACAGGTCAGCCGCGCCGTCGTCGTCCTTGTCGGCTTCGTCGGCGTCGGCCTCGATCGCATCCAGATCCGCAGCACCTCGCGTGATGGATTTGAACGGTTTGCCCTCGAATTCGTGGATGTGCTGGAGCCAGAACTCGTCCACGTGGTCCGACAGCAGCAAGACTTCGACCCCCTTGGCCTTGAAGCCTTCGAGATGCGGGGATTGCGTCAGTTTGCCTGCGTCTTCGCCCGCGATGTAGAATATCGCGTCCTGACCCTCTTTCATGCGTTCGACATAAGCCGACAGGCTGGTGAGCGCCTCGGGGCCGGTCGAGGCAAACCGACAGACTTCCAAAATCCGGTCGCGTGAGGCGGCATCTTCGACAAGGCCTTCTTTCAGGACGGCGCCGAAATGGCCCCAGAAGGTGGCATAGTCTTCCGGTGCCTTTGTCGCCTTCTTCTTGAGTTCACTCAGGACCTTTTTGGTGACCTGGCTCTTGATTTTGGCAAGCTTCGGGTCGGTCTGCAGCATTTCACGCGAGACATTCAGGGACAGGTCCTGGCTATCGACCACGCCCCGAAGGAAGCGCAGATAGGCCGGGATCAGGTCCTTCGTCGTCTCTGAGATGAACACGCGGTTCACGTAGAGCTTCACATGGCTTTTGCGTTCCGGATCGAACAGGTCGAACGGCTGCACCGACGGCACGAACAGAAGGCTTGTGTGGTTGAGCGACCCTTCCACCTTGTTGTGGATGGTGTGCCAGGGCGTGTCGAAGGCATGCGACGTGTGCTTGTAGAACTCGGTGTATTGGTCCTGGGTGATGTCCTTCGGCGCCTTCGTCCACAGCGCTTGGGCCGCGTTGAGGGTCTCGTCGCCCAGCTTCACCGGAAAGCTGATATGTTCCGAATAGGTCTTGATGATCTGGCGGATGCGCGCAGGGTCCGCGAACTCCTTGGCGTCTTTCTTGAGGTGAAGCGTCACGGTGGTGCCAGCGGCATCGCGGGTCGCAGGTTCAATGGTGAAGGAACCCTTGCCGTCGGAGGACCAGAGCCAGGCCTCGTTTTCACCGGCCTTGCGGGTCAGCACGTCAACCTGTGAAGCCACCATGAACGCCGAATAGAAGCCCACGCCAAACTGACCGATAAGGCCGGGGGCATCCTTTTCGTCGGCCTTCAACGCTTCGATGAACGCGCCGGTCCCGGACTTGGCGATCGTGCCGAGCGTGTCGAGTAGGTCGGCATGGTTCATGCCGATGCCGTTGTCTGAAATCGAAAGGGTTTTGTTATCGGCAGCGAGAGTGATCGCGAACCCGTCGGCGGGGGCGAGGCTTGCATCCGTCAGCGCCGCGTAGCGAAGCTTGTCGCAGGCGTCCGACGCGTTCGAGACAAGCTCGCGCAGGAACACCTCGCGGTTGGAGTAAAGCGAGCCTGCGACAATCTCCAGAAGCTGCCCCACCTCGGTCTGGAAAGAAAAGGTCTCTTTCTCAAGAACTTCGGTCATGTTTTCTCCTCCAGTTTCAAACGCGGCGCTGATTTATGGATCGCGCGCGGGGCCTTCAATAGGCGTCGTTCACCCCCACGGACCCGCGCCTGCTTGTGCGCGCGGTGCACGACGCATGGATGCACCGCTGAGTTTCCGCAGTTCCGCTATGCGCTTTTCTATGGGTGGATGTGTGGCAAACAGGCTGTCCACAGCCTGCATATGCAGCGGGTTCACGATGAACATATGCGCGGTGGCCGGGTTTCTTTCGGCGGCGATGTTGTCGATCCGGCCCGAAAGGACCCCCAGTTTGTTGAGTGCCGAGGCCAGCCACTCAGGGTTCCCGCAGATCGCTGCACCTTCGGCATCAGCCTCGTACTCGCGCACCCGGCTGATCGCCATTTGCACCATCGCCGCCGCGAGGGGTGCCAGGATCATCATGGCGATTGTGCCGATCATCCCGAGCGGGCGGTCCCGCCCGCCGCCGAAGAAAATGGCGAAATTGGCGAGCAGCGACACGGCGCCCGCCAGCGTGGCCGTGATCGTCATGGTCAGCGTGTCGCGGTTCTTGATATGCGCCAGCTCATGGGCCACGACGCCCGCGACCTCCTCTCGGCTCATATTGCGGAGCAGTCCGCGTGTGACGGCAACGGCCGCGTTTTCGGGGTTTCGCCCGGTGGCAAAAGCGTTGGGTTGCTCGGTCTCGATGATGTAGAGGGCGGGAATTGGCATCCCCGCCCGTCGCGCCATGCTTGCCGTCATCTCCCACAGTTCTGGTGCCGATCTTTGATCCACAGGCCGTGCGCCATGCATCCGCAGCACGGCCTTGTCAGAGTTCCAGTAAGCAAAAAAGTTCATGCCCGCCGCGACGGCCAGTGCGATGACGAACCCCGCCTCACCGCCCAGCAAAAGCCCAGCCACCCCCACAAAGGCGGTCATGGCTGCCATAAGCATGAAGGTGCGAACCATCCGTTTCCTCCGAGTATTTACGCCCCGCATATAGGCTTGGCCGAAATCAGAGACAATAAATGTCCAAACCGGAATGGGGTCGTCAATTGCTTCCAATTTCAGTGGAGCGTCGGTGACATGAGGTCGAACCCATGAAATAAATGGCACGATTAGTCAGCGTGCATTAATGAGTGGCACGCAAAGGGCAATGAGTCCAAAAGAATTCAAAAGAAATCGGTTTGAGCATTACGGATATATCCGAGACCAAACAAAAGAGCCCGACGGTTTCATCCGCCGGGCTCTCGACATCGGCGGAATGGCGATTATTCGCTAGCCGGGGCTACCTCTTCAGCGGCTGGAGCCACGGCTTCGGTCGCACCGGTCCCGAACCAGTCGAAATAGTACCCGGCGCCACCAAGCGCGATGATCGCGGCGACGGCAACAGCGCCCCAGATCTTCCAGTTGATCTGCTTTGGAAGTTTTTCGGTCATAGCCATGTGCAGTGTCCTCTTGATCAAGATTGACGTTTGTACAAAGTTGGTTACTCAGCAGGTTCTTCGATCAGACCAGCCTTGAGTGCGGCTGTCAGTTCGTCTTCGTCGACATACTCATCGTCACCGGTGTCGACCTTTGCAAAGGTCTTTTCGGTCAGATCGGGGTAAAGCTCCGCCATTTCGGCGAAAGAGATGAGGCTGTCGCCATCGGTGTCGACATCGGATACCGAAAGAGCGAAAGCGGGTGCCGCCAACAGAGCGGCAACGGTTGCACCAACTGCTAAACGACGCATTTGCGCATCTCCTGTTTTACGTTTTGGGAGGCCCATCCTCCCGCGCGCCGCACAGATTTGTTGGGCCAAAAACGATTTCAAGAGGTCTGATCGGCAAATTTTCTGTCGTCGGCGGTCCCGTGCTTATGCAGATCTGTCGCCATGTGACTTGTGGCATTCGCGGGCATTGCAACGAAGCCCTGCTTGTCGCCTTCTGGCTGGCGGCTGTCGGTCAACAGGCGCCAAATGACATAGGCGGCGAAACCGAATTGAAGTGCAGCCGCCGCCGCAAAAAAGGTCGCGGGGCCGAATGCTTCGATGAGGATACCGCTCGAAATCGGACCAAGCGCCGACCCGATCGCGTAGAAGAGCAACAGAGCGCTGGCTGCTGCGACAACTTCATCAGCCTCGATCCGGTCGTTGATATGGGCGAGGCAAACGGAGTAAATCGAGATGCTGGCGGCGCCATAGAGTGCGGAGGTCAACAGAAAGACTTCCCAGTCTTCTGTACTGATTGTTGTGAGTGTAACAGCGCAGCAACCTGCCAAGAGGGTCACGAGCCCGATCACCACGCGGCGGTCGATCACATCCGATAGCCAGCCGACCGGCCATTGTGCGACCAGCGCGCCGATCATGACAACGGACATGAAGACCGCGACCTCGGTATCGGAAAGCCCGGACAACTGCCCGTAGGTTGGCCCCAACCCCTAAAACGCACTGGTCCAGACACCGATCAGAAAGCCGCCGACCAACGCAATGGGTGAGATCGCAAAAAGCCTCGATATTGAACTTCGGCTGGCCTGAATGTCTGGAGAGACTGCACCCCGAGATAACGTCAATGGGACGAGAGACAGAGACACCAGAATTGAGATGACCG
Source organism: Roseovarius sp. MBR-154 (assembly GCF_053628595.1). NCBI lineage: Bacteria > Pseudomonadati > Pseudomonadota > Alphaproteobacteria > Rhodobacterales > Roseobacteraceae > Roseovarius > Roseovarius sp. MBR-154. The sequence goes on from NZ_JBRJGR010000004.1 coordinate 60,062, forward strand.
CGAAGAGCACGAAGCCTTCAGGATCGGCGAGGCCGATCATCGGCTGGCTCGCGGCCCAGGCCCCCATCATCAACGCGCCATAGGTTGCAAGGACGCGTCCGCGCGACCGGCTCGGCGTTGACGCATTCAGCCAGCTTTCGACAACCACGATCATCGCCGCATAGCAGAAGCCATTCAGAAATCTGAGAACCAGCCATCCGGACACACTGACATTGAGCGCGTAAACCAACGCAATGGCTGAGGTTGTCGACGCAAAGGCGGCAAACGCGCGGATATGGCCGACGCCCATGATCACGCCGGGGCTCCAGACCGATCCTGCGGCGAAGCCCGCGAAGTAGGCCGACATAACGAGGCCGATGTCTCCTGCCGACATGCCTTCTCGACCACCACGGATGCCAAGCAAGGTGCCTTGCAGTCCGTGCCCCAAGGTCAGAAGCGCAACCGAGGCAAGGACTGGCGCGATGGCGACAATCACCGATGTCGTAGTTTTTTCTTTGCATCTCATAAGTTTCGCAGTTGGTCGCTTTGCCATTTTCGCGGGCGAGATGGGAAATGGTTCTTCACTGGTCAAGAGATTGAAATGCCCGCCGCGCCTCCCCAACTCGCCACCGCTCGAGCCGGGATGTTTCCGACCGGGCCAATTGCACTGAACACATGATGGAGGACATGGATGGCACAATCCGCAAAACTGCGTCCCGACCTTGACGTTCGGGCACAAAAGAACATCGCACATAACGCGCGGGCAGAGGTCATCGCGTTCCCGAAACGGGACCAACGAAGGAAAGATGCTGGCAAGAACACCGTACCGCACACGGTGCCCCTGGCGTTGATCCATCGGCCCGCGCGGTCCGCAATGACGTCCGGACCGCGTAGCAAGACTTGGCGACTTGACCTGCAAGCCACGCGGCCGCATTGGCTGGAGCCTCTGATGGGCTGGACAGCCGGGGACGATCCGGCGCGCCAGGTGTCACTGACCTTTACGACCAAAGAGGCCGCACTCGATTTTGCCGAACGCCAGGGCTGGCGTGCAATCGTGCTGCCAGAGAACCGCCGCAAACCGGTGATCAAGAGCTATGTGGACAATTTCCGCCCGGATCGGCGCATCTGAGGGAAGGACGCGATGAGACATCCGGTAGACATCGCCGATGCGGTCGCGCGAGACGCCGACCGCTTCGGCCTTATCCTTGCGGCCGCCGAGCATGCGCGGGAGATGGGAAACAACGTTGTCAAATGGCAGGCACCGCCTAGTGGTACGCGCTGCGCAGTGGCGCTCAACGAGGTCGCACGCGATGCGCAACTGCGGCGAGAGACGTGGCAGAGAGTGATCGAAAGACGACGCCGGACGGGGGAGGTGGACGCACCGTCCGAAACGGAGCTTCTGGGCGAAGCAAATCTAATGCAGCTTTTGTCCGACGCATCGGACAGTGATGATCTGGCGGCATAGGTGTGGGACTCCGCGCGTGTGTTTGTGAGGCCGAGACGGGGTTGCCGAACACGCACGTCCGTCTCGCGGCCTCACGCCGCCAGACCCCGCGGCCTTTCTACTCGTTTGGCGATAGAGGCGAGGTCGGTGTCACCCAGCGTCTCCCGTTCGAGCAGCACGCGGGAGGTTTCCGAGATCCGGTCGCGTTTTGCTTGCAAAGGCACGAGCGCTTCATCGGAGACCGCGTCGATTACTCCGTATGCGTTGGCTTGGATGCGTCCCATGTCGACAAAAAATGTACAAAGACATTCTTGAAAACGGGGCTCGCTCTCACCTTATCAGCGTTGAGACGCCCAGATGGGGTTTCAAGGATACGCATAAAGGTTCGGCTCTGATAGCGGACCACCGGCCACTCGCCAATTCGGGAGAGGATCGGCAAACGCGAATGACATCGAACGCCGCTTGATCGGCGAACCTTTAGACATGTCCGACCTCCTCGGGCGCCTCAATAGCATGCGGCCTTTGTCGCATGGATGGATTGGCAAAATGAGGAGGCAAGATATGTACTACCCCACCTATACGCGCCGCAGCGACCCCTTTGGAATGATGCGTTCCATGCTGCGCGACGTGAACCGGTTTATCCCGACGAACTCCGATCAATCCGTCTTTCCGGCGGTGAATGTCTGGCAAGGCGATGATGCTGTTGCCGTCACGGCGGAACTCCCCGGTATCGACCCGTCCGACATCGATATTTCGGTCAAGGACAACGTTCTGACGATCTCGGGCGAGCGCAAGGCACCGGACGTGCCGGACACCGCGCGCTGGCATCGAAATGAACGCCGTTTCGGAAAATTCACCCGCGCGATCCGACTGCCCTTTGCCGCGTCCGACGACAAGGTCGAAGCACGGATGACGGCGGGCGTCCTGCGCATCGTCGTGGGTCGTCCGGACGAGGACAAGCCACGGAAGATCGAGATCAAAGCCGCTTGAGAGGAGAAGACGCAAATGACGGACCAAATGACACACACGCCTGAGACGGTTGAGAAAACCCCGGCCCAGGCCCCCGAGACCATGGCGGGCGGTCGCATCTATCAACCGCTCACCGATATCGTGGAAACGGATGAGGGTGTCACGCTGATGCTCGAGATGCCTGGCGTTTCTGCCGAAGACGTCGACGTCACGCTTGAAAAGCGCGTGCTGACAGTCCGCGGCAAGATCCAGGGCACGCATCCCGAAAAGCTGCAACTGGCATACGCCGAATACGGAGAAGGCGATTACGAACGCGCCTTCACCCTGTCCGACGATTTCGACCCGGACAAGATCGGCGCGTCGGTCTCGCATGGCGTGCTGACCGTAACGCTGCCTAGGGCCGCCGAGGCCCAGCCCAAGAAGATCGCCGTGACAGGGTCCTGATCCGGGGCTCTACGCGCAGATATGAAGGAGGAATAACATGCAGATCAAGGATTTGATCCCCTGGGCACGCAAGGACCATGCGCCCGAGCCGAAGGCCGATGATCAGAACCCCATCGCCAGTTTGCAGCGCGAAATGAACCGGGTCTTTGAAAGCTTCTGGACCCGCGCCGGCGACCTCGACTGGCCCTGGGGCGGTGGAGATGCCAAGTCCGACGTCGTCGAGACCAAGGACCATGTCGAGGTCTCGATCGAGCTGCCCGGCATGGACATGTCGGACATCGAGGTGTCTGTCACCGACGACATGCTGACCGTAAAGGGCGAAAAAAAGGTCGAGCGGCAGGAAGAGAAGAAGGGGTACTACCTCTCCGAGCGCAGCTATGGCGCGATCTACCGCACGATCCCGTTGCCTCCGGGTGTCGATGGCGAAAAGGCCGAGGCCAGCTTCAGGAACGGCGTGCTGACCATCAAGCTGCCGCAAACCCCGGAAGCACAGGCCAAGGTAAAACGCATCGAAGTGCAGGCCGCGTGATCCCGTCCTGATGCGCCGCCGGTGCGCAGTCCCGGCGGCGCGCCTTTGCAAAGGAGATGAACCATGCTGAGCCGTCTGGCTTTTCTATTCATCCTTTCGATTGGTCTTGTCGCGGGGCCGGCGGTTGCCCAAATCGCAGCGGTTGAACCTGATGAACGCGGCATCCCGACCATCGCGCCGCTGATCGACGCCGTGGACGACGCTGTCGTCAACATCGCGGTCGTCTCTGAGCGACCCGCCCAGATGACGCCGCTTTTCCGCGATCCGTTCTTCCAGCCTTTCTTGCCGCCGCTTGAGCAACTGCCACCGCAGCGGCAGATGAGCGCTGGGTCCGGCGTGATCGTCGATGCCGGTGAGGGATACATCCTGACGAATAACCACGTCATAGAAAACGGAGATGAGATCCGCGTCACACTGCGCGACAACCGGACCTACGAGGCCGAGTTGATCGGGCGCGATCCGGCCACGGATATCGCCGTGCTCAGGATCGACGCGAATAACCTGACAGAGGTTCCCATCGGAGATTCCGAAACCCTGTTCGTGGGGGATTTCGTTGTTGCCATCGGCAATCCATTTGGCCTTGGCCAGACCGTGACAAGCGGCATCGTCTCGGCGCTTGGACGGTCGGGGATCAATCCCGAAGGTTATGAAGACTTCATCCAGACCGATGCGTCGATCAACCCAGGCAATTCAGGCGGCGCGCTGATCACTCTTGATGGCAATCTCGTCGGTATCAACACGGCGATCATTGCGCCCAATGGCGGCGGCAATGTCGGGATCGGCTTTGCGGTGCCCATCAACATGGCTTTGTCCGTCATGGATCAGCTGGTCGAGTTCGGCGAAGTCCAGCGGGGCCGGCTTGGCGTGATGATCCAGGACCTGACGCCGGACCTGTCTGAAGCGCTTGGTGTAGACGCCGAGACAGGCGCCATCGTAAGCTCGGTCGAGCCGGGCACCCCTGCGGACGACGCGGGTCTTGCCGCCGGAGACGTCATTGTCGCGGTTGACGGCGAGGGTGTCGACGGATCCGCCGACTTGCGTCAGAGGATCGGCCTGCGCAGGCCGGGCGATGAGGTCGAAATCGCCTATGTTCGAGATGGCGAGCGCCTGGTGACGCAGGTCGCACTCGCAGATGGCGGAGGCCCCCGCTTGGCGGAGCGCGATCGTGGCGAATCTGATGCGTTGGCGGGTGTTCGCCTTTCCCCGCTCGATCGGAACCATCCGGCTTGGGGCGCCGCAGAGGGCGTTGTCGTTTCGGAGATCGCGCCAGGCAGCCGTGCCGCGCAGGCCGGTCTGGAGGCGGGGGACGTCATCACGGCGGTCAACCGGCAGAGGGTAGGGTCGATCCGCGACATCGACCGCGCACTCGAGGACGCGCCGAACGCGGTGGCGCTGACCGTTTGGCGTGATGGTCGGACCCTGTTGATTGTGCTCAGATCATGACCCGTCGATCTCGATATCCTTGGCGCGCCCGAGTGCCTGGCCTTGGCTCTCGGGCGATGCCAGAGGCCCTTTGGCAATCACCGGCCTCGCCTGTTTTGCGGCATGGCAAGGGGATTGAAAGCGAAACAAAATGAGTATCGACCCGTACAAAGTCCTAGGCGTTCCAAAGAGCGCACCCCAGGCAGAGATCAAGAAGGCGTATCGTAAGCTGGCGAAGGAGTTGCATCCCGACCTGCACCCCGATGACGCCGCGAAGCAGGAGCGCTTCAAGGCCGTCTCGGCGGCTTACGATCTGCTGAGCGATCCCGAGAAGCGCCGTCGCTTCGATGCAGGCGAGATTGATGCCAGCGGCCAGGAACGCGCTGAACGTCAGTACTACCATCATTATGCCGGACAGGATGCTGGCCGCCGTTACGACCCCGGCCCTGGCTTCGGCGGCGGTGTCGGCGACGGTGATTTGGGCGACATCTTTTCACAGTTTTTCGGTGGCCGTGCCGGCGGTCCACGCCAGAGTGGGTTCCACAGAGAGGTCCACGCGCGCGGTCAGGACTTGCGCTACCATCTTGATGTCGATTTCCTCGATGCCGTGCGCGGTACAAAGCGTCGCGTGACCATGCCCGATGGCAACACCATCGAAATCAGCATCCCGCCGGGCCTGAAGGATGGCCAGACGCTTCGGCTGCGCGGCAAGGGTGCGCCGGGATACGGTGAGGGCGCGCCAGGCGACGCGCTGGTCACTGTTTCGGTCAGACCGCATCCTGTGTTTGGCCGTACGGGCGACGACATCGAGTTGGAGCTACCGATCACGTTCGACGAGGCGGTGCTCGGCGGATCTGTCGATGTGGCCACGGTATGGGGGCCCGTCTCGCTCACCATCCCGAAAGGGGCGTCTTCCGGTCAGCGCCTGCGCCTCGGTGGCAAGGGCATCAAACCGGTCAAGGGGAAGGCGGGCGATCAGATCGTGCGGCTGAAGATCGTGCTGCCGAAGAAGATCGACAAGGACATGGAAGACCTGGCGAAGCGCTGGCGCGAGACGGCCGGGTTCGACCCGCGAACCGAGTTAGGGAGGTCGACATGATCTATACCGAAGAGAAGGTCCTGTCGGAGATCCGCAGGCTTACCCGTCGTGACTTGCGGGTTTGGGTGCGTGAGGGCTGGGTGCGGCCCGCGATGAGTGAAAGCGGCCCACTGTTCGATGACATCGATGTCGCACGCCTGCGGCTCGTTTGTGACTTGCGGCAGGAGATGGCGCTCACGTCCGACGCGGTTCACATGGTTTTGTCCCTCATCGACCGATTGCATCAAACCCGGCGTGATATGCGCATGTTGCTCGCGGCCCTCGACGATCAGCCGCGAGAGGTGAGGCATGCCGTGGCGTCACGTTTTCGCGCGCAACTGAAAGGTGATGCACCCGAAAAGGACTGATGACATTCGTCAATGCCAGCGCGTTCCAAACAATTACTGGTATCAGGACAGGAGGACAAAAAGATGCACCAAGACATCGCTGCTCACTTCCGCCTCTTGGCGGTCGCGTACTTCCGGTACCTCGAAGCGGAACGAAACCTGAGGATCGCATTGGACGAGGCGCATGGCTACTTCCCGGTCGGTACCGCGCCGCATCCCGGCACGCTTGGTGCGCCTGGGTCGTACGTTCGACGTCAGCGCGAGGCGCGCGACCGGGCGTTGCTCCGATTGCAGTCTTGTCATGCGAAATACAAAGCCGCGAAGGCGCGCCTCGAAAGAAGACAAGCAATGCGAAGGGAAATTCGCCTTCTGACCGTCCGAATTTGAGAGCGAATGTTCGTCATAGAGAGTTCACAGTTTTCGCAGGCCATAGTTCTATGTTCAAAGGCGCATCCCAGACATTTCCGTAAACTCTCGCTACTGTCGTCAGCACTTGACCGCTGGAGGATCGGACCGAAGCCGTAGTGAGATGAGGCGTTTGGGCAGTTCGCATGTGCTGCTTGTGTGCACGGGCTGACCAAATCCCCACGTTTGCATATGATAAGGCTGGAGTGACGCAATCGGCCCATTGCACGACACGGCCTACAACTCTACGCCACAAGCCGCTGCACCACGCACTCGACCAACCGCAGAAATCGTGAGTTGCAAGCCCCCGCAACCAACGATACTTCGATAATTTGGAGGCAGATCGCTTGGAGTGTGGCCTATTTGAGCTTCCTTCAAAGTTTCAGGCTGGCGAACCTTCGGCAAGGCGGGCTGAGCTCAGGCTCTGTCGATTGCAAGTTGCAGGCCAGGCCAGTTTGCATATTTGTCGCCTGTTTCCCGGATGTGCGTATATCGTTTCAGGCTAACCCAAGACCTGTGACCACTGACAGCAGCAACATGGGGAATGTTCCAACCCATCTCGAACAACCGGGAAATGCCTTCGTGGCGCAGATCGTGGAAGTGCAGATCATCGATCCCGAGCAGTTTGCACGCGCGGGTGAAGTTGGCCGTAATCGCGTCCGGCGAGTAGGGGAAGATCTCAGCTTTACGTTTGGGCATGCTGTCGATGATTCGAATGGCCTCTTCAGGCAAGTCTACCCAGGTATCGTTGCCGAGCTTCTCGCCCGGATGCTTCATGTCACGGACCAGAACCCGTTTGTGTTCCTTCTGGAAGCAATCCCATGTGAGCCGCGTGATTTCTGCCTGTCGGCGGGTCGAGAAAAGAGCGAAAACGATCACCTTGTGCATAGGCATGGCCTGGGGGGTTCTCTCGCGCCGATCAATGAAATGGGCCAGCAGCCGGTCGAGTTCATCGAGCATGGGTCTGCGGTTCCGCTGGGCTGAGCGGGAGATAATCCCCATACGGCGCGCGACGGTGATCGCGTCTTTCATCTCCCGGTCATCCAGTCGAAAGTCCCACATCGGTCGTGCTATGGCGAATATGGAGGCGAGATGGCTCGCGTAGTTCCCGACGGTTTGCGGTTGCCCGGGCAGTGACTGAAGGAACTCGATGATATCCTTCGACTTGATGGTGGAGCAGGGCAGATCGGCGATTGGGTAGGTCGCGATGGTCCTGAGGACTTGTGCTTTCGTGCGACCGATTTCCTTCACGGCTTCTTCAGTATAGCGCTCGATCGCTTTGGACAGCCGAGGGTCGGATGCGTTCAACTCTTCCAGCGCACCAGGTTTTGCTAGCTCTTTCTCGCGTTTCTTTATCCAGGCGGCCGCAGCTGGGCGTCTGTCAAAAGTCTTCGTCTCGTGATAGACGGTGCCCTCGCGCATCACTCGTACACGTGCCCTGTAGCTGTGACTTCCATCCTTGCGTTTGCGTGTGGTGATCGAGCCCATGATGGTCTCCCCATTTGGTCCACGAAATTGTATTTGGTCCACGGGACCAAATCCAGTGTCAAAATCGACGGGTTTGGTCCATGATGAGCGGAAACGAGACGAACTGTAGGTGCCTGTAAGTGGCTGAAAAATATAAAAAACAAGACATATCAAGAGCTTCTCGCCTGTCCGTTGCACCCATGATGGACTGGACCGACCGGCATTGCCGGTACCTGCATCGTCAACTCAGCCGTCATGCGTTGCTTTACACGGAAATGGTGACCGCGCCAGCGCTGGTGCGCGGGGGGGCGGTGCATTTGCTTGATCACAGTCCCGAGGAGCATCCGGTTGCCTTGCAGCTTGGCGGGTCGGATCCGAAAGAGCTCGCGCAGGCGGCGCGGTTGGGGGCGGCGGCGGGTTACGCCGAGATCAACCTCAACTGCGGCTGCCCATCGGATCGGGTGCAGTCTGGCACGTTCGGGGCGATTCTGATGAGGGATCCGGGGCTTGTGGCGCAATGCGTGACCGCGATGCGCGAGGCGGTCGATGTGGATGTGACGGTGAAATGCCGCATCGGGGTAGATGATCAGAACCCCGAGGAGGTGCTGCCGGAGTTTCTGTCAAGGATCGTGGCGGCGGGCTGTGAGCAGGTGCAAATCCATGCGCGCAAGGCGTGGCTTCAGGGCCTCAGCCCCAAGGAGAACCGCGATATTCCGCCGCTCGATTACGATCTGGTGCAGCGCATGAAGATGCTTTTCCCGAACTTGCATATCTCGATCAACGGCGGAATTGCCGATCTGGATCAGGCAGTTGGCCTGCTGGATGCGGGCCTTGACGGGGTCATGGTGGGGCGCGCCGCCTATCATCAACCCGCAGATATCCTCTGTGCGGCGGATCGGCGGATCTTTGGCACAAAGGGACCGGACAGCACTGCCGAGGGGGCGGTCCGCGCGATGCTCCCCTATATCGAGGGGCATCTGGTCAACGGTGGCAGGCTGAACCAGATCACGCGGCACATGTTGGGGCTGTTTGCCGGGCGGCCAGGGGCGCGGGTGTGGCGCAGGACGTTGTCGGAAGGGGCGATACAGCCCGGCGCGGGGCCGGAGTTGGTGGACCGCGCGCTGTCGGACATCGAGGCGGCTGCGCGGGTTGCCGCGTGATGACGGTCCCGCCGTGGGACTTCAGAAATCCTGACCGCCGCCCTGTTGCCACGGCTTCACCAGATTGCCGAACCGGGTGAATTGCGATTCGAAGCTGAGCTCGACCGTGCCGATGGGACCGTGGCGCTGCTTGCCGATGATGACCTCGGCCTTGCCGTGAAGACGCGACATGGCCTCCTGCCATTCGGCCATCTTTTCCATCTCGTGATCGCCGGGCTTTTCGCGCTCCTTGTAGTATTCTTCGCGGAACACGAACATCACCACATCGGCATCCTGTTCGATCGAGCCGGATTCGCGCAGGTCCGACAGTTGCGGGCGCTTGTCTTCACGGCTTTCGACCTGGCGGGAGAGCTGCGAGAGGGCGAGAACCGGAATGTCGAGTTCCTTGGCGATGGCCTTGAGACCCATGGAGATCTCGCCGATTTCCTGCACGCGGTTCTCGGACGTGCCGCGCACCAGTTGCAGATAGTCGACGATCAGCAGGTCGAGCCCGTGGGTGCGCTTGAGGCGGCGAGCGCGAGCGGCAAGCTGCGAGATCGGGATTGCGGCGGTGTCGTCGATGAACAGCGGGCAGGATTCGAGCGATTTGGCGGCCTCGACGAATCGGCGGAATTCCTCTTCATCCATGTCGCCCTGACGGATCTTGTGCGAGGAAATCTCGGAGGCTTCGGCCAGGATCCGGCCCGCCAATTGCTCGGCGCTCATTTCCAGCGAGAAAAAGCCGACGACGCCACCATCCACGGCGCCTTGGGTGCCGTCGGGCCGGGTGCCTTTCTTGTAGGCGCGGGCGACATTGAAGGCGATGTTTGTCGCGAGCGAGGTCTTGCCCATCGAGGGGCGCCCGGCAAGGATCAGCAGGTCGGATTTATGCAGCCCGCCCAGCTTGCCATCCATGTCGATCAGGCCGGTGGAGACGCCCGCCAGCCCGCCTTCGCGCTGATAGGCCGCGTTGGCGACATTAACTGCGTCCGTTACCGCCTTGAGAAAGCTTTGAAACCCGGATTCAGACTGGCCCTGTTCGGCCAACTGGTAGAGCTTCTGCTCGGCCTCGACGATCTGATCCTTGGGCTCGCTGTCGACATGGACACGGGCGGCCTTGCCCGCGATGTCATGGCCAAGGGCAATCAACTCGCGGCGGATCGCAAGGTCATAGATCATCTGCGCATAGTCGCGCGCGGCATAGGTCGAGATCGCGGCCCCGGCGAGTTTTACAAGGTAATTCGCGCCGCCCAACTCCTGCAGCCCCTCATCCTCTTCGAGAAAGGCGCGCAGGGTGACCGGCGAGGCGAGGTTGTTCTTGGCAATGCGCGCGGCGGCGGTCTCGAAGATGCGGGCATGCACCGGGTCATAGAAATGCTGCGGCCCGATGATGGCGGCGATGCGGTCATAGACATCGTTATTGGTCAGGATCGCGCCGAGGATCTGCTGTTCGGCCTCGATCGAATGCGGCATCGTCTCCGCGGCCTGAATCTCGGTGCCGGTTGGATTGAATACGCTGACCTCGTTCATGGCTGCTGTCCCTGTCGTCTTTGTTTTTTGGCGTTCGGGTGTTCTAAGCCAAAGCTCCCGCGCATGCCACATGTATAAGCCTGTGGATGGTTGCCGGGATAACCCTCTGAACAAGCCATCCATGCCTGTCATAGACCCGCATCCTGTGGTCCGACACTATCACACTACCATATCTGGCGGGTAACTTCGATTCGTGATACTGCTTATCCACCGCGCGGAAGCAGGATTTTATTTCTTGTTTGCTTCCTGCCACTTACGCGGATCACGCAGAAAGTCCTCGACCTGATTGAGGGTGGCAGCGCTGAATGATGCCTGCTCGCGGGCCTCTGCCAGCACGTCCCACCAGGTGCAGAGGTGGTGCAGCGCGACGCCGTGATCGCCGAGGGTTTTCTTGGTCTCGGGGAAGATGCCGTAATAGAAGATGACGGCGGTGTGCCCGCAGATCGCCCCAGTCTCGCGGATGGCATCGACGAAGCTGAGTTTCGAGCCGCCATCGGTGGTCAGATCCTCGACCAGAAGCACGCGTTGGCCCTCATGCATGGCCCCTTCGATGCGGGCGTTGCGGCCGTAACCCTTGGGCTTCTTGCGCACATAGGTCATCGGCAGGGCCATGCGTTCGGCCACTAATGCGGCAAAGGGAATACCCGCCGTCTCGCCGCCCGCGATATTGTCGAACGCCTCGAACCCGGCCTCGCGCATCACGGCGACGGTCAGGAAATCCATCAGCGTCGAGCGAATGCGCGGATAGCTGATGAGCTTGCGGCAGTCGATATAGGTGGGCGAGCGCAGACCGGATGCGAGCGTGAAGGGCTCGTCCGCGTTGAAATGCACCGCGCCGATTTCGAGCAGCATGCGGGCGGTGAGGCGGGCGATCTCGTCCTTGGGCGGATAGGTGGCAGGGATCATGGCGGGGTCCTTGGGTTGGGCGCTGCGCCGAAGAGATGTGATGCCTCCGGCGGGAGTATTTTCGGAACGGTGACGATCAGCTCACGCGCCAGTGCAGGGGGAAGCCGGGGTCGAACACGGTGACCGGGCCGTCGCCGGTGTCGATCTTGTCAGGGTAGCGAACGGGGTCTCCCTTTGTCAGGGTGATCCGCGCCTCGTTCGGGGGCAGGCCGTAGAAGGCGGGACCGTTGAGCGAGGTGAACCCCTCGAGGCGGTTCAGCGCACCCTCCTCCTCGAACACATGGGCGAGGATCGAGAGCGTGTTGGGCGCGGTGAAGCAGCCGGCACAGCCGCAGGCGCTTTCCTTCAGGGGGTCGGTATGGGGTGCGCTGTCGGTGCCGAGGAAGAAGCGCGCGTCGCCCGACGTGGCGGCGCGGCGCAGGGCGAGGCGGTGTTCCTCGCGTTTGGCCACGGGCAGGCAGTAGTAATGCGGTTTGATCCCGCCCACGAGGATATGGTTGCGGTTGATCACGAGGTGGTGGGTGGTGATGGTGGCGGCGAGGTCGTGGTCGTGGTCGTGCTCGGTGACATAGGCCACTGCGTCGGAGGTGGTCACATGTTCCATTACCACGCGCAGCCCCGGCGTAGCGCGGCGGACGGGTTCGAGCACGCGGTCGATGAACACCGCCTCGCGGTCGAAGATGTCGATTTCCGGGTCCGTCACCTCGCCATGCACGCAAAGCGGCAGGCCGATTTGGGCCATTTTCTCGAACACCGGCCGCACCTTGTCAAAATCACGCACGCCGGAAGCAGAATTGGTGGTGGCCCCCGCTGGGTAGAGCTTGACCGCAGATATCAGGCCACTTGCATGGGCGGCGGCGACGTGATCCGCATCGGTCTGCTCTGTTAGGTAGAGCGTCATCAGCGGGGTGAACTCCATCCCCCCGGGCAGCGCCGCCATGATCCGGTCGCGATAGGCGCGGGCGTCACGGGCCGTGACGACCGGCGGCACGAGATTGGGCATGATGACGGCGCGCGCGAAATGACGCGCGCTTTCGGGCAAGACGGCGCGTAGCATCGTGCCATCGCGCAGGTGCAGGTGCCAATCGTCGGGGCGGCGGAGGGTCAGGGTCTGGCTCATGGCTTTTGCGCATACACAATCACGCGGGCCAAGACCAGAGGGCAGAAGGCGTCAGGCGCCGCGCTCTTCGAGACGTGCTTCGGCAACCGCCAGGGCCTTGCGGAAACGTGGCCCTCCCACCCGGCGAGCGAGCGCGTTGCGGCAATGCAGAACCGTCAGGTGATCGCGCTCATCGGCAACAAGGCGGCGCATCACATTGGCGAGATAAGGGGTAGCGTCCCGGCGTGCGCGCCACATCCGGGCGAGTTCGAGTGGGCTAAGGCGATCCGCGCTCAGCGCCTCGATCACACGCGCGATCACGTCCATGCGCACGAGGCTCTGCTCGATCTGGTAGCCGAGGAACCGGGTGCGGAATTTCATCACATTGGGACGCGTGAAGAGGGCCGCATGCATGGCGTCAAGCTCGACGTTCGGGTCGTAGAGCAGCACAGTCTGGCCGGCGGCGTCGAGCATGTCAGGGGCATAGCCGTAGCGGTCGGTAAAGGAGGTGCGGCGCATGTGCAGATATCGATCGTCCCATTCCGCCACGCGCGGATCGAGCGTCGCTTGCGGGCTGAGCATGACCACCCTTGCCCCCGGTGCCGCCACCGAAAAGGCGGCCGCCGCATAGCCGCAGGGCCCGGCACCGTAAAAGATCACCTGCTCGAACTCGTCGAAGAACCCGTCGTCGATCAGCCGGTCGAAATAGCCATAGACCCGGGCGTCGCGGAACCAGGTATTGCCGTTGCCGAGCAGGCACAGATGCGACCAGCCCTGCGCCTTGACAAGTGGCCAGCCCAGGGGCTGGGCGCGCTCCGACATCTCCGGCAGGCGCTTGAAGGTCTCGAAGGTGACAAGCAGCACCGGTTTGCGTTCGATCAGCAGGGCGGCATGGCGCTCGCCAAGGGGTTGGCAATAGCCATCTTCGTCCGCGAGCGTATCCGCACGTTCGATCCAGGCGTCCCAGGACAGCCCGGAGAGGTCAGCCTCGAGAATGTCGGCGCTGTCTTGCATGTGTCTGCGAACCCTTGCTCTGCCCGGCCGGTCTGTGCCGCGCCTCAACACGGTAAACCATGGTCTCGCATTGGGGCAAAACTTGGGAAAATCCAAGAGCGTTCGGCGCGGATTTGCGACCATTGTGTGAGGTCGGCGGCCTTGACCGTGGGGCGGTTGCGATGCACTTGATAAGTGCAGGCAAGGCGAGGCGGAGGCGAGAGCGTGCAAAATCCCACATCCATCGGCGCGGTGCAGGACATGCTGGCAGGACAGGACTATATCTGCGGGCGCGCCTTGGGCACGGTGACCTATCTGGCGCTGACCCTCGGGCGGCCGCTGTTCCTCGAGGGTGAGGCGGGCACCGGCAAGACCGAGATCGCCAAGGCCATCGCCGCCGGGCTCGGGCGGCGGCTCATTCGGCTGCAATGCTATGAGGGCCTCGATGCGGCCAGTGCCGTCTATGAATGGAATTTCGCCGAGCAGATGATCGCCATTCGCACCGCCGAGGCCGCGGGTGGCGTGGATCGCGGGCATCTCAAGGACGAGCTTTTTACCGAGGACTATCTGGTCGAGCGCCCGCTCCTGCAGGCGATGCGCCCGCAAGCGGGGGGCGCGCCGGTGTTGCTGATTGACGAGATCGACCGCACCGACGAGCCCTTTGAGGCGTTCCTGCTGGAGGCGCTCAGCGATTTTCAGGTGACGATCCCGGAGCTTGGCACGATCCATGCCCCCGAGCCGCCGATCGTTATCCTGACCTCCAACCGCACCCGCGAGGTGCATGACGCCTTGAAGCGCCGCTGCCTTTATCATTGGGTGGAGTATCCCACGTTTGAGCGTGAGCTCGAGATCCTGCAGGCCCGCGCGCCCGAGGCGGCAGAACAGCTCAGCCGCGAGGTGGTGGCTTTCGTGCAGGCCCTGCGTACCGAGGATCTGTTCAAGAAGCCGGGCGTGGCCGAGACCATCGACTGGGCCAAATGCCTGCTGGCGCTCGACGTGATCAGCCTCAGCCCCGAGGTGATCGCCGACACGCTCGGCGCGATCCTGAAATATCAGGACGATATCGCCCGGATGCAGGGCTCCGAGGCGAAGCGCATACTCGACGAGGTGCGCAGCACGCTGGCACCTGCCTGATGTTTCTTTTTGGTCGAAATACTCCGGGGGTGTGGGGGCAGCGCCCCCACGCAACGCCATGACAGACTACGCCCCGCTGGAATTGCCCGACGATCCCAAGCTGACCCACAACATCACCCATTTCGCGCGCGCGCTGCGGGCGGCGGGATTGCCGATCGGGCCGGGGCGGGTGATCGATGCGGTGCGCGCGGTGGCCGCCGCCGGGTTCAGCAGCCGCGACGATTTCTTTTACACGCTGCGCGCCTGTCTGGTGACGCGGCCAGAGCATCTGGCGGTCTTTGCGCAGGTCTTTCGCCTCTACTGGCGCGATCCGCGCTACATGGAGCACATGATGGCGATGATGCTGCCCGCCATCCGGGGCGTGCAGGAGGACCGCAGCGCACAGGCCGCCGAGAAGCGCGCGGCGGAGGCGCTGCTGGATGGCGTGGCCCGCGACGCGCCCGAGATCGAGGAGCACGACAGCGACGAGGTGCAGATCGACATCGATGCCTCGGCCACGATGTCGGGCGAGGAAAGGCTGCGCAAGCTTGATTTCGAGCAGATGAGCAATGCCGAGGTGGCGCAGGCCAAGCGCATGCTGGCGCGGCTCACGCTGCCGGTCAAACCCTTCGCATCGCGCCGGGGCATGGTCAGCCCGCAGGGCGCGCGGCTCGACCTGCGTCGCAGTTTGCGCGGGGCACTGCGCCACGGTGGCGAGATGCGGCGCATTCACCGCAAGAAGCCGCGCGAGCGCTGGCCCAATCTGGTGGTGCTTTGCGATATTTCAGGCTCGATGAGCCAGTATAGCCGTATGGTCTTGCATTTTCTCCATGCTGTGGCCAATCAGAAGGGCGCGGGCTGGGCGCGTGTGTATGCCTTCACCTTTGGCACGCAACTGACCAATATCACCCGCCAACTGGCGACGCGGGATGTCGATGCCGCCCTTGCCGCCGCCGGAAAACAGGCGCAAGACTGGGAGGGTGGCACGCGCATCGGCGCGTCGCTGCACGCGTTCAACCGCGACTGGTCGCGCCGGGTGATGGGGCAGGGGGCGGTGGTTTTGTTGATCACCGACGGGCTGGATCGCGACGCGCCCGAGGCGCTGAGCCATGAGATGGAGCGGCTGCACCTGTCGGCGCGGCGGCTGATATGGCTCAACCCACTGCTGCGGTGGGAGGGCTTCGCGCCCAAGGCGCAAGGCATTCGCGCGATGCTGCCGCATGTGGATGCGTTCCGCGCGGGCCATTCGATCGCCACACTGGAGGATCTGGCCGCGGCGATCTCACGCCGCGATGACGATGGCGAAAAGGCGCGGCTGATGGCGGCGTTGTAAGGGGAGTAATAGGATGGACCGTTTCGACGACATACCCGAAACCGCGCTCGCGTGGCACCGGGCGGGCAAGGGAGCGGCCTTGGCCACCGTGGTCGAGACCTGGGGCAGCGCCCCGCGCCGGGTCGGCAGTCAACTGGCGATTTCCGGTGAGGCAGAGATCGCCGGTTCGGTCTCGGGCGGCTGTGTCGAGGGGGCGGTGGTGGCCGAGGCTCTCGACGCCATTGAGGAGGGCCGGTCGGTGATGCTGGAATACGGCGTCAGCGATGGCGATGCCTTTGCCGTGGGGCTGGCCTGTGGCGGCACGATCCGGGTGCTGGTGGAGCCGGTGGGTTCGGTCTTGCCCGAGGATTTGCTGGCCGATCTTGTGCTGGCGCGGGAAGCGCGCGTGCTGGTGGCCTATGTGACCGGTCCGGCGGGCCGCAGGCTGGAGCGCGACGGGCATGAGAGCCGCTTTCGGATGGACCGGTCGGGGTTCGAGGAGGATGGCCAGACCTTCGTGGCCATCCACAACCCGCCGCTGCGCCTGATCATCGTGGGCGCGGTGCATATCGCGCAAGCCCTCGTGCCGATGGCGCGGATCGCGGGCTATGATCCGATCCTGATCGACCCGCGCGAGAGCTTTGCGTCGGAGGCGCGGTTTCCGGGAGAGGCGGTGCTGCACGACTGGCCGGATGAGGGGCTGCGGGCCTTGGGCCTCGATCTGCGCACGGCGCTGGTGTTGCTGACGCATGATCCCAAGCTCGATGATCCCGCGCTTGTCGGGGCTCTGCGCTCTGACGTATTCTATATAGGTGCGCTCGGGTCTACCCGGACGCATGCCAAGCGGGTGGAACGGCTGTCCGAGGCTGGGTTTTCCGAGGCCGAGATCGGACGCATTCACGGGCCCATCGGTCTCGATATCGGCGCGGCGGGGCCGTCCGAGATCGCGGTGAGCATCCTCGCCGAGATGACCTGGGTTCTGAGGAAAGGCGCGTGAGGTTCGGCCCCGTGCCGCTCGACGAGGCGAAGGGCGCGATCCTGGCGCATTCCGAGCAGGTGGCGACGGGGCGATTGCGCAAGGGCGCGGTGCTGGGCGCGGGCGAGATCGCAGCGCTGCGGGCGGCGGGCTATGACCGCGTGACGGTCGCGCGACTGGAGGCAGGAGATCTGCATGAGGACGCCGCAGCGGAGACGCTGGCGGGCGCGCTGCATGCCGGGGCTGCGGGTATTGCGCGGGGGCAACCCTTCACGGGGCGGGTGAACCTGACGGCGACGGCGCCCGGCGTGGTCTGTGTCGATGCGGGCGCGATCAATGCCGCCAATGCGGTGCATCCGATGATCACCGTGGCCACCGTGCCCGATCATCATCAGATCCGCGCGGGCGGCATGATCGCGACGGTCAAGATCATTGCCTATGGCGTGCCGGGATCGGCGGTCGAGGCCGCAGCAAGGGCCGCGCGCGGCGCGGTGCGGCTGGCCACGGCGCGCTACACAACGGTGAGCCTGATCATCACGGACGTGCCCGGCGGTCCGGGGACCAAGGGCGTGGAGGCGATCGAGGCGCGGGTCGCGGGCCTCGGCATGGAAATGGCCGAGACGGTGACCTGCTCCCATGATGAGGACGCGCTCGCGCAGGCCGTAGGCGCTGCCAAGGGCGAGATCGTGCTGATCCTCACCGCCTCGGCCACGTCGGACCCCTATGATACCGCCCCGCAGGCGCTGCGCCGGGCGGGCGGTCAGGTGGAGCGGTTCGGCATGCCGGTCGATCCCGGAAACCTGCTGTTTCTGGGTGATATAAAGGGCAAGCCGGTGATCGGCTTGCCCGGCTCGGCGCGCAGCCCGGTGCTGCACGGGGCCGACTGGGTGCTGGCGCGGGTGGTTTGCGGGCTGCCCTGCGGGGCCGCCGAGATCGCGGTGATGGGGGTGGGCGGTCTGCTCAAGGAAATCCCGACCCGCCCGCAGCCGCGACGCGGCCCGCGCGGCTGAGGCAGAAGAAACCGGGTTCTCAAGCGGCGGGAGGCATGCTTTAGTCGCATTGGACAGTCGGGCATAGGCGACTAGTGTCTGATTGGAAGCGACACATTTTCGAACCGGGAGGAGCCAATGCCAGAGGTCAAGATGACCGTGAACGGCAAGCCAGCGTCGGGCCAGATCGAGGGCCGCACGCTTCTTGTCGATTTTCTGAGAGAGAACCTGGGCCTGACGGGCACCCATGTGGGCTGTGACACCAGCCAATGCGGGGCCTGCGTGGTGCATGTGGACGGCCGCGCCGTCAAGGCCTGCACCATGTTCGCCGCCGAGGCCGAGGGCATGGAGGTAAAAACCATCGAGGGCATGGCCGAGCCCGATGGCACGCTGCATCCCATTCAGGCCGCGTTCCAGGACCATCACGGGTTGCAATGCGGATTCTGCACGCCAGGCATGGTTATGTCGGCGGCGGCGTTGCTCAAGGACAACCCGACGCCAACGGAGACCGAGGTGCGCGACTATCTCGAAGGGAACCTGTGCCGTTGCACGGGCTATCACAACATCGTCAAGGCGATCCTCGCGGCATCCGGACAGGATGTGAGCAAGATCGCGGCGGAATAAGCGGACAAGAGGGGGCGCTGCCCCCGCGCCTTCGGCGCTCCCCCGGAATATTTCGGGCAAGATGAAGCTGCTGCGGGTTTGATGGGGGAGACCCCGGACCATTCAGGGAGGTCAAGACATGCCAAAGGACGGAGGCATCGGCGCCAGCACCAAGCGGCGCGAGGATATCCGGTTTCTGACCGGAAACGGCAATTATACCGATGACATCAATCTGCGCGGGCAGGCCTATGTGCATTTCCTGCGCTCGGACGTGGCGCATGGGCGGCTGAAGACCGTCGACACCAGCGTCGCCGAGGGCATGCCCGGCGTGATACGGGTGTTCACCGGCAAGGATTTCGAGGGTATCGGCGGGTTGCCCTGCGGCTGGCAGGTGACCGACCGTTTCGGCGAGGTGATGCAGGAGCCGGGGCATCCGGTGCTGGCGCAGGGCAAGGTGCGTCATGTGGGTGATCCGATCGCCGCCGTGGTGGCCGAGACCCGCGAACAGGCGCGCGACGCGGCCGAGGCGATCGAGCTCGATATCGAGGAATTGCCCGCAGTCGTGGACATGAAGGCGGCGCTCGAGGAGGGCGCGCCGAAGGTGCATGACGATCTCAAGAACAACCTTTGCTATGACTGGGGCTTTGTCGAAGAGAACAAGGGCGCGGTGAACGAGGCCTTTGAGGCCGCCGCGCATGTCACCACGCTTGAGCTGGTCAACAACCGCCTGATCGCCAACCCGATGGAGCCGCGCGTGGCGGTGGGTGATTTCAATCGTTCGACCGGCGATCACACGCTCTACACCACCTCCCAGAACCCGCATGTGATCCGCCTGTTGATGGGCGCCTTTGTGCTTGGCATCCCCGAGCATAAATTGCGCGTGGTCTCGCCCGATGTGGGCGGCGGCTTTGGTACCAAGATCTTTCACTATGCCGAAGAGGCGTTCTGTACCTTTGCCGCCAAGGCGCTCAACCGTCCGGTGAAATGGACAAGCACGCGCTCCGAGGCATTCATTTCCGATGCGCATGGGCGCGATCACGTCACCAAGATCGAACTGGCGCTGGACAAGGACAACAATTTCACGGCCATTCGCACAGATACCCATGCGAATATGGGGGCGTATCTGAGCACATTTGCGCCGTCGATCCCCACATGGCTGCATGGCACGCTGATGGCCGGGAACTACAAGACGCCGCTGATCTATGTGAACGTCAAGGCGGTCTTAACCAATACCGTGCCGGTCGATGCCTATCGCGGTGCGGGACGGCCCGAGGCGACCTATCAACTGGAGCGCGTCATCGACAAGGCGGCGCGTGAATTGGGGGTCGATCCGATCACTCTGCGTCGGCAGAACTTCATCACCGAGTTTCCCTACGCCACGCCGGTGGCGGTGGAATATGACACCGGCGACTATCACGCCACGATGGACAAGCTGGAAGAGATCGCGGATTTCAAGGGCTTTGCCGCGCGCCGCAAGGAGAGCGAGGCCAAGGGCCGCCTGCGCGGTCTTGGCGTCAACTGTTACATCGAGGCCTGCGGCATCGCGCCCAGCAACCTTGTCGGCCAGTTGGGGGCGCGCGCGGGGCTTTACGAATCCGCCACCGTGCGGGTCAATGCCACCGGCGGGCTTGTGGTCATGACCGGAAGCCACAGCCACGGCCAGGGCCATGAAACCGCCTTTCCGCAGGTGATCGCCGAGATGATCGGGATTGACGCCAGCATGGTGGAGATCATCCATGGCGACACCAACAACGGGCCGATGGGCATGGGCACCTATGGCTCTCGCTCGCTCGCCGTGGGCGGCAGCGCGATGGTGCGCGCCACCGAGAAGATCATCAACAAGGCCAAGAAGATCGCGGCCCATTTGATGGAGGCCAGCGAGGCCGATATCGAGCTCAAGGACGGGCAGTTCAGCGTCGCGGGCACCGACAAGTCAGTAGCCTGGGGCGATGTCACGCTGGCCGCCTACGTGCCGCATAACTATCCGCTGGAGGATATCGAACCGGGGCTGGAGGAGACGGCGTTCTACGATCCGTCGAATTTTACCTACCCGTCGGGGGCCTATGCCTGTGAGGTCGAGGTCGATCCCGATACCGGCCGCGTCACCATCGAGCGATTTTCGGCGGCTGACGATTTCGGCAATATCATCAACCCGATGATCGTCTCGGGGCAGGTGCATGGCGGGATCGGTCAGGGCATCGGTCAGGCGTTGCTGGAGGCCTGCGTCTATGACGAGAACGGGCAGCTGCAGAGCGGCTCTTACATGGATTACGCGATGCCGCGCGCCGATGACGTGCCATTCTATCAGGTGGATCATTCCTGCCAGACGCCCTGCACGCACAACCCATTGGGCGTCAAGGGCTGTGGCGAGGCGGGGGCCATCGGCAGCCCGCCTGCCGTGGTAAACGCGGTGATTGACGCGTTGCAATCGGGCGGCAAGGATATCACCCATATCGACATGCCGCTGTCGCCGTCGCGCGTCTGGCAAGCGATGCAAGGGTAAGGAGAGCGATCATGTATGCATTCGATATCGACCGTCCCACCACGATCGCCGATGCGGTCAAGGCGCTTGGGACAGAAGAGGCGCAGGCTCTGGGCGGGGGGCAGACGCTGATCCCGTCGCTGAAACAGCGGCTTGCGGCACCCGCCAAGCTTGTTTGCCTGTCGGGCATTGCCGAGATCAAGGGCGTCTGTACCGGTGATGACGGCGCGCTCTGCATCGGCGGGGGCACTTGCCATGCTGATGTGGCGGCAGGCGCGGGGGCCTATCCGGCGCTCGCGCATCTGGCCGCCAATATCGGCGATCCGGCGGTGCGCAATCGCGGCACCATCGGTGGCAGTGTCGCCAATAACGACCCGTCCGCCTGTTACCCGGCGGCGGTGTTGGGGTCGGGGGCCACGGTGGTCACCACCAACCGCAGGATCGCCGCGGATGACTTTTTCCAAGGCATGTTCACCACCGCGCTTGAGGACGGCGAGATTATCACCGAGGTGCGCTTTCCGGTGCCGAAGAAGGCGAATTACCAGAAATTCGAGCAGCCCGCCTCGCGGTTTGCGCTGGTCGGCGTGTTCGTTGCGAAATACGCGGACGGCGTGCGCGTGGCCGTCACCGGCGCGTCGGAGGGCGGTGTGTTTCGCTGGTCGGAGGCGGAGGCGGTGCTTACGTCTGATTTCTCGGCCGGTGCGCTGGAGCGGTTGAGCCTGTCGGGCGATGGCATGATCAGCGACATGCATGGCTCAGGTGACTACCGCGCGCATCTGGTGGCTGTCCTGACCCGCCGGGCGGTGGCGTCGGCGGGTTGATGAGACTGATGGTATGAGCAACGGGTCGTTTTCCGGACAGGGGTGCGGCCCGTTTGACGCGAGGGAACCGGTGTGGAGGGTTGACTGGCCATTCCCGCCGCTCGCCTCCCAAAAGGCGAACGGCGGCTTCCCGCAAGGAACCTTCAGACCAACCAAGGGGCCTCACATATTGGGTTTGATGAAACTGCCATCGCGCAACTCGCGCATGGCCTGGCGCAACTCATCCTGCGTGTTCATCACGATCGGGCCGTGCCAGGCCACCGGCTCCTGTAACGGCGCGCCCGAGATCAGAAGAAAGCGCACGCCGTATTCGCCCGCCTGCACGGTGACCTCGTCACCGGTGCCGAAGCGCACCAGCGTGCGGTCGCCGGACGGATCGCGCAGATGCAGTTCCTGGCCCGCGAGCTCCTTTTCCAGCAGCACGCCGGTCGGCTTCGAGGCGTCGGCAAAGGTGCCGGACCCGGCAAAGACATAGGCAAAGCTGCGCCGGTAGGTATCGATCCGCAAGGTCTTTTGCACCCCCGGCGGCACCGAGATATCGAGGTATTGCGGATCGGCGGCGATGCCGTCCACCGGGCCGCGCTTGCCCCAGAATTCGCCCACGATTATCCGCACACGGGTGCCGTCATCGTCGATGATCTCGGGGATGTCGGCGGATTTTACGTCCTGATAGCGCGGTGCGGTCATCTTCAGGGACGCGGGCAGGTTTGCCCAAAGCTGAAAGCCGTGCATCTGCCCGGCGGCATTGCCGCGCGGCATTTCCTGATGCAGGATGCCCGACCCGGCGGTCATCCATTGCACATCGCCCGCGCCAAGCGTGCCCGTGTTGCCGAGGCTGTCGCCATGCGCCACCTCGCCTTCGAGGACGTAGGTGATCGTCTCGATGCCGCGATGCGGATGCCAGGGGAACCCCTTGGCATAGCGCGCCGGATCGTCGTTGCGGAAATCGTCGAACAGCAGGAACGGGTCAAGCTCTGACGGGTCATGAAAGCCGAAGGCGCGGTGCAGGTGAACGCCCGCGCCCTCCATCGTGGGCTGCGCGGGGCGGGTTTCGAGAACGGGTCTGATCGACATGAGCGGTCTCCTTTCACCGCTTAGATAAGCATGCGCGCCGCGCGGGGGCAGGGGGCGGTCTGTTCGCAGGCAAAGGGGCGCTGTGCGTTTTTGACGATGCCTCTCGCCAAGCGCGGCCAACCGGGGTAAACGCCCGGTGCAAAGGGAGATGCGCAATGCTGGATGACGATGTGGAGGTGGTGCTGGCGGCCTCGGCGGGGCGGCGGGTGATCGGCGTGGGGTCTGTGGCGATGCTCGGCCTGATCCTGCTCTATCTCGCCCTGGTGCAATCGCCGACCTTTGGCTGGCAGGTCTTCATGGTGGGGTTCGGCACGCTCGCGCTGTGGCTGGCGCAGCGGATGTGGCGCGCGACGACGCTGCGGCTGGAACTGTCACCGTCCGGCCTGCGCTGCAGCGACGGGCGCATGGTGGCTGAAATGGACGAGATCATCGGGGTGGACCGGGGGGCCTTCGCCTTCAAGCCATCCAACGGCTTCATGCTGAAGCTCAGCCGCAAGGGCGCGTTTGCCTGGGAACCGGGTCTTTGGTGGCGCATCGGTCGGCGTGTTGGGGTCGGTGGCGTCACGCCGAACACCCCGGCAAAGGTGATGGCCGAACTCATGCAGGACCGGATCAACCGGCGCAGTGCCGACTGATCCGGGAGAGCGTTGCTGAGGTATCACGCCCTGATTGGAAAAGCGGGGATCAGCCCGGTGTGCAGACGTCGACGAAGCACAGTTGCGAGGCGAACCGAAGGGTCATGAACATCTGCGTGTTGATCGGCACGTCATCCGATATCCCGTTCGTGACGACCGGCTGGTAGGTCGCGAAATTTTCGACGAAGATCAGGTCCTGACCGTTGACCATGATCGGAAACACGTCATGCGCGTCGCGTACGTCGTCGTCGGTCAGGGGAAGCAGGCCGCCACTA
This sequence comes from Roseovarius sp. MBR-154, assembly GCF_053628595.1. NCBI lineage: Bacteria > Pseudomonadati > Pseudomonadota > Alphaproteobacteria > Rhodobacterales > Roseobacteraceae > Roseovarius > Roseovarius sp. MBR-154. The sequence goes on from NZ_JBRJGR010000004.1 coordinate 84,093, forward strand.
CCGCGAACCTCGGACCAGCGCATCTCGAACTCATCAGTCCCGTTGTTCTCGTTCAGGTGATAGCGCACGACCGAGATCCGAAGGTCGTTGGCGCTCCGGTCGTCAGTGATCGAGTCGAACAATGACTTGGCGCTGTCGATATAGGTGTCGTCGACCACGCCCGTCTCGCGCGATAGGATATCGGCCATCGTATAGGTCGCCTTGTCACGCACGCTTTGGGCACGATACATGTCGAAATATTCGTAAGAGTAGATCAGCCCCATGATCAAAAAGGGCGCGATGATGACGGTTTCGACGGCGACGGTGCCGCGCGTGTCGCGCAGGAAACGGCGCAGGGCGGGAAAGCGTGCATGGAGTTTCATGTCAGATCGGCTCCTGCACGAAAGCGGTGGACGCGATGAGCGCCGCTTCGCCGCTTGTGTCCGTTGCAAATGCATTTCCCAGCATCGCCCGGGGAAACAGCGGCTGGAACTTCACGCAGGCGCGCAGCACCATCAACTCGTTCTGCGCACCCGGGATGAAGGCCCGCACCGGTTTGGTCGGCTCTTCGTTATCGGTGCAGTCGGGCGTCGGGTCGAGGGTCGTGTAGGCGCGCAGGTTGTTGGGGCGCATCTCGAGCCGCAGCTTTTCGAGACAGTTGGGAATGATCGCGGCACGATCGCAGATCGTGGCCTTGGTCGCGTCGTGATCGGGCACGTTGCCGGTGCCGAGCCGGATATCGCGGACCGCGATGTCGAGCCCGCGTTCCAGCATCGCGGCACGCAGCGTGACCACGCCTAGTTCGACCGAAAACAGCATCAGCCCGATCAGGAAGGGCGCCAGAATGACGAATTCCACGGAGGCGGTGCCCGAATCGTCCGTTTGAAACCTGCGAAACCACTTACAAGGACCACGGCTCATTGGGTCAGCCTCAGATGTTTGACATTCGCCGCAATCGAGCTGAATGCGCTGCTGATATCGGCGCCCGACGCGCGGTAGTAATGCGACGGCGAGGTGGCGCATTTGATCAGCTCGCGTTCAGCGGTGCCGTTTCTGGAAACCTCGAAGCCGATGGTGTAGACGACCACATTCTCGTCCTTGGTCGCTTTGCAAACCTGCTGCATCTGGATGTTCTTTTGGTTGCCATCGACATACTCGGACCCGATGTAATCGTTCCATGCCGACCAGTTCTGGGTCTTGCTGGCGTAGTAGTCGACCGACATCAGGCCCCAGGCCATTTCCCAGGACAGCGGATTGGTGGATTGATAGCCTTCGATGGTGTTTTCGAGGTCGTTGAATTCCGAGGGCCAGAGCCACTCGTCTTCCGCGATGCTGTAGTAGCGACCATAAACCGGGCTGTAGAGGTAGTAGACGGATTCTTCGGGGCCGTTCTCTTCGTAGACGCATTCCCAGCGATGATGGGAGCATCTGCTCTCACCGTCCGAGCCGTATTTCTTCCAATCGACATTGTAGAGGTTATAGGCGTATTTGAATACCCGGTCCTGGTAGATCACCTCGTAGAGGTCGGAGTTCGGCCCGCGGAACCGCGGTGGACTGCGATCGAAGAAATAGGAGGTGGTGTTCGCCCCGTCGCCCATGAAGATGATCACCTTGAGGGTTTCCGGATCGTTGTAGTTGGCGGGCACATGCGCGAGGGACTCGTCGAGATGTTCGTTGTCGATCATGTGCTCGGTGACCTCGCGGAAGGTCGGGTCGAGCAGGGCCGCGCCCCAGTTCATGCCCTCGTTGCCGGAGGTGTTCCCGTCAGGTTGCAGCGCGTCGATCTTGGCATGCAGATCCGCCACGCTGGTCGAATAGGGCAGGATGCGCATGTAGTCGTTGTTGTAGCACGACCGCCAGCTCTGGTTAAGATTGTCAAATCCGCCATAGACCGAGGTGTAGACCATCTGCTGCACCGGAATGCCGCTGCTGAGTGACGAACTGCCGCTGGTCAGCGTCGCGTGATGGTAATCGTTGTCCTTGAATTCCAGGCAGCGGGAATAGTTATGCGTCTCCTCGACCGCGAGCGCCTCGAAGATCGACGGGGGTGGAGAGACCGAGAAGCTGAAGGGAACGATCGACAGTACCGCGCTTCCGGGGTCGGAATTGCCGACCACGGTGCTCACGAATTGCTTGGCGGCGGTCTTGAGATTGTCAATCTTGGAATTGCTGCCCATCGACCCCGACACGTCGAGCACAAGGATGCCTTCGAGATTGGGGATCCGCACCTCGGCGGTGGAGGCGGCGGCAACGCCAAGCGTGTCAACGCCGCTCAGCTTCATCAGGTAGGTAGAGATGTTTCGCTGGGCGCGTGCGGTGATACGGGCACTGTTGAGCGAGGTCGCGATATCGCCCTCCTGTTCGGCCAGAAGGTAGTCGGCCTTGCCAGCCTTGGCGAAATAATCCTCAACGATCTGGCGCGCCTCGGTGTCGCTGCTCGCCGAAGCACCGGCGAGGACCGCCCGGTCGAGCGTGGCCTGCAGGCTGGCACGCTCGCGTTCGTGCCGCATCGTGTCGAGCGCGAATCCGCCGACCATCAGCATTATGAGTAACATGAAAAAGGCGAGCGCCGTGACGGTGCCCTCTTCTTCGTGCAGGAACTGTCGGAACGGGCGTGAAGCCAACGCGGTGCCGGTCTTCAACAGGGCCATGGCACCCGATCTCTTCGGTGTTTCTTTAACGCGCATTCCTCATCACCTCTTAATGATAACGCCCCCCCGAGCCTGACGTCGATCACACTACGCCAAAGCAGGTTATCCGCGGGCTTTATGGTCAAATTATGGCGAAATGCGGAAAATAATCGTAGGTTAACCCCTTTAAATCAACAATATACGCAGTTTGTGCGGATCGTCTCCCTCGCGGCAACAGAATCGAGAGAAAGGCCGTTCAAAACGCCGTTGCCCGACTTATGCAGGTTCCGGGGTGGACAAACGCGGCTGAGACCTTAACCATCCTCGCAGCGGCGTCCGCGCGGACCGGAACACGCTCATCCCCGTGAATGCCGCGCAACAGGGAGAGAGAACGCATGACCGCCAAGAGAGAGCCGACCTTCCGCGAAAGCGTGGATCTGATGTTCAACCGAGCCGTGGCGCTGATGGAGCTGTCGCCGGGGCTGGAGGAAAAGATCCGGGTCTGCAACGCGACCTACACCGTGCGCTTTGGGGTGCGGTTGCGCGGGCAGATCCACACCTTCACCGGTTATCGCAGCGTGCATTCCGAACATATGGAGCCCGTGAAAGGCGGCATTCGTTACGCCATGGGGGTCAATCAGGACGAGGTCGAAGCGCTTGCGGCGCTGATGACCTATAAATGCGCCCTGGTCGAGGCCCCGTTCGGCGGCTCCAAGGGCGGGTTGCGCATCGACCCGCGCGAATGGGAAGAGCATGAGCTGGAGATGATCACCCGGCGCTTTGCGTATGAGCTGATCAAGCGCGATCTCATTCATCCGGCCCAGAACGTGCCCGCCCCGGACATGGGCACCGGTGAGCGCGAAATGGCCTGGATTGCCGATCAGTACAAGCGCATGAACACGACCGATATCAATTACCGCGCCTGCGTCACCGGCAAGCCCATCCACGGCGGCGGCATTCAGGGCCGGACCGAGGCGACGGGGCGCGGCGTGCAATACGCGCTGCGCGAGTTCTTCCGCCATCCCGAGGATGTCGCGGCGGCGGACCTGTCTGGCACGCTCGACGGCAAGCGGGTGGTGGTGCAGGGCCTTGGCAACGTGGGCTACCACGCCGCCAAGTTCCTGAGCGAGGAGGATGGCTGCAAGATCACCGCGATCATCGAGCGCGACGGTGCGCTGATCGACGAGACCGGCCTCGACGTGGAGGCGGTGCGCAACTGGATTGCCGGACATGGCGGCGTTGATGGCTATCCGGTCGGCAAATATGTCAAGGACGGCAACAAGGTGCTGGAGAATGACTGTGACATCCTCATTCCGGCGGCGATGGAAGGGGTAATCAACCTCGAGAATGCCGACCGCATCAAGGCCCCGCTGGTCATCGAGGCGGCGAACGGCCCGGTGACGGCGGGCGCCGACGATATCCTGCGCCAGAAGGGCACGGTGATCATCCCCGACATGTATGCCAATGCGGGCGGTGTGACCGTGTCCTATTTCGAATGGGTCAAGAACCTCAGCCATATCCGCTTTGGCCGGATCGGGCGACGCCAGGAAGAGGCCCGGCACGAGCTGATCGTGAAGGAGTTGGAGCGCCTCAATCGCGGCATCGGCGACGCCTGGGAAATGTCGCCGGACTTCAAGCAGAAATACCTTCGTGGCGCGGGCGAGCTGGAACTGGTGCGCTCGGGGCTCGACGACACCATGCGCACCGCCTACCAGTCGATGCGCGAGGTCTGGCACAGCCGTCAGGATGTGACCGACCTGCGCACGGCGGCCTATCTGGTGTCGATCGCCAAGGTCGCGGCCAGCTACCGCGCCATGGGGCTCTGAGCGAACAGTTCGGCGGCACCGCCCGCCACCGTCATGCAACAAGCGGAACTCGAAGACCGGAGCAGGCCATGGGATCGGACAGCGAGATCGGCACCGGTTCGGGAGTGACTGTTCTTTATTTGCGAATTTTTGCCAAGGGATGTGGCGGCGACAGGAACTTGATCCGCGCTGGCGGGTTTGAATGGCATGACGGAAAAAACCCTCGTTCTTCTGGGCGCGGCCCATGTTCATCTTCCCGATCATCTCGAAAGCGCGCGGCAGGAGGGCTGGCAGGTCACCGCCGTGCATGACCGCGACGCAGACCGGGCCCGGCAGCAGGCCCGCGCGCTCGATGCCCAGGTGCTGGACGATCCCTCCGATGCGGGCCGTCACGGCGCGGCGGCTTTTGTCTGTTCGGAGACAGTGCATCACCCGGTGGACGTACGCGCGGCGCTTTCGGCTGGACTGCCAGTGTTCTGCGAGAAACCATTGACTGCGTGTGCCGCCGAAGCCGAGGCTTTGGCGGAGTTGGCGAACCGTACAGGCGTCCTGCTGGAGACCGGGTATTTCCTGCGCAGCTATCAGGCGCTGCGCGAGCTGCGCGAATGGCTGCGCAGCGGTGGCCTTGGGACGCCGGTGCATGTGCGGGCGAATTTCTCGCATGACGGCGGGTTTGCGGATTGGCTTGATGTAACCGGTTGGATGTCGGAGCCGGATCAGGCGCGCTATGGAGGATTTGCCGATGAGGGCGTGCACGTCCTGGACTGGCTGCTATGGACGTTCGGCGAGGTCAATCGCGGATCCGTCGCGCTCGGTCACAGTCTGGGGCTCGCGGTTGACGATCACGGTGCGGCGGTCCTCGAACTGGCCTCTGGTGGTACTGCAGTGATCGAGGCGGGATGGACCGACACGCGGATGCGGTTGGAAATTGACATCAGTTGCACGCAGGGCGACGCCAGCCTGACCGGGGGATGTCTGCGCGTCTGGCGTCGTGACGGTACGGTGCTGATGGATCGCGAGATGGAGCCGCTCGATGCCGGACGCGGATCAATGGCATTCCTCGCCCGCTGCGCCGGGACCGAGAGGGATCAACTTGTGCCGCCGCGTGAGGCCGTGCAGGTCACGCGACTGATCGAGACGCTGTATTCCGACCGATGCCGATCTCCGGGACGGTGAAATCGGTCGCAGACCGGCCGGACCGTGTCGAAAACCGCCGTGGCGCGCGTGCGGGAGATTGATACCTGTCGGTCGGTGCGGATAGACTGCGCAGCCGAAGGGCGGGAGGCATCAAGATGCGGTTTTCGGGGCTGCGGGTTCTGAAGGAAGGGCTGACCGGCAACAAAGGCTGGCAGGCGCATTGGCGCGATGCCGTGCCCAAATCCGACTATGACGTGGTGATCATCGGTGGTGGCGGGCATGGTCTGTCGACCGCGTATTACTTGGCCAAGAAACACGGGATCACCAATGTCGCGGTACTGGAAAAGGGATATCTCGGCGGCGGCAACGTGGGGCGCAACACCACCATCGTGCGGGCCAATTATTTTCTGCCGGGCAATTCGGAATTCTACAGCCATTCCCTGAAGCTCTGGGAGGGGCTGGAAGAAGATCTCAATTACAACGTCATGCATAGTCAGCGCGGGCAGATCGTGCTGTTTCATTCCGACGGTCAGCGCGATGCCGCAGCACGGCGTGGCAACGCGATGCGCAATCAGGGCGACGATGCGGAATTGCTGAGCGTGACGGAGCTCAAGCGCATGGTGCCCTATCTCGATTACGATCAGGCGCGGTTTCCGATCTATGGCGGTCTCTTGCAGCGGCGCGCGGGCACCGCGCGGCATGATGCGGTGGCCTGGGGCTATGCGCGCGGTGCGAGCGACCGGGGTGTCGACCTCATCCAGAATTGTGAGGTCACGGGGATCGATATCGAGAATGGCCGGGTGCGCGGTGTGCAGACCACGCGCGGCGCCATTCGCGCCAGGAAGCTGGCGATTGTCGTGGCCGGGCGCTCGTCTCAGGTGGCGGCGATGGCGGGCATGCGCCTGCCCATTGAGAGCCACGTGTTGCAAGCCTTTGTCACCGAGGGGCTGAAGCCCTGCATCGACCACGTGATCAGTTTCGGTATGGGGCATTTCTATATCAGCCAGTCCGACAAGGGCGGGCTGGTCTTTGGCGGCGATCTGGACATGTACGCGTCTTATGCGGCGCGCGGCAACCTGCCGCTGGTCGAGCATGTGATGGAGGCGGGGATGACGCTGATGCCGATGATCGGCAATGCCCGCGTGCTGCGCAGCTGGGGCGGGATCATGGACATGTCGCCCGACGGCTCACCCGTCATCGACCATGCCGGGATCGACGGCCTCTATCTCAATTGCGGCTGGTGCTATGGCGGGTTCAAGGCGGTGCCGGGATCGGGGGATGCGATGGCGCATCTGATCGCCACCGACCGGCCGCATCCGGCGGCCACCGGGTTTAAGCTGGACCGCTTTGCGACCGGGCGGGGGCTGATGGACGAGGAAGGCACCGGCGCGCAGCATAACCTGCATTGAGCGGCGTGGAGAGGGTGGGATTTTGAGTATTTTTGGAACGATGAAAGTGCGGGTGCGATGAGGATCGACTGTCCGGTCTGCGGCGAGCGGGATCGTCGCGAGTTCTACTATCAGGGCGCGGCGCTGGCGCGGCCCGAGGGGGAGGAGTGGGGGCCGGATTGGGACGACTACCTGCATAACCGCGACAATCCGGCGGGGGTGACGCGCGATCTGTGGCAGCATGAGCAGGGCTGCGGGGCCTGGCTGATCGTGACCCGCAATACGGTCACGCATGAGGTTCTGGCCGTGGCGCTGGCGGCGGAGGCGCGCGCATGAGGGTTGCGGGCAAAGGGTTGATCGACCGCGAGCGCCCGGTCGCGTTTCATTTCGACGGGCGGGAATATCAGGGGTTTGCGGGCGATACGCTGGCCTCGGCGCTCTTGGCCAATGACGTGCGGATGGTGGCGCGGTCGTTCAAGTATCACCGCCCGCGCGGCGTGATGACCGCAGGCAGCGAGGAGCCGAATGCGCTGGTCACGCTGGGGCTGGGGGCGGCGCAGGAACCGAACCTGCGCGCGACCACGGTCGAGTTGCACGAGGGGCTCTGGGCGCGCAGTCAGAACCGCTGGCCGACGCTGGGGGTCGATCTGCTGGCGGCGAATGATCTTCTTGCGCCCTTTCTCGGGGCGGGGTTCTATTACAAGACCTTCATGTGGCCGCGCGCCTTTTGGGAGCGGGTCTATGAGCCGGTGATCCGTCGCGCTGCCGGTCTGGGCGCGCTGTCGGGCGAGCCGGCGCAGGACCGCTATGAGCGCGCCTTTGCCCATTGCGATGTGCTGGTGATCGGTGGTGGGCCTGCCGGGCTGATGGCGGCGCGCGCGGCGGCGGAGGCGGGCGCGGATGTGATCCTTGCCGAGGAGGACACCCGGCTTGGCGGGCGGTTGCTGGCCGAGAGCGAAGAGGTCGACGGGGTGCCTGCCGTGGCTTGGGTGGCGGAGATGGCGTCCGAATTGGCCGCCATGCCCAACGTGCGGATCATGACGCGCATGGCCGTGACCGGGGCCTATGATCAGGGCACGTATGGCGCGCTGGAACGGTTGGCGCCGGATGTGGCGGACCGTGCCCACGCGCCAAAGGGCGCATTCTGGCGGATCGTGGCAAAACGCACGGTGCTGGCGGCGGGGGCGCTGGAGCGGCCGGTGGCATTCGCCAATAACGACCGGCCCGGGGTGATGATGGCGGGCGCGGTGCGCGCCTATCTCAATCGTTGGGGCGTGGTGCCGGGGCAGAGCACGGTGGTCTTTGGCAACAATCACAGCGCGCATCGCACGGTGGCGGATTTGCAGGAGGCGGGGGTGCATGTCGCGGCGCTGGTTGATTCGCGGCATTATGCGCGCTGCGATCTCGACGTGCCGTTCTATCCCGGCGCGCAGGTCTGCGGGACGAACGGGCGGCGCGAGCTGGAGGCGGTGACGATTGCCACGGCCAAGGGAGAGGAGCGGATTACCGCGGAGTGTCTGGCGGTGTCGGGCGGGTGGAACCCGTCGGTGCATCTGGCCTGTCACATGGGCGCGCGGCCGGTCTGGGACGCGGACCGGCTGGCCTTTCTGCCGCCCGAGGGGGCCGTGCCGGGGCAGCGCGCGGCGGGCGCTGCGGCGGGGGAGTTTTCCACCCGCGCCTGTCTGGAGAGCGGATTGGCCGAGGGGCTGCGCGCGGCAAGCGATCTGGGGTTGAAGCAGCCGAAGATGAGCGTGCCGTCGGCGGGAGACGCCGCCTATGACATCTTTCCGCTGTGGCAGGTGCCGGGCAAGGGCCGCGCCTGGCTCGATTTCCAGAACGACGTGACGGTCAAGGACGTGGACCTTGCCGCGCGGGAGAACTTTCGCTCGGTCGAGCATATGAAGCGCTACACGACGCAGGGGATGGCCCCCGATCAGGGCAAGAACTCGAACGTCAACGCGCTCGCCGTGCTGGCGGATGCGACCGGGCGCGGCATCCCCGAGACCGGCACCACCACCTTTCGCCCGCCTTATGTGCCGGTGCCGATTGCGGCCATGGGCGCGGGGGCCAAGGGCAAGGGCTTTGCGCCCGAACGGCTGACCACCTCGCATGCCGAGAGCGCGGCGCGCGGCGCGCCGATGATCGAGGCAGGGCTGTGGTATCGGCCCAGCTATTTTCCGCGCAAGGGGGAGCAGACGTGGCGGCAATCCTGTGACCGCGAGGTGGAGATGGTGCGCGGTTGCGTGGGCATCTGCGATGTCTCGACCCTCGGCAAGATCGACATTCAGGGCCCGGATGCGGCGCGGTTCCTGGATTTCGTCTATACCAATATGTTTTCCACGCTGAAGGAGGGCCGGGTGCGCTATGGCCTGATGCTGCGCGAGGACGGCCATGTCATGGATGACGGCACCTGCGCGCGGCTGGGGGCGGCGCATTACCTGATGACCACCACCACGGCGGCGGCGGGGCAGGTGATGCGGCATCTGGAGTTTGTGGCGCAGGTGCTGCGGCCCGGTTGGGATCTGCGGATGGTGTCGGTGACGGAACAGTGGGCGCAGTTTGCCTTGGCGGGGCCGCAGGCGCGTGAGTTGCTCAATGGTGTGCTCGATGCGCCGATCGACGACGCGGGGTTTCCCTTCATGGCCTGTGGTCCGGTGAGTGTGGGGGGAGTGGCCGCGCGGCTGTTCCGCATTTCGTTCTCGGGCGAGCATGCCTATGAGATCGCGGTGCCCGCGCGCTATGGGACGGCGCTCTTCAAGGAATTGGTGGCGCGCGCCGAGGCCATGGGTGGCGGGGCCTACGGGATGGAGGCGCTGAATGTGTTGCGGATCGAGAAGGGCTTTATCACCCATGCCGAGATCCACGGGCGGGTGACGGCCTATGATATCGGCATGCAGGGGATGATGAGCGGCAAGAAGGATTTCATCGGAAAGGCGGCGGCGTCGCGGGGCGGGTTGATGGACCCGGAGCGGGAGCGGCTGGTGGGGCTGAAACCTGTGGGTGCGGTCAAGGAGTTGCTGCCCGGCGCGCATCTGTTCGAGGAGGGGGCTGAGGCGGTTAGTGTCAACGATCAGGGCTATATCACCAGCGCCTGCTATTCGCCGACGCGTGGCCACGTGATCGGGCAGGCGTTTCTGCGGCGCGGGCCGGAGCGGATTGGCGAACGGGTGCGCATGGTCGATCACCTGCGCGGCTCGGAGACGATCTGCGAGGTGACGGGCGTGGTGCAGTATGACCCTGAGGGAGGGCGGTTGCGTGGTTGAGTTGCAAGCTGAGGGCCCCGGGGAGCGGCGGTTGCCGGTGACAGCGGGCGCGTTGCGGCTGCGTGCGGCTGTGCCGGAGCGGATGACGTCGCTTGCGCCCTACAACGGGCAGGCCGCCGCGCTGTCGGAGGCGATGCAGGCGGCGCATGGCATGGGCTGGCCTGGGCCCGGACGGATGACCGGGCGCAAGGGCGCGCGGGCGATGTGGTTCGGGCGCGAGATGGCGCTTTTGATCGGGCCGGAGCCTGATCCGGGGCTGGCCGCGCATGCAGCGCTCAGCGATCAGTCCGACGCCTGGGTGGTGCTGGTGCTGGAGGGGCCGGGGGCGGCGGATGTCTTGGTGCGGCTCTGCCCGCTCGACCTGCGCGATCATGTGTTCAAGCGCCGCCATGTGGCCCGCACGGAGGTGGCGCATATGGCCGGGGCGATTGCACGCATGGGCGCGGCCAACTGGCGGATCATGGTCTTTCGCTCGATGGCCGGGACGTTGATCCACGAGGCGGAGACCGCGATGCGACGGGTCGCGGCGCGGCGAAATTCCCCGGTGTGACGCGCTGACAGGGCGCGGGATTTGCCCTAGATACGTCCATAGTCGAAAGGGAGAGACCACCATGCGCCTGATGTTGATTGCCGCCCTGAGCACCGTGCCGCTGAGCGCCACGGCGCAGAACCCGATCTGTGCCCCCACCGGAGAGATCGTGGCGCGCGCGGTCGAGGCGCGCAAGGACGGGCAAGCGGCCCCGCAGACCATCAAGACGATCAGCGCCGACATGAGCGGCGAGATGGCCCCCTATGAGCCTGCGGTGCAGCCGCTGGTCGATTGGGTCTATACGCTCGACGAGGCGGAACTGAGCAAGGACGTGGCGGGCAGCTATGTCACCCAATGCGAGGCGCAGTAGAGCACTGGACTCTGAGCGTCACGCGCCCAATATAGGGGTATGAACCTGCCCCCCGGATTCCTCGATGAGTTGCAAAGCCGCCTGTCGCTGTCTCAAGTCGTCGGGCGCAAGGTCATGTGGGACACGCGCAAGTCCAATCAGGCCAAGGGCGACATGTGGGCACCGTGCCCGTTCCATCAGGAAAAAACCGCGTCTTTTCATGTCGATGACCGCAAGGGATTTTATTACTGCTTTGGCTGTCACGCCAAGGGTGATGCGATCTCATTCGTGCGCGAGACCGAGAATGTCGATTTCATCGAGGCGGTGAAAATCCTCGCCACCGAGGCGGGCATGAGCGTGCCCGAACGCGATCCGCAGGCGCAGAAAAAGGCCGACAGGCGCGCGCAGCTGGTCGAGGTGATGGAGCAGGCGGTCAAGTATTTCGGCCTGCAGTTGCGGGCCGGGGCCGGGACTGCGGCGCGCGATTACCTCAAGGGGCGCAGGCTGGATGAGGCGACGCAGGCGCGGTTCGATCTGGGCTTTGCCCCCGAGGGCTGGCAGGGGCTGTGGGATCACCTGACGGCCAAGGGCGTGGCGCCCGAGATGATCCTTGCCTGTGGTCTGGCCAAGGAGAGCACGCGGGGCGGCAAGCCCTATGACACGTTCCGCAACCGGATCATGTTCCCGATTCGCGATGCGCGCGGGCGGTGCATCGCCTTTGGCGGGCGGGCGATGGACCCGGATGACAACGCCAAATATCTCAACTCGCCCGAGACCGAGATTTTCGACAAGTCGCACACGCTCTATAATCACGGGCCCGCCCGCGAGGCGGCGGGCAAGGGCCAGTCGCTGATCGTGGCCGAGGGTTATATGGATGTGATCGCACTGGTGGCGGCGGGTTTTGGCGCGGCGGTGGCCCCGCTTGGCACGGCGGTGACCGAGCATCAGATGCAGCTCCTGTGGCGGATCGCTCCCGAGCCGGTAATCATGCTCGATGGCGACCGGGCCGGGCTTCAGGCCGCCTACCGGGTGGTCGACCTTGCGCTGCCGCTCTTGGAGGCGGGCAAATCGCTGCGCTTTGCGCTGATGCCCGAGGGGCAGGATCCCGACGACCTGCTCAGGGCCGAGGGCGCGGGGGCGGTGCAGGCGCGGGTTGAGGCGGCGCTGCCGATGGTGCGCCTGTTGTGGCAGCGCGAGACCGAGGGGCGCAGCTTCGACAGCCCCGAGCGCAAGGCGGCGCTGGAGCGCGTCTGCCGCGAGAAGACCGCGCTGATTCGCGACCCGTCGCTGCGCAACTACTATGATCAGGAACTCAAGGATCTGCGCTGGCAGTTGTTCAATCCGCGCCGTGCGGCGGGGGGTACTGCGTTCACGCCGCGCCCGCGCGGTGGCAAGGACGGCAAATGGCCCCCGCCGGAGCCTGCGCGTGCGACCACCAAATCCTCGCTGCTGGTCACGGCGGCAGGGGATACACATCTGCGCGAGGCGGTCATTCTTGCCACGCTGATCTGCTGCCCCGAGGTGATGGAGACATTCGAGGCCCAGATCGAGCGCATGGAATGTCAGGACCCGGATCACGGGCGGCTGCGTGCGCTGATCCTGCGGCACGCGCCTGCGGGGGCCGACACCCTGCGCGCGCAGATCGAGGACGACATGGGTGCCGCACCCCTTGAAAAGCTGCTGTCGCTGCCCCATGTCGCGCTTGCCCCACCCGTGAGATATCCGGGCGACGCCGAGCTTGCCAGCCTGACGCTGAGCGAGGAACTCGCCAAGCTGATGGCGCAGCGGGGCGTGCAGGCCGAAATGCACGAGGCCGCCGAGGACATGGCCGGACTGGCCGACGAGGCGATCACGTGGCGGCTCGCACAGGCGGCGGAGGCGCGCAACAAGGCGCTGCGCAGCCAGCAGGAGGACAAGGCCGAGTACGAGCTGAGTGAGAACGGAGCGGCGATCAAACGGGACGAGAAAGAGCAGTTTGCCGCGCTCCTGGGCAAGATAACCTTTTCCAAACGCAAGCGATGACCGCATTTTGGGGAAGAATGGACAATAAATTCGGGGTAAACGGGTGTGCGAATCACATGATCGCGCTATTGATTCGGATCAACCGAATCACCTGCACCGTCCCTAACTGAGGAGTCTTTCATGGCCGCCAAGGATACCGAGGACCAAAAGCCCGACGACGCCGAGACCGAAGTCTCGCTCGACATGTCCCAGGCGGCGGTCAAGAGGATGATTGCCGAGGCGCGCGAAAAAGGGTTCATCACCTACGACCAACTCAACGAGGTGCTACCGCCCGATCAGGTGTCGTCGGAGCAGATCGAGGACGTGATGTCGATGCTCTCGGAGATGGGCATCAACATCATCGAGGCCGAGGACGCCGAGGAAGAAGAGAGCAGAACGACCGCCGTGGCCGAGGTGGGAAAGCGCGGCGAGATCACGCTTGGCTCGGGCAAGGACGAAAAGCTTGATCGCACCGATGATCCGGTCCGCATGTATCTGCGTGAGATGGGCTCGGTCGAACTCTTGAGCCGCGAGGGCGAGATCGCCATCGCCAAACGGATCGAGGCGGGGCGCAACACGATGATCGCGGGGCTCTGCGAGAGCCCGCTGACCTTTCAGGCGATCACCATCTGGCGCGACGAACTTCTGGGCGAAGACATTCTGCTGCGCGACGTGATCGACCTTGAGGCCACGTTCGGCAATCAGCCGGGCGAAGAGGGGGCGGAGCCGGTCGTCGAGGCAGCGAATGTCACCAGCGCGCCCGCCAATCGCACCAATGGTGCGGATGAGCCGGAACTCGACGCCGATGGCAATCCGATCCAGAGCGAGGATGACGAGGACGAGGACGAGCAGGCCAATATGAGCCTTGCGGCGATGGAAGCCGCGCTCAAGCCGCGCGTACTCGAAACGCTCGACCGCATCGCCGAGGATTTCGAGCAACTGAGCGCGATGCAGGACAGCCGGATTTCCGCGACGCTCAATGAGGACGGGTCTTTCTCGGCCGATCAGGAAGCAAAATATCAAAAGCTGCGGTCCGAAATCGTCAAGCTCGTCAACGAGTTGCACCTGCACAACAATCGCATTGAGGCGCTGATCGACCAGCTTTACGGGATCAACCGGCGGATCATGCAGATCGACACGGCGATGGTCAAACTCGCCGATCAGGCGCGCATCAACCGCAAGGAATTCATCGACGAGTATCGCGGGCGTGAACTCGATCCCAACTGGCTCGACGACATGGCGGCCAAGTCGGGCCGCGGCTGGCAGATGTTCATGGAGCGCAGCCCCGAAAAGGTCGCAGAGTTGCGCGCCGACATGGCGCAGGTGGGTCAGTATGTCGGCCTCGATATCTCTGAATTCCGCCGTATCGTCGGTCAGGTGCAGAAGGGTGAGAAAGAAGCACGTCAGGCCAAGAAGGAAATGGTCGAGGCAAACCTGCGTCTGGTCATCTCGATTGCCAAGAAATACACCAACCGTGGCCTGCAATTCCTTGATCTCATTCAGGAAGGCAATATCGGCCTGATGAAGGCGGTGGACAAGTTCGAATATCGCCGGGGCTATAAATTCAGCACCTATGCGACCTGGTGGATTCGGCAGGCGATCACCCGCAGCATCGCCGATCAGGCGCGCACCATCCGTATTCCGGTGCACATGATAGAGACGATCAACAAGCTGGTGCGCACGGGGCGCCAGATGCTGCACGAGATCGGCCGCGAACCGACGCCGGAAGAGCTGGCCGAGAAGCTGCAGATGCCGCTGGAAAAGGTCCGCAAGGTGATGAAGATCGCCAAGGAGCCGATTTCTCTGGAGACCCCGATTGGCGACGAGGAAGACAGCCAGCTTGGCGATTTCATCGAGGACAAGAACGTCATTCTGCCTCTCGACAGCGCCATTCAGGACAATCTCAAGGAAACAACGACGCGGGTTCTGTCCTCGCTCACGCCGCGTGAAGAACGGGTGCTGCGGATGCGGTTCGGCATCGGGATGAACACCGATCACACGCTTGAAGAGGTGGGCCAGCAGTTTTCGGTCACGCGCGAGCGTATTCGCCAGATCGAGGCCAAGGCGCTACGCAAGCTCAAGCATCCCAGCCGGTCGCGCAAGCTGCGCAGCTTTCTCGACCAATAGACCAGGCTCCGGGAATGACCGGCCCCGCATGGCACAAGGCCCCCGCCAAAGAGGTGGGGGCCTTAAACGGCATTACCCTGTATGAGCGCACGGCAAGGCTCTCGGGCCAGTGCCGCGCCGATCAGGGCAGGGCGGTTATTCGTCGAGCAGGAATGTCACAGCCATGTTGACCCGGTATTCGGACACTGCACCGTTCTTCACGTGAACGTTGGAGTCCTTGATCCAGGCGCTTTCCACATTGCGCAACGTCTCGGACGCGCGTTCGATGCCGCGGCTCACGGCATCGTCGAAGCTCTTCGGCGAGGTCGCGGAAATCTCGGTTACGCGGGCTACAGACATCTTGGTCCTCCTTTCGTTGTACCTGTTCCTGCAACGCGCGCAGCGGCGCAATGTTCCGTCCGGTCGAAACACAGCCCGCCCTGCCCGGAGGGCTCAGGCCCGTTCATAGGCTCCGTTCCACAGCGCCTCGTAGACATGGCCGATGGCGCGCGCCTCCTGCGCTACGTCGAAATATGCCTGTGCCAGTCCGCGCCCTGCCTGCGACATGGCGGATAACCGCCCTGGCTCGCGCAGCAGCGCCCCGAGCGCCGCTGCCGGATCGCTGGTGACGCAACCGGCGCGGCCGTCGCGCGCAAACTCCCGGTAATGCCCGGTATCGCTGGCGATGAAGGGCACGCCCGAGGCCATCGCCTCGAGTGCGGCCATGCCGTAGCCTTCGTAGCGCGGCAGTTGCACCACCAGTGTGAGCGCGCGCAGGAGGGTGGGCAGGGCATCGGGGGTAATCTCGCCGGGAAAGAGGAGGCGGTCGGAAAGGCCCGCTTGGGCGGTTTGCCTCTTGAGACCGTCGAGAAAGCCCCGGTCGGAAGGCCCCGCGTGGCCGATTACGAGGGCCGTGGTGCCGGGATGGTCGGGCAGCAGGCGCAGCATCGCCTCGACGAAGCGGTCGGTGCCCTTCTCGGGGCGGATGCGCCCGATGGTGGCGATGCCGCGCGTGCCGGGATAGCCCGAGGCCTCCCATGCGGCGGCGCGGTTTATGACCGGTGCAAAGCGCGCGCAATCCACGCCATGCGGCACCACCGCGCGGACATGCGGCACATGGGCTGCGGCGGCTTCGGTGGTGGCGATCACCGCGTCCATCCGCGATATCAGCCAGCGGGGCAAGGCCGAATGGCGGCGCTGTGCGGCGGAGGTGAAGACGATGCGGATTGGCAGGCGCCACACGTCGCGTGCCCAGAGGGCGGCGCGCATCTCGGTGTTCCGGCGCACGTGCCAGATGGTGAAGGCGCGGCCCGGTGCCGGGCTGTCTGACAGGCGCCGCGCCTCGGCGCGCGATATCGGGGCCGGGCAGCCGGGCAGGGGCACATCGCTCAGGCGCAGGTCGTACCGGTCCTGCTGCACGCGGATCACCCCCGCCGCCGTGGCCGAGACGCCGGTGAAGTTGCGGTTGAAATTGGTGACGATCAGCTCGGGCATCGGGTGTGGGATTTGAGTATTTCAGGAACAGTGAAAGGCGCGGTCATGGTGTGAGATGTCATGGCGTGAGATCGAGCGCGCGGGTGAGGTCGGCGATGATGTCGTCGAGCGCGTCGCATTGCGGGAGGGCAAAGGTGCGGGCGGCGGCGCGCATGGTGGCGAGCCGGTCGGGGGTGCTGAGGAGAGAAATGAGGGATTGGGCGAGGCTGTCGGCACCCGTTACCTCTGCCGCCCCGCCTGCGGCGTCGAGCGCCGGGTAGATCTCGGCGAAATTTGCGTAAGTTGGCCCGTGCAGGATGGCGGCACTGGCATGGGCGGGCTCATAGGGGGTATGGCCGCCCGCCGGGGTGAAGGAGCCACCGAGGCATGTGACGGGGGCGAGCGCGTACCACAGCCCCATCTCGCCCATTGTGTCGGCGAGATAGACCTGGGACTGCCCGGTGATCTGCCCGCCGATGGCGCGGCGCGCGCCGTTGAGACCGCGTTCGGCGATCATGGTTTCGAGGGCGGTGCCGCGTTCCGGGTGGCGTGGCACGAGGATGAGCAGCGCGTCGGGATCGTGTTGCAGGAGGCGCGCATGGGCGTCGAGCATGATCTCGTCCTCGCCCGGATGGGTGGAGGCGGCGCACCAGAGTGGGCGGGTGCCGATTTTGTGCTCCATATGCGCGCGCGCCTCAGGATCGACGGGCAGGGGGCCGGTGAGGGATTTGAGGTTCGGCCCCTGCCGCGCGTGTCCGAGGCCAAGCGCGCGCAGATGGGCCTCGCTGCGCGCGTCCTGGCAGTGGATCAGCCGGAACTGGCCCATCAGGTGCCGCGCCGTGCGTGCTGCGCGGTGCCAGTTGCGGGCCGATCTGTCCGACAGGCGGGCGTTCAGGAGGGCCAGGGGGATGCCGGCCTGGTCGGTCTCGCGCAGCATCTGCGGCCAAAGCTCGCTTTCGATGAAGATCGCGGCCGTGGGCTGCCAGTGGGTGAGGAATCGGCGCATCGCGCGGCTTGTGTCGAGCGGGGCGAATTGATGCCAGGTGCGGGGCGGCAGGCGGCTGGCGAGCACCTGCGCCGAGGTGGCGGTGCCGGAGGTGAGCAGGAATTGCAGGTCGGGGCGCGATGCCGCCCAATGGGCGATGAGCGTCAGTACCGACAGGCTTTCGCCGACGCTGGCGGCGTGAAACCAGATCAGCGGGCCGTCGGGACGGGGCAGGGTGGCGCGGCCCAGACGTTCGGGCCAGCGGGTGCGGTCGGTGCCGTGGGCCTCGAGTTTGCGGCAGACACCGCGATAGGCGACGGGCCCAAGCATGTTTGCCGCAAGGCTGTAGAGGCGCAGCGGCAGGGGCGCGCCTGGGCCGGGCATCAGCCGCCGGTATGGCTCATGTGGCGCGAGACGCGACCATCGACCGACTGGCGCGAATAGTCGAAATCGTGGCCCTTGGGTTTGCGCGTTATGGCGCTGCGGATCGCGGCCTCGAGCGGGGCGTCATTCGCCGGATTGTTGCGCAGGGGCGCGCGCAGGTCGGCCATGTCTTCCTGTCCGAGGCACATGTAAAGCTCGCCGGTGCAGGTCAGGCGCACGCGGTTGCAGCTTTCGCAGAAATTATGGGTGAGCGGCGTGATGAAACCGATCTTTTGCCCGGTTTCTTCCAGACGCACATAGCGCGCCGGGCCGCCGGTGCTCTCGGGCAGGTCGGTGAGGGTGAAGGTTTCGGCCAGATGCGCGCGCAGGTCCGACAGCTTCCAGTATTGGCCCAACCGGTCCTCGTTGCCGATATCGCCCATCGGCATGACCTCGATGAAGGTCAGATCCATGTCGCGCGATTTGCACCACTCGACCAGCGTGAACAACTCGTCCTCGTTGAAGCCCTTGAGGGCGACGGTGTTGATCTTGATCCGCAGCCCGGCCTTTTGCGCGGCGTCGATGCCCTTGATCACCTGCGGCAGGCGGCCCCAGCGGGTGATGTCGGCAAATTTCTGCTCGTCGAGCGTGTCGAGCGAGACGTTCACCCGGCGCACGCCTGCGGCGTAGAGATCGTCTGCGAAACGCTCAAGCTGGCTGCCATTGGTGGTGAGTGTGAGTTCCTTGAGATCGCCCGCATCGAGATGCCGGGTCATGGCGTCAAAGAAGGTCATGATCCCCTTGCGCACCAAGGGCTCGCCGCCGGTGATGCGCAGTTTTTCCACGCCCATGCGCACGAAGGTCGAGCACATGCGGTCGAGCTCCTCGAGCGTCAGCAGCTCTTTCTTGGGCAGGAAGGTCATGTTTTCCGACATGCAATAGACGCAGCGAAAATCGCAGCGGTCGGTCACGGAGACGCGCAGGTAGGAGATGGCTCGCTGGAACGGGTCTATGAGAGGTGCTGTCATGGCCGAAACTTAAGCCGCGCCGTGGAGCGGGGCAAGGGCGATGTTGCGGATTGTCCGGGCCGCAGGGGCGCGATAGGGTGACGGCATGACACGGACCCTGACAGTGATCGCGATGCTCGCCCTCCTTGGTGCCTGTGCGCAGGTCGAGGGGATTTTCCAGCCTGCGCCAAAGCCTGCTGCCGAACCGCCGCCTGCCGCGTCGGAAACCGCGTTGGAAGACGAGGATGCCGAGGCACCCGCGCCTGCGACGGGCGATTTGGGGCTGACGGTGGCGTCTCTGGGCACGGCGACGGAGCCGGGGCTGTGGCTCAAGACGCCGCTGGTGGATGCGCCGGGGCGGGGGCGCGTGACCTATCCGGCCAATGGCAAGACGGTGGAGGTGGATCTCATTCCGCTCGATGCGCCGCGCGGCGCGGGCAGCCGCTTGTCGCTGGCCGGGTTTCAGGCGCTCGGCGCGCCGCTCACGGGCCTGCCGGAGGTGCGGGTCACCGGCCTTGGCGGGTGAGGCGCGGCTTTCGCTTTGTCTTTGGTGACGTGGCGGGCTATCTGCTCCGGACATCATAGGGGCGGATGAGGAGACGCGCGATGCGCACGGTGGTTTTCGATCTCGATGGCACGCTGGCCGATACGAGCGGTGATCTTGTCGCCGCCGCCAATGCCTGTTTCCGGGGGATTGGTGTGGGTGACATGCTTGATCCGGTGGCCGATGCCGGGGTCGCGCTGCGCGGCGGGCGAGCGATGCTGACCCTCGGGATGGAGCGGCTGGGGCGAGGCGCGGATGTGGCCGAGATCGACCGGCAATATCCCATTCTGCTGGAGGCCTATGCCGAGGCGATTGACGTGCATACCACGCTCTATCCCGGTGCGATGGAGGCGGTCGCGGGGCTGAGCGACGCGGGCTACAAGGTCGCCATCTGCACCAACAAGCCCGAGCGTCTGGCGCGGCTGCTGATGGAGCGGTTGGGCGTTATGGGGGCGTTTGCCGCACTGACCGGGGCCGACACGCTGGCAGTGCGCAAGCCCGACCCGGAGCATCTGCGCGAGACGGTGCGGCGCGCGGGGGGCGATCCCATGCGCTCGCTTCTGGTGGGGGATACCGTGACCGATTTCGACACCGCGCGCGCGGCGGGCGTGCCCTCGGTGCTGGTGGGGTTTGGCCCCAATGGCGCCGCGGTGGCGGATTTGGGTCCGGAGGCCGTGATCGGCCATTACGATGAGTTGCCCGGCGTGGTGATGCGGCTTATCGGGTAAGGCGCAGGGCGGTTTCGGATTTTGCGAATATGCCAGGGACGCGCGCAGGAAAGCATTGACGCGCGGCAGATCGGCACCCAAAACAAAGCCATGACCGAGGTATTCAAAGGCAATTTCACCCAGCAGGAGCCGATCCCCGAAGAGGGGATCGAGGCGGCACTCAATGTGCTGCGCTCGGGCCGGTTGCATCGTTACAACCTTGTCGGTGAGGAGCCGGGTGAGGTGGCGCTCTTGGAGGGGGAATTCGCGGAGTATACCGGGGCCAAATACGCGCTTGCCGTGGCCTCGGGCGGCTATGCGATGGCCACGGCGCTGCGCGCGCTGGGGGTGGGGCCGGGCGACAAGGTGCTGACCAATGCCTTTACGCTTGCCCCTGTGCCCGGCTCGATTGCCAGTGTGGGGGCGGTGCCGGTCTTTGTGGGTGTCACCGAGGCGTTGACGATTGATCTGGAGGATCTGGCGGCCAAGGTGGGCGAGGCCAAGGTGCTGATGCTGAGCCATATGCGCGGGCATCTGGTGGATATGGACGCGCTGATGGCGATTTGTGACGCTGCGGGTGTCACGGTGATCGAGGATTGCGCGCATACGATGGGGGCGGCGTGGCGCGGCATCCCTTCGGGGCGCTGGGGCAAGATCGGGTGTTATTCCACCCAGACCTACAAGCATATGAATTCCGGCGAGGGCGGGTTCCTGATCACCGACGATGATGAGGTGATGGCGCGGGCGGTGATGCTGTCGGGGTCTTACATGCTCTATGCGCGGCATGGCACGGTGCCGCCTGCGGAGGTGTTCGAGACGGTGAAATATGACACGCCCAATGTCTCGGGACGGATGGATCATCTGCGCGCGGCGATTCTGCGGCCGCAGTTGCGGGCGCTGGAGGGGCAGTGCGAAAAGTGGAATGCGCGCTACCGCGTGGTCGAGGAGGGCTTGCGCGGCACGCCGGGGCTGACGGTGGTGGAGCGCGCGGAGGCGGAGAGCTACGTAGGCTCGTCCATTCAGTTTTTGTTGCTGGACTGGGACGGGGGGCGGATTGCCGAGGTGTTGAAGCGGTGCCTGTCGCGCGGGGTGGAGCTGAAATGGTTTGGCGGGGCGGAGCCGGTGGGGTTCACCAGCCGCTATGACAGTTGGCGCTATGCGCCGTCTGCGCCGATGCCAGCGAGCGACCGCATTCTGCGCGGCATTGTCGATATGCGCCTGCCGCTGACCTTTAGCCTGGAAGATTGCGCGCAGATCGCGCGGATCATCCGGGCCGAGGTGGGGGCGGTCTATCAGGCGGCATCTTGACAGAGTGGCTCAAATGACCTATGTAAAAAGCCCAATTGAGCCATGCATCGGAGCCACCCCATGCCGTTCGATATCGCCAACCAGCAAGAGCTCGAACAATCCTGGAAATACCTGAGCCGTAGCGGCCCGGTGCCGGAATCGCCCTACGAGGTGCATGCGGCGATCGAGAAGGGGCTGCCTGCGGCGGCGCTGAAACGGTTTCGGGCGGCGGTTGAGGAATTGCCGGACAAGACATGGGCCGAGATCCTTGCGATCAGTGTCTCGCAACTCAAGCGGCTGCGCGGCGCGGACCGGTCGCTGTCGAGCGGGGTCAGCTCGCAGCTCGTGCTGTTCGCGCTTCTGCTGACGCGGGCCGAGGATATCTTTGGCGGGCGTGCGGCGGCGCTTGACTGGATGCGGGGCGAGCAGATGGCGCTTGGCGGGCGGCGGCCCATCGACCTTCTGGGTACCTTTATCGGTGCGGCCCTCGTGGACCGGACCCTGCGGCAGATCGATTACGGCGTCTATTTGTGACGCCCTTGCCCGCAGCCCTGGGCGGTGGGGCGGTGGCCGCACACCGTCTGGACCGCGCGCGCCATGCGGAAACCTGGAGCAGTGGCGAGGGCGCGTTTCAGGCCGGGGGGCGGTGGAATTCGGTCGGCACGCGGGCGGTTTACTGCGCGCTCGACCCGTCTACGGCCATTCTCGAGGTGGCCGTGCACAAGGGGGTTCGCGTGCTCGACACGCAGCCGCATGTGCTGACCTGCTTTACCGTGGTCGCCCCCGAGCGGGTGCGTGTGATAATGCCCGAGGAGATCCCCGACGCCCGCTGGCTCGACCCCAACACCGCCGTGCCGGACCGGCGGGCCTGGGGCGATGAGCAGCTGCGCGCGCATGGCATGATCGTGATCCCCTCGGTGGTGTCGCGGCAGAGCTGGAACCTGGTCTTTCTCGCGCCCTTGCCCGATGGGCGGATCAGTGATGCAGTGCAGGAGGATTTCGTGCTCGACCCAAGGCTGAATGCGGCGCGGTGAGCCGCGCGCACGGGATTGACGCGAACAGGGCCTTGTGTCTATAAATGAACAAGTGTTCAATAAATCCGTTCCGGAGGAGGAAGCGCGATGTTCAATGCCGTGATGCAGTTTGATCTGGGCGAGGATGTGAACGCCCTGCGCGAGATGGTGCATCGGTGGGCGCAGGAGCGCGTCAAGCCGATGGCTGCGGATGTGGATCGCGACAACGCCTTTCCGAATGAGCTGTGGCGCGAGATGGGCGATCTGGGCCTGTTGGGGATCACCGTGCCCGAGGAATATGGCGGCTCGGGGATGAATTACCTTGCCCATGTGATCGCGGTGGAAGAGATCGCGCGCGCCTCTGCGTCGGTGTCGCTGAGCTATGGCGCGCATTCCAATCTCTGCGTCAATCAGATCAAGCTGAACGGGACGGAGGAACAGCGGGCGAAATACCTCCCCGGCCTGGTCAGTGGCGCACATGTCGGCGCGCTCGCCATGTCAGAGGCGGGGGCGGGCAGCGACGTGGTCTCGATGAAGCTGCGCGCCGAGAAGCGCAACGATTACTACAAGCTCAATGGCAACAAGTACTGGATCACCAACGGGCCGGATGCCGACACGCTGGTGGTCTATGCCAAGACCGACCCCGAGGCGGGCGCGAAGGGGATCACGGCGTTCTTGATCGAGAAGACGATGACCGGGTTCAGCACGAGCCCGCATTTCGACAAGCTGGGGATGCGCGGCAGCAATACCGCCGAGCTGATCTTTGACGATGTCGAGGTGCCGTTCGAGAATGTGCTGGGCGAAGAGGGCAAGGGCGTGCGCGTGCTGATGTCCGGCCTGGATTACGAGCGCGTCGTGCTTGCTGGGATCGGAACGGGGATCATGGCCGCCTGCCTTGACGAGATCATGCCCTATCTGGCCGAGCGCAAGCAGTTCGGGCAGCCGATTGGCTCGTTCCAGCTGATGCAGGGCAAGATCGCGGATATGTATACGGCGATGAATTCGGCGCGCGCCTATGTCTATGAGGTGGCCAAGGCCTGCGACCGGGGCGACGTGACCCGGCAGGATGCCGCCGCCTGCTGTCTCTATGCGAGCGAGCAGGCGATGGTGCAGGCGCATCAGGCGGTGCAGGCGATGGGCGGGGCGGGGTTCCTCAACGATGCGCCCGTCGCGCGGCTCTTTCGCGATGCCAAGCTGATGGAGATAGGGGCAGGGACTAGCGAGATCCGGCGCATGCTGGTGGGCCGCGAGTTGATGGGGGCGATGGCGTGAGGGGGCTGATCGCCGCACTGATGCTGCTGCCTGTGCCGGGGATGGCGCAGGATCTTGTCTTTGATATCACCCCAGTCGAGGCCTGCCTTCGCGCGGGCGGCGGTGAGAGTTGTGCGGGCAAGGCGACCGAACGCTGTATCGAGGCGACGCCGGGTGGATATACCACCATCGGCATGAGCGGCTGCACGGATCGCGAGCGGGCGCATTGGGATGGCTGGCTCAACACCGTCTATCAGCAGCTATACGGGAAACTGGCAGCACAGGATGCGCAGGCCCCGTCCTATGCGCCGAATCAGTCCGAGGCGCTGCGCGAGATGCAGCGCGCCTGGATCTGGTATCGCGATACCAAATGCGGCTATGAGGCGGCGCAATGGGGTGGCGGTACGGGCGCGGGCCCGGCCACGGTGAGTTGCCTTTTGCATGAGACCGCACGGCAGATGCTCTACCTGCAATCGAGTCGGTTGGGGGAGTGACATGCCGCGCCGCCTGATCTTTCTTCCGGTTCTGGCGCTGATCGCCGTGGTGGCGGGCATCGGCCTGATGCTGGGCGGGCGTGCGGTGACGACGACCGAGACAGAGGCAATCGAGCGCATGGCGGCGCGCTATCTGGCCGAGGCGGGCGCGGGGGCGGCGCGTTCGGACTGTGCGGCGCGCCCGGCGGAGAGCGATGATCTGTGGCTGGTGGTGGCCTGCGGCGACTACGAGTATTTCGTCGATGCCTATGGGCGGCTGGTACATCGCAACGCGCCCGAGGCGGCGTCATGAGCGGCACGCGCCCCTTGTTGCGGCCCGCGCCCTATGAGGTGCTGCGCGACGAGTTCCGGTGGGATATCCCGGCGCGGCTGAACATGGCCGCGCAGGTGTGCGACGATTGGGCCGAAGCGGCACCGGAGCGCGTGGCGATCATCGACCTTTCGGGCGATGGCCCGCGCGAGGTGAGCTATGGCGCGTTGCGGGGCATGGCGGATGGGCTGGCGCAGGCCTTGCTGGCGCGGGGTGTGATGCAGGGTGACCGGGTGGGCGTGTTGCGCAGCCAGGGCACGTGGTGTGCCGCAGCCCATATCGCAATCTGGAAAATAGGTGCGATTTCAATCCCTTTGTTCAAACTCTTCAAGCACGATGCGCTGTCGAGCCGGGTGCGCGATGCGGGCGCGCGGGTGGTCGTGACCGATGCCGAGGGCGCGGAGATGCTGGCCGGGTTCGGTGAGTTGGAGGCGCTCACGCCTGAGCGCGAGGCGCTGCCCGAGGGGCGGTTCGAGACGGCGGAGACCGGGGCGGAGACGCCTGCCGTGCTGATCTACACGAGCGGCACCACGGGCAGCCCCAAGGGCGCGCTGCACGGCCACCGTGTGTTGACCGGGCATTTGCCGGGGGTGGAGATGAGCCACGATTTCCTCGGGCAACCCGGCGATTGCCTGTGGACGCCTGCCGATTGGGCGTGGATCGGCGGGCTGTTCGATGTGCTGATGCCGGGGCTGGCGATCGGGGTGCCGGTGGTGGCGGCGCGTATGACCAAGTTCAGCGTTGCGGAGTGCGTGAGGATCGTCTCGGAAGGTTCTGTGAAAAATGTGTTTTTTCCGCCGACGGCCCTCCGAATGCTGAAAGCCGAAGATGCGCGAATCGAAGGTTTGCGCAGCGTGGCGAGCGGCGGTGAGCCGCTCGGGCCCGAGATGCTCGACTGGGGACGGCGCGCCTTTGGGCTCACCATCAACGAGTTCTACGGGCAGACCGAGTGCAACATGGTGGGATCGTCCTGCGGGGCGCTGGTCGATCCGCGCCCGGGTGCGCTTGGCCGCGCCGTGCCGGGGCACGAGGTCGCGGTGATCGACGGCGAGGGCGTAGAAACGAGGGGTGAGGGCGATATCGCGATCAGGAGAGGTTCGGCCTCCATGATGTTGGAATATTTTGGAAAACCGCAAGAGACGGCGGAGAAGTTCCGGGGCGATTGGTTGCTGACCGGCGACCGGGGCGTGATCGAGGACGGGTTCATTCGTTTTGTCGGGCGGGAGGATGACGTGATCACCTCGGCAGGTTACCGAATCAGCCCGGCGGAGATCGAGGATTGCCTGCTGACGCATGACGCGGTGGCGACGGTGGGAGTGGTCGGCAAGCCCGACCGCCTGCGCACCGAGATCGTCAAGGCCTATGTGGTGTTGCGCGAGGGTTGGGAGGCGTCCGCATCCTTGGCTGACACGTTGCAGACGCATGTCAAGGAACGTCTTGCAAGTTATTCTTATCCCAGAGAAATCCAGTTTCTGGATGCATTGCCGATGACGGTGACCGGCAAGGTGATCCGTAAGGATCTGAGGGCGCGCGCGGCGTCGGAGGGCAATGAATGAACAGTGTTGCGCATGAAATAAGGGCTGGCGCGGTGGCCAGCCCTCCGGGTTCGGTTCTGACGGCGGACCGCTCAGAATTTGTGAACATATGCCACGTTGAAGACCCAGGGGTCGATCTCGGCCTTGCCGATGTTGGTACCGTTCAGTTTCACGTCGCTGTCGATGTCGATCCAGCGGACATCGGCGCGCAGCGAACCTTTTTCGCTGACCGCGAAATCGAGACCGGCATGCAGGGCCACACCCCAGGAATCGTCGAGGCTCAGGTTGTTGCCGGCGATCGGGCCTTTTGCATCGTCATCGAAGAAGTAGGTATAGTTGATACCGACACCTGCGAAGGGTGTGATGCGGCTGCTGTTGGTGAAGTGATATTGCAGCGAAAGGGTGGGCGGCAGATGCTTCACACTGCCGATCTTGGTGCCGTTGCTGTCGATGTCGTGGCTGAACGGCCAAGAGGCGAGCAACTCGATCCCGACATTGTCCATGACAAAATACTCGACGGTGATCGTGGGGCTGAAACCTTCATCGACGTCGATCGGGGTCGGGCCGGCCAGGATGCCGTTGTTGTCCTTGGGCACGACGACGCCGATGCCGAGGCCGACGGTGATATCGCCCTGCTCCTGAGCGAGCGCCGGAGCGGCGGTCGAAGCCAGAAGGGCGGCGAGGGTGAGGGCTGTTATGTTTTTCATGGTCTTTCCACTCTTGTTCTTACAGGGGCCGGTATGCGCGCGTTTTCGTCAAATCACTTTGATGTGTATCAAGTTGCGGAGCCGTTGCCGCGCTGTGGTGAAATTGCAACAGGCGGGGTGTGCCCTGCCCAGATGCGGGGGATTGCGTTATGCAACTGAAATCGGCGGTTCTGCCCTCCTCGGAGGCGTTCAAGGCCAATGAGGCGGGCCATCTGGAGGCGCTGCGTCTGGTCGAGGAGGCGGCTTTACAGGCGGCGGCGGGGGGCGGTGAGCGCGCCCGCGAGCGGCATCTGTCGCGCGGCAAGATGCTGCCGCGCGACCGGGTGGCCGCACTGCTCGATCCGGGTAGCCCGTTTCTGGAGGTAGGGGCCACGGCGGCGCATGGTCTTTATGACGGGGCGGCGCCGGGGGCGGGTGTGATCGCCGGAGTCGGCCGGGTGCAGGGGCGCGACTGCATGGTGGTCTGCAACGACGCCACGGTGAAGGGCGGCACCTATTACCCGATGACCGTCAAGAAGCACCTGCGCGCGCAGGAGATCGCCGAGGAATGCCATCTGCCCTGCATCTACCTGGTGGATAGCGGCGGCGCGAACCTGCCCAATCAGGATGAGGTCTTCCCCGACCGCGATCATTTCGGGCGGATTTTCTACAATCAGGCGCGGATGAGCGCCAAGGGTATCGCGCAGATTGCCGTGGTGATGGGAAGTTGCACGGCGGGCGGGGCCTATGTGCCTGCCATGTCGGATGTCACCATCATCGTGCGGGATCAGGGCACGATCTTTCTGGCCGGGCCGCCCCTGGTCAAGGCTGCGACCGGCGAGGTGGTGACGGCCGAGGATCTGGGCGGCGGCGATGTGCATACGCGCCTATCGGGCGTGGCGGATTATCTGGCCGAGGATGACGCGCATGCGCTGGCCTTGGCACGGCGCGCGGTGGGCAATCTGGGGGATGGGCTTGCCCCGGTCCGGGGCTGGCAGCCACCAGAAGAGCCCGCCTATGATCCGGCGGAATTGCTCGGCGTAGTGCCTGCCGATCTGCGCACGCCCTACGATATCCGCGAGGTGATCGCGCGACTGGTGGACGCAAGCCGCTTTGACGAGTTCAAGGCGCGCTTCGGCGAGACGCTGGTCACGGGCTTTGCCCATGTGAAGGGCTGCCCGGTGGGGATCATCGCGAACAACGGCGTGCTGTTCTCCGAGGCGGCCTCGAAAGGCGCGCATTTCGTGGAATTGTGTTCGCAGCGGCGTATCCCGTTGGTTTTCTTGCAGAATATCACCGGCTTCATGGTGGGGCGCAAATACGAGAACGAGGGCATCGCGCGGCACGGCGCCAAGTTGGTGACGGCGGTGGCGACGACCTCCGTGCCGAAGATCACCATGCTGGTGGGCGGCTCATTTGGCGCGGGCAATTACGGTATGGCGGGGCGCGCGTATCAGCCGCGATTCCTGTGGACCTGGCCCAATTCGCGGATTTCCGTGATGGGCGGTGCGCAGGCGGCGGGAGTGCTGGCCACCGTGAAGCGCGACGCGATGGAGAAACGCGGCGAGACATGGTCGGCGGAAGACGAGGAGGCGTTCAAGCGCCCGACGGTGGAGATGTTCGAGCGGCAGGCGCATCCGCTTTATGCCAGCGCCCGGCTGTGGGACGATGGCTGCATCGACCCGCGAAAGAGCCGGGATGTGCTGGCGCTCAGCCTGCGGGCGGCGCTGAATGCGCCGGTGGAGGAGACGCGCTTTGGCGTCTTCCGGATGTGAGGGTGGTGATGTCGGGATTTGAGTATTTTGGGAACGCTGAATGTGGGGACGTGCGCCATGTTTGAGCGGATTCTGGTGGCCAACAGGGGCGAGATCGCAGCCCGCGTGATGCGGACGGCGCAGGAGATGGGCGTCGAGGTGGTGGCGGTCTATTCCGATGCCGACCGCGGCGCGGCGCATGTGGCGATGGCGGATCTGGCGGTGCATATCGGCCGGTCGGCCCCCGCGGACAGCTATCTGAAGGGCGAGGCGATCATCGCGGCGGCGCTGGAGACCGGGGCGGAGGCGATCCATCCCGGCTATGGGTTTCTGAGCGAGAACCCCGATTTCGTCGAGGCGGTGGAGGCGGCGGGGCTGGTGTTTATCGGCCCGTCGGCGGATGCGATCCGGGCGATGGGGCTCAAGGATGCCGCCAAGGCGCTGATGGAGGAGGCGGGCGTGCCGGTGGTGCCGGGCTATCATGGCAGCAATCAGGACCCTGAACATCTGGCCGGGGCGGCCGACACGATAGGCTATCCGGTGCTGATCAAGGCCGTGGCGGGCGGCGGCGGCAAGGGCATGCGGCTGGTGGAGCGGCCACAGGATTTTGCTGATGCCCTGGAGAGCGCGCGGGGCGAGGCGCGCACGGCCTTCGGCAATGCAGATGTGCTGATCGAGAAGTACGTCGAGAAGCCGCGCCATATCGAGGTGCAGGTGTTCGGCGATGGCACCCGCGCGGTGCATCTTTTCGAGCGGGATTGCTCGTTGCAGCGCCGCCATCAGAAGGTGATCGAAGAGGCCCCCGCACCGGGCATGACCGAGGCGATGCGCGCCGCAATGGGGCAGGCGGCGGTGCGGGCGGCTGAGGCGATCGGCTATAGCGGTGCGGGCACGGTGGAGTTCATCGTCGACGGCTCGGACGGGCTGCGCGCCGACCGGTTCTGGTTCATGGAGATGAACACGCGGTTGCAGGTGGAGCATCCGGTGACGGAGGCCATAACCGGCGTCGATCTGGTCGAATGGCAGTTGCGGGTGGCCGCCGGGGAGGGGCTTCCTGCGCGGCAGGAGGAGCTGAGCATCACGGGCCATGCCTTCGAGGCGCGGCTTTATGCCGAGGATGTGCCGAAAGGATTTCTACCTGCAACCGGCAGGCTGTCGCATCTGGCCTTTCCGGCAGGCTGTCGCGCCGATAGCGGGGTGCGCTCGGGCGACGAGATCAGCCCGTTCTATGATCCGATGATCGCCAAGGTGATCACCCATGGCCCGACGCGCGCCGTGGCGCTGCGGCGGCTGGCGCGCGCGCTGGAGCGGTGCGAGGTGGCCGGGACGGTCACCAATCTCGGCTTTCTCGGTGCGCTGGCGCGGCATAAGGGGTTTGCCCGCGGCGATGTCGATACCGGGCTGATTGCGCGGGATATCGAGACGCTGGTGGTGGCCCCGTTGGCAGGGTCGGGCGAGGCCGCGCTCGCGGCCTTGGCCGGGTTGGGGCTGATGGAGGAGGCGCCGGAGGAGGCGGGTTTTGTCCTGTGGCAGCCGCTGGAGCGGGATGTGGTCTTGATCCATGAAGGCGACGAGATCACGGTGCGGTTGCGCACCCTCTCGGCGACGGCCCACGATCTGCGGGTGGGTGAGACATGGGTCGCTGCGCGGCGTGTGGACGGGCAATGGCGGCTGGACGGTCAGCCCGCGCCCGGGATGGCGGTGGATGGTACGCGGATCACGGTCTTTGTGCGATACGGGCTGGCCTTCGATCTGGTCGATCCGTTGGCGCGGGACAGCGCGGCGGGCGGCGATGCGGCGCTCATCGAGGCGCCGATGCCGGGGCTGGTCAAGGCGGTGTTCGCGCGCGCCGGGCAGGCGGTGACCAAGGGCGACCGGCTGGCGGTGCTGGAGGCGATGAAGATGGAGCATAGCCTGCTGGCTGCGCGCGACGGGGTGGTGGCCGAGGTGCTCGTCGCGACAGGCGATCAGGTCAGCGCGGGGGCGGCGTTGGTGCGGTTGGAAGATGCGGGTCAGACATGACGGATGGCCCGCATCTGATAGGCTACGGGCCGAGCGTCTATACCCGCGCGGTGAAAATGGCATTCGTGCTCAAACAGGTAGCCTACGATTACTCGGAAATTGACCCATTCGAGCCGAACCAAGCTGAAACGCTCGGTCAAATGCACCCGTTCCACAAGGTGCCGGTTATCAAGCATCGAGGCGTCAGGCTCTCGGAAACGCAGGCGATTCTGGATTACATCGACGGGGCGTTCCCGGGATCGGCATTGATGCCGAAAGATGTATTGGCCAGAGCCCGGGCGCGACAAGTCATGTGCATCACGGATGCCTATCTGTATCGACCTCTGATCACGCAGGCCTTTTCGCACGGCGTGTTTCGGCCGCTTGTCGGCGAAGCGTTCGACCCTGCCGAGGTCCATGCGGGGCTGATCGACGCCCCCAGAGTACTGGATGCCTTGGAGGAGATCGCTGCGGAAGGGCAAGCCTTGACGACCGGGTACATGTCGCTTGCGGACTGTCTGCTCTGGCCGATGATGGACTACTTTGCCATGTTGCCGGAGGGAAGACAGATGATGACGCAGCGCGGCGCGTTGTGGGCATGGGCACAGTGGATCGGGACAACCCCAGTCGCCGAAGTCACGCGGCCCGACTGGGCAGGAGACGAGGTATCATGATTACGCTGCATCATGTGCCGTTGGCGCGCTCGCTGCGGGTGCTGTGGCTGCTGGACGAGTTGGGGCTCGACTATGAGCTGCGCTATTATTCGATCCGCGACGGCTCCATGCGTAGCCCGGAGTTTCTGGCGCTGTCACCCGCCGGGCGGGTTCCGGTGCTGCAGCATCAGGGTGCTGTCTGGGTGGAGAGTGCTGCCATCGTGCAGATGTTGTGCGAGACCTATCCCGATGCCGGGTTGATGCCGAAGCCGGGCCATCCGGAGCGCGCCCGGTTCCTGGAAATGCTGAGCCTTTCGGAGACGGTGGGCTGTCTGCTGGAAAATCTCAACCTCAACCAGGTGTTCCTGCGCCCGCCTGCGCGCCCGTCGCTCACGGTGGTGAAGCTCCTGAACGCGCGGCTGCGGGCGGTGCTGGCGGCGATGGAGGCGCGGCTGGCGGGCGATTACCTATTGCCCTCGGGGTTTTCGGCGGCTGATATCATGTTTGCCTACGGGTTTGAGCTGGCGCGGTATTATGTTGATCTGGACGCCTATCCGCGTCTCATGGCGTATTGGGACGGGTTGCGCGCGCGGCCCGGGTATCAAAGGGCCAAGGCGCGGGACGGCGCGCAGGATATCTATGCGCAGGAGTTCTATCCTGTGCCGGAGGAGTGAATATGGCTGAGCGCGTTGAAATCTTCGAGGTAGGCCCGCGCGACGGGTTGCAGAACGAGGCGGCGCGGATCGCCACGCGCGACAAGATCGCCTTTGTGAACCTGCTGAGCGAGGCCGGATTCTCGCGCATCGAGGTAGCGAGTTTCGTCAGTCCGAAATGGGTGCCGCAGATGGCCGACTCGGGCGAGGTCTTGCGCGGGATCAGGCGCGCGCCGGGGGTGCGTTATGCGGCCCTCACGCCGAACATGCGCGGGCTGTCGGATGCGCTCGAGGCCGGGGCGGATGAGGTGGCGATCTTCGGCTCGGCCTCGGAGGGGTTCTCGAAGGCCAATATCAACGCCACGATCGACGAAAGCCTCGCGCGGTTCGCCCCGGTGCTGGAGGCGGCGGGGGCCGAGGGGCTGCGGGTGCGCGGCTATGTCTCCTGCGTGGTCGAGTGCCCCTATGACGGGCCGGTGGCCCCGGCGGCGGTGGTGCGCGTGGCCGAGGCGCTGTGGCAGATGGGATGTTACGAGATCAGCCTTGGCGACACCATCGGGCAGGGCAGGCCCGAGGCGGTTGATGCGATGCTGGCGGCGGTCCGCGATGCGCTGCCGGCGGAGCGGCTGGCTGGGCATTTCCACGACACGGGCGCGCGGGCGCTTGATAATATCGAGGTGGCGTTGGCGCGTGGCCTGCGGGTGTTCGATGCCGCAGTCGGTGGGCTTGGTGGCTGTCCCTATGCGCCTGGTGCTGCGGGCAATGTGGCGACGGAAAAGGTGCATGACCGGCTGACGGCGCTGGGCTATGAGACTGGTCTCGACCGGCACGTTCTGGCGCAGGCGGCGGAGAGGGCGCGGGCGATGCGGGGTGCGGCGCAAAAATCTTGAAAAGATCTTTGGCAAATTTCTTGTGAAGAGATTTGGTGCGAGGAGGAGAGGGCATGACCGAGACGATCAGCATTGAGCGGGACGCGCGCGGCGTGGCCACACTTTGGCTGGACCGGGCCGAGAAGCACAACGCGATGTCGGCGCAGATGATCGCCGAGTTGCATCAGGCGGCTACGGATCTGGGGGCTGATGATGCTGTGCGGGTCGTGGTGCTGGCGGCCAGGGGCAGGACATTCTGCGCCGGGGGCGATCTGGGCTGGATGCGGGAACAGTTCGAGGCGGAACCGGAGATGCGCGGGCGCGAGGCGGCCAAGCTGGCGCATATGTTACAGGCGCTCAACACCCTGCCCAAGCCGCTGATCGGTCGGGTCCAGGGCAATGCCTTTGGCGGCGGTGTCGGGGTGATGAGCGTCTGCGATGTGGTGATCGGGATGGAGGCTGCGAAATTCGCGCTGACCGAGACGCGGCTGGGGCTGATCCCTGCCACCATCGGGCCTTACGTTGCGGCGCGTATCGGCGAGGCACGGGCGCGGCGCGTCTTCATGTCGGGGCGGCGATTCGATGCGGGTGAGGCGAAAGATCTGGGCTTGCTGGCGCGGGCGGTGCCCGAGGGTGAACTTGATGCGGCGGTCGAGGCCGAGGTCGCGCCCTATCTCGATTGCGCGCCGGGGGCGGTGGCGCGGGCCAAGGCGCTGTTGCGGGATCTGGGGCCGAGGATCGACGAGGACGTGATCGCGCAGACCGTCGAGGCGCTGGCCGAATGCTGGGCCGGGGACGAGGCGCCGGAGGGCATCGGCGCGTTTTTCGACAAGCGCGCGCCCCGCTGGCGGGGTTGAGTCGCGCGGATTTGCCGCGATGCGGCGAGGGGCGGTCAGGTTTCCGGCCCAATTCGCACGATTTGCGGCATACTATCGCATACATAAATGCAGATTTAGGCCTGCCGGGCGATCAAACCCACGCACGCTTGGTTGACCCCATCAAGGGGCGGGTTTAAACCCTGCATAGTCATGCAGCCATCTTGATGCGCCCGCGCCCGCGCATGAAAGGAGCCACCCCGTGGAAGAGATGCTGAGGGAATACCTCCCCATCCTGATTTTGCTGGCCATTGCCATAGGGCTCGGGCTCGTCCTGATCCTCGCGGCGGTGGTGCTTGCGGTTCGTAACCCCGACGCGGAAAAGCTCAGCGCCTATGAATGCGGTTTCAACGCCTTTGATGATGCGCGGATGAAGTTCGACGTGCGCTTTTATCTGGTGTCGATCCTGTTCATCATCTTTGACCTCGAGATTGTCCTGCTATTTCCATGGGCGGTCGCCTTTCAGGATCTGAGCATGGCGGCATTTTGGTCGATGATGGCGTTTCTGGCCGTACTGACCGCCGGATTCGCCTATGAATGGCGCAAGGGAGCGATGGAATGGCAGTGAACGATCAAGACGACGCGGTCGTGACCGAAACGCAGGGGCAGGGCCAGGGTGTCCAGAGCCCGCGCGTGAAATCCGCCCCCTCGAGCCTCGCCCCGGTTGAAGCCTATGCGCCGGGCGAGACCCGCGAGCCGGCGATGCAGGCGCTGAATGCCGAGTTGCAGGACAAGGGGTTTCTGGTGACCTCGACCGAGGATATCATCAACTGGGCGCGCACCGGCAGCCTGCACTGGATGACCTTTGGCCTCGCGTGCTGCGCCGTCGAGATGATGCACACCGCGATGCCGCGCTATGATGTGGAGCGGTTCGGCTTTGCGCCGCGCGCCAGCCCGCGCCAGTCCGATGTGATGATCGTGGCGGGCACGCTGACCAACAAGATGGCCCCGGCGCTGCGCAAGGTCTATGACCAGATGCCGGAGCCGCGCTATGTGATCTCGATGGGGTCCTGCGCCAATGGCGGCGGTTATTACCACTACAGCTATTCCGTGGTGCGCGGCTGTGACCGGATCGTGCCCGTGGATATCTACGTGCCCGGTTGCCCGCCGACCGCCGAGGCGCTGGTCTATGGCATCCTGCAATTGCAGCGCAAAATCCGCCGGACGGGGACGATCACGAGATGAGCAAGGCACTCAAGGAACTGGGCGCATATATCGAGGTGAAGCGCGGCGATTGCGTTCTGGGCTGGGATGTCACGCATGGAGAGCTCAATGTCGATGTGGCGCTCTCGAATATCAGAGGGCTGGTGGAGTTTCTAAAGACCGATCAGACCTGTGCGTTCTCGACGCTGGTCGATATCACGGCCGTGGATTATCCCGAACGGCCCAAGCGGTTCGACGTGGTCTATCATCTGCTCAGCATGTATCAGAACCACCGCATCAGGCTGCGCCTTGCAGCGCGGGAAGAAGATATGGTGCCCTCGATTACCGAGATCCATCCATCGGCCAACTGGTTCGAGCGCGAGGTGTTCGACATGTTCGGCATTCTCTTTTCGGGCCATCCCGACCTGCGCCGCATCCTCACGGATTACGGCTTTCGCGGCCATCCGCTGCGCAAGGATTTCCCGACCACCGGCTATACCGAGGTCCGCTATGACGAGGTGCAGAAGCGCGTCGTCTACGAGCCGGTGAAGCTGGTGCAGGAATACCGCCAGTTTGATTTCATGTCGCCCTGGGAAGGTGCCGAATACATCCTTCCGGGCGATGAGAAGGAGGGCACGAAATGATGGGCGGCGGCTATGGTATGGGCGGCGGTGGCGTGATCGTCATGTTGATCTTTGCCGCATTGGTGATCATCCCGTTCTGGAAGCTCTTGCCGAAATTCGGCATTCCCAGTTGGGTCAGCCTCGTGTCGATCATCCCGCTTGGGGCGCTGGTGCTGATTTGGGTCATGGCGTTCCGCGACAAGCTTGACGGAGGACGTGGATAATGGACGGCTCCAAATTCGAAGACACGCTGACAGGCGAGCAGAAGATTCGCAACTTCAACCTCAACTTCGGCCCGCAACACCCTGCCGCACATGGAGTTTTGCGTCTGGTGCTGGAGCTGGACGGCGAAATTGTCGAGCGGTGCGACCCGCATATCGGCCTGCTGCATCGCGGCACCGAGAAGCTGATGGAAAGCCGCACCTACCTGCAGAATCTGCCCTATCTCGACCGGCTCGATTACGTGGCGCCGATGAATCAGGAGCACGCCTGGTGTCTGGTCATCGAAAAGCTGACCGGCACGCCGGTGCCGCGCCGCGCGAGCCTGATCCGGGTGCTTTACTCCGAACTCGGGCGCATACTGAACCATCTGCTGAACGTGACCACGCAAGCGATGGACGTGGGCGCGCTGACCCCACCGCTCTGGGGGTTCGAAGAGCGCGAAAAGCTGATGGTGTTCTATGAGCGGGCCTGTGGGGCGCGGCTCCACGCGGCCTATTTCCGGCCCGGTGGCGTGCATCAGGACCTGCCGCCGGAACTGATCGATGATATCG
This sequence comes from Roseovarius sp. MBR-154, assembly GCF_053628595.1. Classification (NCBI taxonomy): domain Bacteria; kingdom Pseudomonadati; phylum Pseudomonadota; class Alphaproteobacteria; order Rhodobacterales; family Roseobacteraceae; genus Roseovarius; species Roseovarius sp. MBR-154. Next base: position 120,279 of record NZ_JBRJGR010000004.1, read on the forward strand.
AGGAATGGGCCAGGGATTTCCCGCGCGTGCTTGACGATATCGACGGGCTCTTGACCGAGAACCGCATCTTCAAGCAGCGCAACGCCGATATCGGAGTGGTCAGTCAGCAGGAGGCGCTCGACTGGGGCTTTTCCGGCGTGATGGTGCGGGGCAGCGGCATGGCCTGGGATCTGCGCCGCGCGCAGCCTTATGAATGCTATGACGAGTTCGATTTCCTCGTGCCGGTGGGCAAGAATGGCGATTGCTATGATCGGTATCTGGTGCGGATGGAAGAGATGCGCCAGAGCCTGCGGATCATCCATCAGGCCATCGAGAAGCTCCGCGCGCCCGAAGGGCAGGGCGATATCCTGTCGCGGGGCAAGGTGACGCCGCCCAAGCGGGGCGAGATGAAGCGCTCAATGGAGGCGCTGATCCACCACTTCAAGCTTTATACCGAGGGCTTTCACGTGCCCGAGGGAGAGGTCTACTGCGCGGTTGAGGCCCCCAAGGGCGAGTTCGGCGTGTATCTTGTGGCGGATGGCACAAATCGGCCTTACCGCGCCAAGCTGCGCGCGCCGGGATTCCTGCACTTGCAGGCGATGGACCATATCTCCAAGGGGCATCAACTGGCCGATATCGCGGCGATCATCGGCACGATGGATGTCGTCTTTGGGGAGATCGACCGGTAATGAGTGCGGCTTGGTTTGGCAATGCGGGGCGGATAGCGGCGGGGTGTCTCACCTTGACATTGCTGTCTTCTGCCGTGCAGGCGCAGGCCGTACCATCTGACCGGATCGAGGCCTTTGTCGCCGTGATGGCTGAGCATGGCTGCCGGATGTCGCCGTTTCGGGCCGATGAGGTAATGCCGGGCGCGGGCTTTGACGACAAGGCCGAGACCAAGGCGATCGCCGAGCAGTTGATCACCGAGGAGCGCGCGCGCATTCTCGACGGTCAACTCGTGGTGTTTGGCGGGGCCTGCGGAGGGAGACTCGATTATTCCGGACGCGAGCGGTTCTTTGCTGCGATTGCCGACAATAACTGCGTGATGACCATCGACGAGGCCAAGCTGTTGCTGCCGCGTGTGGGGGTCGAGATGACCGAGGTGCAGCTATTGATGGACAAGATGCTGCGCATGTCCGAAATCCGCCTCTCTTCGGATGAAACGGCGGTGTTTCTTGAAGAGAGCCTGTGCCAGAAGTTCATGGGCCTCTCGCCGCAGATGATGGCGAGCACGCCCGAGACGGAAGTGGTGCCGCGCAGCCCGGACGTGCTGCGCGCCGATTTCATTGCCTATATGCAGGGTGTGGGCTGCTCGCTTGGCCGGACCGAGGCGGACCGGCAACTCCCCGCCGCCGGGTTTACCACCAAGGAGTTGCGCCCGGTGATCGGCGCGATGATCGAGGCGGGCGAGGCCGATATGAATGTCGCCGATGACAGCCTGACGATTTCAAAGGAGTTGTGCCCCCGATGAGCCGAATAGTCCTCGCCTTGGGCCTGCTTGGCCTGACCGCCGCCTGCGCGCTGCCGCCCGATGGCGTGAGCGAGGCCGATCTGGCGACTTACGATTCCGCCGTGACCAGCCTTGGATGTACCCTTGTGACCGAGCCGGATTATCTGGCCGCCGGCATTCAGACCGGCCTCTCACGCGAGCAACTGCTTGAGGTGACTGCCTATAAACTCTCCTCCGGTGCGGCCGAACGGCTGCCTGACGGGGGCATCAAACTTACCACAGGAGCCTGTGCCTGAGAATGCTACGTCGTCTCCATCATGACCAGCCCGAGAGCTTTGCCTTCAGCCCCGCCAATCAGGCCTGGGCCGAGGGGCAGATCAGCAAGTATCCCGAGGGGCGGCAGGCAAGCGCGGTCATTCCGCTCTTGTGGCGCGCGCAGGAGCAGGAGGGCTGGCTGAGCCGCCCGGCGATCGAGCATGTCGCTGACATGCTGGATATGGATTATATCCGCGCGCTGGAGGTCGCGACCTTCTACTTCATGTTCCAGCTGCAACCGGTTGGCAGCGTTGCACATTTACAAATTTGCGGCACCACCAGCTGCATGATCTGCGGGGCCGAGGACCTGATCGGCGTCTGCAAGGACAAGATCGCCGCCAACCCGTATGAGCTGTCGGCGGATGGCAAGTTTTCATGGGAAGAGGTGGAATGCCTTGGGGCCTGCGCAAATGCGCCGATGGCGCAGATCGGCAAGGATTACTACGAGGATCTGACCGCCGCGCGTTTTGCCGAGATCATCGACGAACTGGCGGCGGGCAAGGTGCCGACGCCCGGGCCGCAGAACGGGCGCTATGCGTCGGAGCCCAAGGCGGGGCTCACCAGCCTCACCGATTTCGAGAGCGGGCGGGCGAAGTACAATGCCAGCGTGCAGCGTGCGGTGGACCAGGGCGATACCATCAAGCGGATCGACGGGTCAGAGGTTCCGCTGCTCACACCTTGGCGAGACAAGGGCGTGATGCACCAGCCCGCCGCGCCGTCGGTCAAGATCAATGACGAACCGGTCGAGATCCGGCCGAAGGTCGACCCGGCCACGCCTGTGGACAAGACCGGCTCGACAGTTCGCGAGGCGCAGGCCAAGACCAAGGCCAAGCCCGAGGCGTCTGCGGCCGCGAAGCCGGTTCAGGAACCGAAAGAGCCCGAAGTCGAGGCTGGGCAGGGCACCAAGCCCGCGACGCTGGAGGCCCCGCGTGACGGCAACGCGGATGACCTGAAGATGATCAAGGGGGTTGGCCCCAAGCTCGAGGCGCTGCTGCACGAGTTTGGGTTCTACCACTTCGATCAGATTGCGAGTTGGACGGAGGATGAGGTCAGTTGGGTCGATCAGAACCTTGAGGGTTTCAAGGGGCGGGTCAGCCGTGACGACTGGGTTGAGCAGGCAAAACTGCTGGCTGACGGCAAAGAGACGGAGTTCTCTGCCCGGGCCAAGAAAGGCGAGGTCTATTGAACGCGCCTGCTTGATCAACACAGGGGGTTATCATCATGTCTGATACGTCGAAACTGAGCACTTGCCAGATCGTTTGCTGGGGTCTTGCGGTGCTGACCGGGATAGTGGTTCTTTGGTCCGCAGCCGGATCGGTCGGGTTTTTCGCGGCGCTGCTTCTGGGGGCGGCTTTCGCGGTCTTTCTGGGTCTCGTGATCACACGGCTCGTCTGCACAGGGTACGGCGCCGAGGATCGCGGTGTCCAGTCGCACGACGTGAAAGAGGCGGTGCGCCAGTTGACCGGGATCACCGGCTACAAGGCTCCGTTCGACGAGGATGAAGAGCCTGCGCCCGCAGCGGCAAAGCCAGCCCCGGCAAAACCGGCGGCCAAACCCGAAGCAGGCGAGTCGGTGAAATCGGGCACTGTTCTGGAGGGCGAAAAGGAGCTGGCCGAGCGCACGGGCGAATGGAAATACGGCGAAGAGGCGCAATCGGCGGCCCCTGCCGTGACGGATGAGGAAGATGTCGGCACCCGCCCCGAGGCGCTGAGCGCGCCCAAGGGTGGACAGGCCGACGATCTGAAACAGATCAAGGGTGTGGGCCCGAAGCTTGAGAAACTGTGCAACGAGTTGGGCTTTTACCATTTCGACCAGATCGCGGGCTGGAGTGCCGACGAGGTGGCCTGGGTCGATGCCAACATCAAGGGCTTCAAGGGTCGGGTGAGCCGCGATAACTGGGTCGAACAGGCCAAGGTCCTCGCTGCGGGCGGAGAGACGGAGTTCTCCAAACGTGTCGAGGGCGGCGACGTATATTGACGAAGATGGATAATGTCGGACAAGGACGCAGAAACCGCCCGCAAGGGCCGCTTTACCGCGATGGTGATCGCGGGTACGGGCGTGTTCTGGGTTCTGGCGACCTTCATCGGCGGCGAAATGGGGCTCAGCCAGCGCGTGCGCGCGCTGTTTGACCTGATGGCATTGGCGGGGTTCATCTGGGCCTTCGTCTTGATCTACCAAATCTGGCGTGCGCGTCAGGACAATCAGGGGTAACGGGATGCTGAAAGACGAAGACCGTATCTTTACCAATCTCTACGGGATGCATGACCGCAGCCTCAAGGGCGCGCAGGCACGTGGCCATTGGGACGGGACGGCGACAATCCTGCAGAACGGTCGCGCCTGGATCGTCGATCAGATGAAGGCGAGCGGGCTGCGCGGACGTGGCGGCGCGGGCTTTCCCACCGGGCTCAAGTGGTCGTTCATGCCCAAGGAAAGCGACGGGCGGCCCGCCTATCTGGTGGTCAATGCGGATGAGTCTGAACCCGGCACCTGCAAGGATCGTGAGATCATGCGCCACGATCCGCACACGCTGGTCGAGGGCTGTCTGATTGCCAGTTTCGCGATGAACGCGCATGCCTGCTATATCTACATTCGCGGCGAATACATCCGCGAGAAAGAGGCGTTGCAGGCGGCCATAGACGAGGCTTATGAGGCCGGGCTGGTGGGCCGGAACGCCTGCAAATCGGGCTGGGATTTCGACATCTACCTCGTGCATGGCGCGGGGGCCTATATTTGCGGCGAGGAAACCGCGCTGCTGGAGTCGCTCGAGGGCAAGAAGGGCATGCCGCGGATGAAGCCGCCGTTCCCGGCGGGGGCCGGGCTTTATGGCTGCCCGACGACCGTGAACAACGTCGAATCGATCGCCGTGGTGCCGACCATCCTGCGGCGCGGGCCGGAATGGTTCGCGAGTTTTGGCCGGGCCAACAATGCGGGCACCAAGATTTTCGCGATCTCGGGCCATGTGAACAATCCCTGCGTTGTCGAAGAGACCATGTCGATCTCCTTTGAGGAGTTGATCGAGCGGCATTGCGGTGGCATCCGTGGCGGCTGGGACAACCTCAAGGCGGTCATTCCGGGCGGGTCCTCAGTGCCCTGCGTGCGCGGCGAGAACATGAAAGACGCGATCATGGATTTCGACGCGCTCAAGGAGGTGGGGTCGAGCCTCGGCACCGCCGCCGTGATCGTGATGGACAAGGACACCGACATCATCAAGGCGATCTGGCGGCTGTCGAAATTCTACAAGCATGAAAGCTGCGGTCAGTGCACGCCCTGCCGCGAGGGCACCGGCTGGATGATGCGGGTGATGGACCGTCTGGTGCGCGGCGAGGCCGAGGTTGAGGAGATCGACATGCTCTTTCAGGTGACCAAGCAGGTCGAGGGGCATACGATCTGTGCTCTGGGCGATGCGGCGGCCTGGCCGATTCAGGGCCTGATCCGCAATTTCCGCGACGAGATCGAGGACCGTATCAAGGCCAAGCGGGCCGGGCGCGCGAGCGCCGTGGCGGCGGAGTGAATGACGTGACGGATTGCGGCGCAAAAGCACGGAGCGTGCTTCGGGGCATCGGCATCGCGACGGTCGTGATCGCGCTTCTGGCCAGTTGTGCCAGCCGGGAAAAGCGGGTGTTCTTCGACGGGAATTTCTATCCCCCCAAGAGCAGCGGAGAGCGCGACGACCGGCGCAATTTCACCGCCACCGTCGGGCGTGTGTCGCGCGGTGTCGAAGGCGCGCGCAACGCGGCGGTGCATGAGGCCAAGCGCTACTGCCTGAAGAATTTCGGCACCTCCGACATCGTCTGGGCCGGTGTCGCGGAGGGCGAGATCGGGCCGGTCTACCTGCGCTCCGGGGATCGGATCACGGTCGAGGGACGCTGCGAGATATGGTGACGCTGCCGGTCAAATCGCGACCCGGGCGGCGCACGGAAATGCATCAATATGGGCCGGTCGGCCCATGTCAGAGAGCAAGGTAAGTAGAGATGTCTGACCTACGCAAGATCATCATCGACGATCAGGAGATCGAGGTCGAGGGCGCGATGACCCTCATTCAGGCCTGCGAAGAGGCCGGTGTCGAGATCCCGCGCTTTTGCTACCACGAGCGGCTGTCGATCGCCGGCAACTGCCGGATGTGCCTGGTCGAGGTCGTGGGCGGCCCGCCGAAACCGGCGGCAAGCTGTGCCATGCAGGTCAAGGATCTGCGCCCCGGCCCCGAGGGGCAGCCGCCGGTGGTCAAGACCAACTCGCCGATGGTCAAGAAGGCGCGCGAGGGGGTGATGGAGTTTTTGCTCATCAACCATCCGCTCGATTGCCCGATTTGCGATCAGGGCGGTGAATGCGACCTGCAGGACCAGGCGATGGCCTATGGTGTGGATTTCAGCCGCTACCGCGAACCCAAGCGCGCGACCGAGGATCTCGATCTCGGCCCGCTTGTCGAGACGCATATGACGCGCTGCATCTCCTGCACCCGCTGCGTGCGCTTTACCACCGAAGTGGCAGGCGTGAACGTGATGGGGCAGACGGGGCGCGGCGAGGATGCCGAGATTACCACCTATCTGGGCGAGATCATCGACAGCAACCTGCAGGGCAACATCATCGACCTGTGCCCGGTGGGGGCGCTGGTATCGAAGCCTTATGCCTTCACCGCCCGCCCGTGGGAATTGACCAAGACCGAGACCATCGACGTGATGGATGCGCTCGGGTCGTCCATCCGCGTGGATTGCAAGGGCCGCGAAGTGATGCGTATCCTGCCGCGCAACCATGACGGCACCAACGAGGAATGGATTTCCGACAAGACCCGCTTTGTCTGGGACGGGTTGCGCCGCCAGCGTCTGGACCGGCCCTATATCCGCGAAAACGGCAAGCTGCGCGCGGCCACATGGCCCGAGGCACTGGACAAGGCGGCAGAGGCGATCAAGGGGGTGTCAAGGCTTACCGGTCTGGTCGGCGATCTGGCCCCGGTCGAGGCGGTTTATGCACTGAAAGGTGTGATCGAAGGGCAGGGCGGCACGGTCGAGTGCCGAACCGACAAGGCGCGGCTGCCTGCGGGCCATCGCAGCGCCTATGTTGGCAATACCGCCGTCGAAGCGCTTGATACGGCGAAGAATTTCATCCTGATCGGTACTGATCCGAGCGTCGAGGCGCCGGTGCTGAACGCGCGCATCCGCAAGGCGTGGATCAACGGGGCGGATGTCACCGTGGTCGGCCCCAAGGTGGACCTGACCTATGACTATACCCATGCAGGCACTGATCGGGCGGCGCTTGACGGGTTGAACGCGGCTGAGGATGCCATCGTGATCGTGGGCCAAGGCGCGCTGCAAGAGGCTGATGGCGAGGCGGTGCTCGCCACGGCGCAGGCGCTGACGGGCCGTGTGCTGGTACTGCACACCGCCGCCGCCCGTGTCGGGGCGATGGACGTGGGCGCCGTAACCGAGGGCGGGCTGGATGCCGCCATCGACGGCGCGGACGTGATCTATAACCTCGGGGCCGACGAGGTCGAGATCGCCGAAGGCGCATTCGTGATCTATCAGGGCAGCCATGGCGACCGGGGCGCGCATCGCGCCGATGTGATCCTGCCGGGGGCCGCCTATACCGAGGAACAGGGCCTGTTCGTGAACACCGAAGGCCGCCCGCAACTGGCGCTGCGTGCAGGCTTTGCGCCCGGCGAGGCCAAGGAGAACTGGGCGATCCTGCGCGCGCTGTCGGGTGAGTTGGGCGCGACGCTGCCCTATGACAGCATGGCGCAGCTGCGTCAGGCGTTGGTCAAGGACGTGCCGCATCTCAAGAAGATCGACCGCGTGCCGGAGAACGAGTGGGTGCCGCTGCCCAAGGGCAAGCTGGGAAAGGCCGACTTCCGTCTCGCGATCAAGGATTTCTATCTGACCAATCCCATCGCGCGGTCGAGCGAGTTGATGGCGGAACTGAGTGCCAACGCCAAGGCCCGTGCCAATCAGCCGATGGCGGCGGAGTGAGGATGGCTGCCGCGATCATAACGCCTCTGGCGCTGACCCTGTCGGGCTGCGCCGAGCCGGACGCGCCGCCTGCGTTTCAGCCCGAGTATCAGGGCATCGAGACGCGGCTGCTGGACGGGGATCTGGTGAATTTCCACGTCACCATGCGCGGTGCGCGGGATGCAGAGGACGTGGACCGCTACGCCGAATGCGCCGCCGCGCAGTACACGCTGATCCGGGGCTACGGTTTTGCGCGTCACCTGCGCACGAATGTAAGCGAAGAGGGTGGCATCTGGCAGGGCGATGCGGTTTATACGGTCTCGGCGGCGCTGCCCCGTGGCCTGAAGACGATCGACGCCGAAGTCACGGCCGCGAATTGCGCGGAAAACGGAATACCGATGGTGTGAGGACCTGATGGCTGAATTCTTGACAACCCCGCTCGGGACCCTGGTACTCATCGTTGCACAATGCCTTGCGGTGGTGGGCTTCGTGATGGTGTCGCTGCTGTTCCTGGTCTACGGTGACCGCAAGGTCTGGGCCGCCGTGCAGATGCGGCGCGGCCCCAACGTCGTGGGTGTCTGGGGCCTGTTGCAGACCGTGGCCGACGCGTTGAAATACGTGGTCAAGGAGATCGTCGTGCCGGCGGGGGCCGACAAGGCGGTGTTCATGCTGGCCCCGATGACAAGCTTCGTGCTGGCGATCCTCGCCTGGGCGGTCATTCCGCTCAACGAGGGGTGGGTGCTGTCGGATATCAACGTGGCCGTGCTCTTCGTCTTCGCCGTCTCATCGCTGGAGGTCTATGGCGTGATCATGGGGGGCTGGGCGTCGAACTCCAAATATCCCTTCCTCGGCAGCCTGCGCTCTGCCGCGCAGATGATTTCCTATGAGGTCTCGATTGGTCTCATCATCATCGGGGTGATCATCTCTACCGGCTCGCTGAATTTCGGGGCCATCGTGGCGGCGCAGGATACGGCTTACGGCTTTTTCGGCTGGTACTGGCTGCCGCATCTGCCGATGGTGTTCCTGTTCTTCATCTCTGCGCTCGCCGAGACCAACCGCCCGCCGTTCGACCTGCCGGAGGCCGAATCGGAACTGGTGGCGGGCTATCAGGTGGAATATTCCTCGACGCCGTTCCTGTTGTTCATGGCCGGCGAGTATATCGCCATCTTCCTGATGTGCGCGCTCACGTCGCTGTTGTTCTTTGGCGGCTGGCTGTCGCCCATTCCGGGCCTGCCCGATGGCGTGGCCTGGATGGTCGGCAAGATGGCGTTTTTCTTCTTCATCTTCGCCATGGTCAAGGCGATCACCCCGCGCTATCGCTATGACCAATTGATGCGGATCGGCTGGAAAGTGTTCCTGCCCATGTCGATCGGCTGGGTCGTGATCGTGGCGTTCCTTGCGAAATTCGAAGTGCTCGGCGGGTTCTGGGCCCGTTGGGCGATTGGAGGCTGATCCATGACGCAGATCGATTACGGACGCGCGGCGGGATATTTCCTGCTGACCGATGTCTTCAAGGGGTTCAAGCTGGGCCTGAAATACTTCTTCGCGCCCAAGGCGACGCTGAACTACCCGCATGAAAAAGGCCCGCTTTCCCCGCGTTTTCGCGGCGAGCATGCGCTGCGCCGCTATCCCAATGGTGAGGAACGCTGCATCGCCTGCAAGCTGTGCGAGGCGATCTGCCCGGCGCAGGCGATCACGATTGACGCCGAGCCGCGCGATGACGGCAGCCGCCGCACGACGCGCTATGACATCGACATGACGAAATGCATCTATTGCGGGTTCTGCCAGGAGGCCTGTCCGGTCGATGCCATCGTCGAGGGGCCGAATTTCGAGTTTGCCACCGAGACCCGCGAAGAGCTGTTCTATGACAAGGCCAAGCTGCTGGCGAATGGTGATCGGTGGGAGGCGGAGATCGCCCATAACCTCGAATTGGATGCACCCTACAGATGAGCGATCCAACCAACCCCTTCGAGATGATGATGCGTCAGGCGCAGGAAATGGCCAAGGCGATGAACCCCGCGCTTGAGAGTTTTTCCCCAAAGGGGTTCGAGGCGCTCTGGCCGACGATGCCCAAGGAGTTCATGGAAATGAGCTTTGGCAAGGGCATCAACAAGGAGGGGCTCGATGCCAAGACGCGGCTGTTGATCACGCTTGCGGGGTTGACGATGCTGGGCGCGCAAAGCGATACGCAGATCCGAATGACCGTGCGCCACGCGCTCGAGGCGGGCGCGACCAAGGATGAGATTGCCGAGACCATCGCGCAGATGGCGATGTTTGCCGGTATCCCGTCGATGACCCGCGCGATGGAATTCGCGCGCGAGGTGATGGACGGCGAAGACGAGAAAGGATCACAGAAATGACGATTGCGGCGATGTCCTTTTACCTCTTTGCCGTCGCCCTGCTGACCGGGGGGCTGTTCACCGTGATCAGCCGCAACCCGGTGCATTCGGTGCTCTGGCTGATCCTGTCTTTCATCAGCGCGGCGGGGCTTTTTGTCCTGCTCGGCGCGGAGTTTGTGGCGATGCTGCTGATCATCGTCTATGTCGGCGCGGTCGCGGTGCTGTTTCTGTTCGTGGTGATGATGCTCGACGTGGATTTCGCCGAGTTGAAGGCGGAGATGGCGAAATTCATGCCTTTGGCGCTGCTCATCGGGGTGATCCTCTTGATGCAGTTCGGCCTTGCGTTTGGCAACTGGACGATGGCCGACGGGGCCGAGGCGGCGCGCCGCTCGGTCACGCCCGAAGGGGTCGAGAATACCGCCGCCCTTGGGATGTTGCTTTATGACCAGTACTTCATCCTGTTCCAGCTTTCGGGGCTGATCCTGCTGGTGGCGATGATCGGGGCGATTGTTCTGACGCTGCGGCACCGCACCGATGTCAAGCGGCAGGACGTGCTGGCGCAGATGTATCGCGATCCCGCCAAGGCGATGGAGTTGCGGGATGTGAAGCCGGGGCAGGGGCTGTAGCAGCCCCTGACGCGCCCCGGGCGTGACCCGGGCCTCTCGGGGCAAAGAGATCCCGGGTCAGGACCGGAATGACGATGAGACCATGTGTTCCGGCAACGCCCGGGATGACGCGTAAAGACGACAATCGGGCACGGCCCGGAGGGACAGACATGATCGGACTTGAACATTATCTCACGGTGGCGGCGGCTTTGTTCGTGATAGGCATTTTTGGCCTCTTTCTGAACCGCAAGAACGTGATCATCCTGCTGATGTCGATCGAGCTGATGCTGTTGTCGGTCAATATCAACCTTGTCGCGTTTTCGTCATTTCTGGGTGATCTGGTGGGGCAGGTGTTCACGCTTTTCGTGTTGACCGTCGCCGCTGCCGAGGCCGCCATCGGCCTTGCCATCCTCGTCTGTTTCTTCCGCAATCGCGGCACCATCGCCGTCGAAGACATCAACGTGATGAAAGGCTGAAGCCATGGAATCCATCCTCCTCTTCGCGCCTCTCGTCGGGGCGATCATCGCGGGTTTCGGCTGGCGCATCATTGGCGATCAGGGCGCGCAATGGGTCACGACCGGGCTGCTCTTTCTCTCGGCGCTGCTGAGCTGGATCGTGTTCCTCGGCCATGACGGGGTGACCGAGCAGATCCACATTCTCGATTGGGTGCAGTCGGGCACGCTCGATACGGCATGGGCGATCCGGATTGACCGGCTGACGGCGATCATGCTGATCGTGATCACCACCGTCTCGGCGCTCGTGCATCTCTATTCCGTGGGCTACATGGCGCATGACGAGAACTTCCGCGATAACGAGAGCTATCGGCCGCGCTTTTTCGCGTATTTGTCGTTCTTTACCTTCGCGATGCTGATGCTGGTGACCTCGGACAACCTGCTTCAGATGTTCTTCGGCTGGGAGGGCGTGGGCGTCGCGTCTTACCTGCTGATCGGTTTCTACTATCGCAAGCCAAGCGCCAATGCCGCGGCGATCAAGGCGTTCGTGGTCAACCGGGTGGGCGATTTCGGCTTCGCTTTGGGCATCATGGCGCTCTATTTCCTCGTCGACTCGATCAAGCTCGACGATATCTTCGCCGCCGCACCGGAGCTGGCTGAAACGCAGCTGACCTTCCTGTGGACGGAGTGGAACGCGGCCAACCTGATCGCGTTTCTGCTGTTCGTGGGCGCGATGGGCAAATCGGCGCAGCTCTTCCTGCACACATGGCTGCCCGACGCGATGGAAGGCCCGACGCCGGTGTCTGCGCTGATTCACGCGGCGACCATGGTGACGGCGGGCGTGTTCCTTGTCTGCCGCATGTCGCCACTGATGGAATACGCGCCCGAGGCGATGACGTTCGTGGTGTTCCTCGGCGCCTCGACGGCATTCTTTGCTGCGACCGTGGGCCTTGTGCAGAACGACATCAAGCGCGTGATCGCCTATTCGACCTGTAGCCAGCTTGGCTATATGTTCGTGGCTGCCGGAGTGGGTGTCTATTCGGTGGCGATGTTCCACCTCTTCACGCATGCGTTCTTCAAGGCGATGCTGTTTCTTGGGGCCGGTTCGGTCATCCACGGCATGCATCACGAGCAGGACATGCGCAACTATGGCGGTCTGCGCAAGAAGATGCCCTATACGTTCTGGGCGATGATGATCGGCACGCTGGCGATCACCGGGGTTGGCATTCCGCTCACCCATATCGGCTTTGCCGGGTTCCTGTCGAAGGACGCGGTGATCGAGAGCGCATGGGCCGGCACCGACGGCGGCTATGCCTTCTGGATGCTGGTGATCGCGGCGCTGTTCACCTCGTTCTACAGTTGGCGGCTGATGTTCCTCACCTTCTTTGGCGAGGCGCGCGGCGACAAGCACACCCATGAGCACGCCCATGAAAGCCCCATGGTGATGGTCGCGCCGCTTGGTGTGCTGGCGCTTGGCGCGGTCTTCGCGGGCATGATCTGGTATGGCAGCTTTTTCGGCAGCCATGCACAGGTCAACAGTTTCTTCGGGATGCCGGAGCATCACGCCGAGGCAACTGAAGCGCCCGAGGCGGTGGCGCATGGTGAAGAGGGCCACGACCACGAAACGATGCACGAGGAGACTGGCACCGCCACCCATTCCGGCCCGCCGCAGGGTGCGATCTTCATGCACCCCGACAGCACCGTGCTTGATGACGCGCATCATGCACCGACATGGGTCAAGGTCAGCCCGTTCGTCGCCATGCTGATCGGCCTGATTACGGCGCTATGGTTCTATGTCTGGGATCCGGCGATGCCCAAGCGCGTGGCCGAGACCAACCGCCCGCTTTACCTCTTCCTGCTCAACAAGTGGTATTTCGACGAGATCTACGACTTCATCTTCGTGCGCCCCGCCAAGGCGCTCGGGCAGTTGCTGTGGAAGCGCGGCGACGGTGACGTGATCGACGGCTCGATCAACGGGGTGGCCATGGGGCTGATCCCGCGGCTCACGCGCCTCGCGGGCCGGGCGCAGTCGGGCTACATCTTCACCTATGCCTTTGCCATGGTGATCGGGATCGCGATCCTGGTCACGTGGATGACGATCTTCGGGGGGGCCAACTGATGGACAACCTGCTTTCCATTGTGACGTTCATCCCGGCTGTGGCGGCGGCGATCCTCGCGATCTTCCTGCGCGGTGAGGATGAGGCGGCGCAGAAGAACGCCAAATGGGTGGCGATGATCGCCACGACGCTGACATTCCTTGTGTCGCTGTTCATCCTGTTCGATTTCGACCCGTCGAATACCGGCTTTCAGTTCGTCGAGGAGCGTGAGTGGCTCTTGGGTCTGAAATACAAGATGGGCGTCGACGGGATCAGCGTTCTCTTCGTGATGCTGACCACCTTCATGATGCCGCTGACCATTGCGGCGTCGTGGAACGTGAAAAGCCGCGTCAAGGAATACATGATCGCGTTCCTGATCCTTGAGACGCTGATGCTGGGCGTGTTCATGGCGCTCGATCTGGTGCTCTTTTACCTCTTCTTCGAGGCGGGGCTCATTCCGATGTTCCTGATTATCGGCATCTGGGGCGGCGCGGCGCGGATCTACGCGTCGTTCAAGTTCTTCCTCTACACCTTCCTCGGCTCGGTGCTGATGCTGGTGGCGATGGTCGCGATGTTCGCGGATGCGGGCACCACTGATATCCCGTCGCTTCTGCGGCATGAGTTCGCCTCGGACAGCTTCTCGCTGCTTGGGATTCACATCGTGGGGGGCATGCAGACGCTGATGTTCCTGGCGTTCTTCGCCTCTTTCGCGGTCAAGATGCCAATGTGGCCGGTGCACACCTGGCTGCCCGATGCACACGTGCAGGCCCCGACCGCGGGCTCGGTCGTGCTGGCGGCGATCCTCTTGAAGATGGGTGGCTACGGCTTCCTGCGTTTCTCGCTGCCGATGTTCCCGGTGGGCTCCGAAGTTCTGACGCCGCTGGTTCTGTGGATGTCGGCGATTGCGATAGTCTACACGTCGCTGGTGGCACTGGCCCAAGAGGACATGAAAAAGCTCATCGCCTATTCGTCGGTGGCCCATATGGGCTATGTCACGATGGGGATTTTCGCGGCCAATCAGCAGGGGCTGGACGGGGCGATCTTCCAGATGATCAGCCACGGCTTCATCTCGGGCGCGCTCTTTCTTTGCGTCGGCGTGATCTATGACCGGATGCACACCCGCGAGATTGACGCCTATGGCGGCCTTGTGAACCGGATGCCGGCCTATGCGCTCATTTTCATGTTCTTCACCATGGCGAATGTCGGCCTGCCGGGCACATCCGGGTTCATCGGCGAATTCCTGACGCTGGTGGGCGTCTTTCAGGTCAACACATGGGTCGCGGCGGTGGCCACGACCGGTGTGATCCTCTCGGCGGCCTATGCGCTCTGGCTCTATCGCCGGGTGGTGTTCGGGGATCTCATCAAGGAGAGCCTGAAGACGATCACCGACATGAGCAAACGCGAGCGGGCGATCTTTGCGCCGCTGGTGGTGATGACGCTGCTGCTCGGGGTTTATCCCCGGCTGGTCACCGATATCACCGGCCCCTCGGTCGAGGCGCTGATTTCCAACGTAGAGACGGCACAGGCGGTGGCACAGGCCAGCAGCCAGGTCGCCGTCGCAGACCACTGAACCGGAGGCCCTGAGACATGCAGGCTGATCTGAATGTAATCCTGCCGGAGATCGTGATTTCCGTCTATGCCATCGCGGCGCTTCTTTTTGCGGCCTATACCGGCAAGGACAAGATGGCGGGGATTCTGGTCTGGCTCACGGCGGCGCTCTTTGCTGTCATGGCGCTGTGGATCGGGGCGTCCTCGGGCGGTGGCACGCGCACGGCGTTCGGCGGCATGTTCAACGATGACGGCTTTGCCCGCTTTGCCAAGGTGACGATCCTGCTCTCGGCGGGGGCGGTGCTGGTGCTGGGGCAGGAATACATGGCGCGCCGCGATATCCTGCGGTTTGAGTATCCGCTCCTGGTGGCGCTTGCGGTCGTGGGCATGATGGTCATGGTCAGCGCGGGCGACCTGATGGCGCTCTACATGGGGCTGGAGCTGCAATCTCTGGCGCTTTATGTCGTGGCCTCGCTGCGCCGCGACAGTGCCAAATCGACCGAGGCGGGGCTCAAGTATTTCGTGCTGGGCGCGCTGTCGTCGGGCCTGCTGCTCTACGGGGCCTCGCTGACCTATGGCTATGCGGGCACGACGCTCTTTTCGGGGATCATCGACGCGGCAGACGGGCAGGCGCCGATTGGCCTGTTGCTGGGGCTGGTCTTCGTGCTGGCCGGTCTGGCGTTCAAGATTTCCGCCGTGCCGTTCCACATGTGGACGCCCGATGTTTATGAGGGCGCACCGACGCCGATCACCGCGTTTTTCGCCACGGCCCCCAAGGTGGCGGCGATGGCACTCGTTGCGCGCGTGGTGCATGACGCCTTTGGCGAGGTGGTGGGCGACTGGCAACAGGTGCTCGCGATGCTGAGCCTGCTGTCGATGTTCCTCGGTGGCATCGCGGCGATCGGGCAGACCGACATCAAGCGGCTGATGGCCTATTCGTCGATCGCGCATATGGGCTATGCGCTGATGGGGCTGGCGGCGGGCACGGTGTTCGGCGTGCAGGCGATGCTGATCTACATGGCGATCTATGTCACGATGAATGTCGGCACCTTCGCCTTCATCCTGTCGATGGAGCGCGACGGGCAGCCGGTGACGGATATCCGCGCGCTGAACATGTATTCCAAGGCGCAGCCGGGGCGGGCGCTTGCGATGCTGATCCTCCTCTTCAGCCTTGCCGGCGTGCCGCCGCTTCTGGGTTTTTTCGGCAAGCTCTACGTGCTGCGTGCGGCCTATGAGGGCGGGCTTGCCTGGCTCGCCGTGGCCGGTGTGGTCGCGTCGGTGATCGGGGCGTTCTATTACCTGCGCATCGTGTTCTACATGTATTTCGGCGAAGAGGGCGAGGCGCTGGAGACCGGCCGTTCGCCGGTGCAATGGGCGTTCCTGATGGCCTCGGCGGCGGTGATGCTGCTGGGCATCGTCAACATGTTCGGCGTCGAGACCATGGCACAGGCCGCGGCCGCGACGCTGGTCAACTAGGTGAGCCCGGCCACGGTCTGAGAGAGCGGTGACGCGCCCCGAGGGGCGCGTCGCTTTGGTTTTGGCGCCCGCACGCGGGCGCGCGCCTCCGGCGGGAGTATTTCTGGAAAGATGAAGCAGGGATCGGAGTTCGACTGGCCCATAGGCTATGGTCGCCGGGTGCTGGCCTCGGTCGATAGCACCAATGCCGAGGCCGCGCGGCTGGCGCCCGGATTGTGCGGCCCGGAATGGATACTGGCGCTGGAGCAGACGGCGGCGCGCGGGCGGCGAGGGCGGGCTTGGGTCAACCCGGCGGGCAATTTCGCGGCGACCCTGGTGATGCGGCCCAATGAGAGCCCCAACAAGGTGGCGTTGCGGTCGTTTGTGGCATCGCTCGCGCTCTGCGATGCGCTGGTGGCGGCGACCGGGCGCGCCAAGGGGATCAGTCTGAAATGGCCCAATGACGTGCTGCTCAATGGCGGCAAGCTGGCGGGGATCCTGCTGGAGAGCGCAGGCGCGGGCCGGGGGCTCAGCCATTTCGCCATTGGCATCGGGGTGAACCTGCGCATTGCGCCTGCGCGCGCGGAGGTGGAGGAGGGCGCGTTGCGCCCGGTCTCGCTCTTGTCCGAGACCGGGGTGGCGCTCGGGCCGGAGGAGTTTCTGAGCTTTCTGGCCCCGGCCTATGCGCGGCTGGAGGCGCAATTCGTGACCTACGGGTTCGCGCCCATCCGCCGGGCATGGCTCGACCGGGCGGCGCGATTGGGCGAGGCGATCACTGCGCACACCACGCGCGACAGCCATCACGGGACATTCGAGACGGTGGACGAGGCGGGCAATCTCGTTCTAATGACGTCCAAGGGGCGGCAGGCGATTGCCGCGGCCGAGGTGTTTTTCTGACGCGGGAGGGCGGCCCCCATGCTTTTGGCGATTGATTGCGGCAATACCAACACGGTGTTTTCGATCTGGGACGGGACGCGGTTCATCTGCACGCTGCGAACCTCGACCGAGCATCAGCGCACGGCGGATCAGTATTTCGTCTGGTTTCACACGCTGCTGGCGCATCACCGGATCGAGGCAAAGATCAATGCGGTGGTGATCAGTTCCACCGTGCCGCGCGTGGTGTTCAACCTGCGCGTCTTTGCCGACCGCTATTTCAACTGCCGCCCGCTGGTGGTGGGCAAGCCCGAGTGCCGCCTGCCGGTGGATGTGCGGGTGGATGCGGGCACGCAGGTGGGGCCGGACCGGCTGGTGAATACGGTGGCGGGCTATGACCTTTACGGCGGCGACCTGATCATCGTGGATTTCGGCACCGCCACGACATTCGACGTGGTCGACAGCGATGGCGCCTATATCGGCGGGGTGATCGCGCCGGGGGTGAACCTGTCGCTTCAGGCGCTCCATGAGGCCGCGGCGGCGCTGCCGCATATCGACGTGACCAAGCCCGACCGGGTGATCGGCACCAATACGGTGGATTGCATGCAATCGGGCGTATTCTGGGGTTATGTCGGCCTCATCGATGGGATATGTGAGCGGATAAAGGCCGAGCATGGCCGCACCATGAAGGTGATCGCAACAGGTGGGCTGGCACCGTTATTCCAGCAGGGCACGGACATGTTCGACATGTTCGAGGACGATCTGACAATGCACGGGCTGACCGTGATACACGAGCATAACAAGGAGGGCTGACGCCCCATGAGCAGCGAACGTTTGATCTACCTGCCCCTCGGTGGGGCGGGTGAAGTTGGTATGAATGCCTATGTTTACGGCTATGGCAAACCGGGCAAGGAGAAGCTGATCCTAGTGGATCTGGGTGTGACCTTTCCGGATATGGACGGCACGCCGGGGGTCGATCTGATCCTGCCGGATATCTCCTGGCTTGAGGCGCGCAAGACCGATCTGGAGGCGGTGTTCATCACCCATGCCCATGAGGATCATGTCGGCGCCGTGGCGCATTACTATGACCGGCTGGGTGCCCCCATTCATGCCCGCGCCTTCACCGCCAACATCGCGCGGCGCAAGATGGAGGAACATGGCCATTCCGAAAAGGCGGTCAAGACCGTCTCGCCCTGGCCTGAAACGGTGAAGGCAGGGCCCTTTACGGTGGGCTTCGTGCCCATTTCGCATTCGATCCCCGAAAGTTCGG
This sequence comes from Roseovarius sp. MBR-154, assembly GCF_053628595.1. Classification (NCBI taxonomy): domain Bacteria; kingdom Pseudomonadati; phylum Pseudomonadota; class Alphaproteobacteria; order Rhodobacterales; family Roseobacteraceae; genus Roseovarius; species Roseovarius sp. MBR-154. The sequence continues at coordinate 138,600 of NZ_JBRJGR010000004.1, forward strand.
GCCTCGTCATCGACAGCCCCGGCGGGCGCATCGTGCATAGCGGCGATTTCAAGATCGACGCGAATCCGGTTGTGGGCGAGCCGTTTGATCATGACCTCTGGGCAAGCCTCGCCGAGCCGGGCGTGAAGGCGCTGGTCTGCGATTCGACCAACGTATTCAGCCACCATGACGGGCGCTCCGAGAGCACGGTCGGCCAGCCGATCACGGAGCTGGTCCAGGCCTCGAAAGGCATGTTCGTCTGCACGACCTTCGCCAGCAACGTGGCACGGGTCAAGACGCTGGCCGAGGCAGGCAAGCGTGCCGGGCGCTCGGTCTGTCTGCTGGGCCGCGCGATGCGGCGGATGATCGAGGCGGCGGTCGAGACCGGTGTACTCAAGGATTTTCCCGCGACCGTCAGCCCCGAGGAGGCCGGTAACATCCCGCGCGAGAACCTGATGCTGATCGTCACCGGGAGCCAGGGCGAGCGGCGGGCGGCGAGTGCGCAACTGGCCAATGGCAAGTATAACGGCATGGTGCTCAAGGAGGGCGACACGTTCCTCTTCTCCTCCAAGACCATTCCGGGCAACGAGCGCGGTGTCATCCACATCATCAACAAGTTCTCCGAGATGGGCGTGGACGTGGTCGAGGGCGATGACCGTTATCACGTCTCGGGCCACGCCAACCGGCCTGATCTCGATGCCATGCACAAGCTGATCAAGCCGCAGATCGTGGTGCCGATGCATGGCGAGCATCGTCACCTGCGTGAGCATGTGAAGCTGGCAGAGGCGAACCGGATCAGCGGCGTTCTGGCCGTCAACGGCATGATGATCGACCTCAGCGGCAATGCGCCCAAGGTGGCCGAATATGTAGAGACCGGGCGCACCTATGTGGATGGTTCGGTCAAGATCGGCGCGATGGACGGGATCGTGCGCGACCGGATTCGCATGGCGCTCAACGGGCATGTGATGATCAATGTCATCATGGATGAAGAGGACGAGCCTTTGGGCGAGCCCTGGGTGGAATTGATGGGGCTGGCCGAGACCGGGCAAAGCCGCGCGCCGCTGGTCGATGTGCTGGAAGAGGATCTGGCGCAGTTCATGGGCCGGGCCGGGGTCAAGACGCTGACCGATGACGACAAGCTTGAGGAAGGGCTGCGCCGCGTGGCCCGTCAGAGCGCGCAGAACGAGATCGGCAAGCGGCCCGAGGTGACGGTGGTCATCAGCCGCCTGACCGCCTGAGGATATTGCCCATGCGTATCGCCTATGTCATGGCCGAGGGGCGGGGCGATACCGATCTGCTGCTGCATGGCGTGGCCACACGCGCGCAGGCGCGCGGGCTGCGGCTGTGTGGCACGGTGCAGATCAACTCCAACTGCGATGCGGATCGCCCCTGTGACATGGACGTGCAGGTCTTGCCCAACGGTCCGGCGATCCGCATTTCGCAGACGCTTGGACCGGGCGCACGGGGCTGTCGGCTTGATCCGGCGGCCTTGGAACAGGCGGTGGCCGAGAGCGAGAGGCGGCTCGATGCGGGCTGTGATCTGGTGATCGTCAACAAGTTCGGCAAACACGAGGCGGAGGGGCGCGGGTTTCGCGGCCTCATCGCCGAGGCGCTGTCGCTGGATGTGCCGGTTCTGGTCGGGGTCAACAGCCTGAACGTGCCGCGGCTTGATGCGTTCTGCGCGGGGGTGGCAGTGCCAATCGCAGCAGAGTCAGAGGCCCTTGACACTTGGCTGGCGTCGCACTCCTGACCATATGAAAAACGCATCCCAAGTTACTGGGATTATTTTCTTTTATCGCTACCGGTTTTGGAAACGGTGGCGGACCGAGGAGGATTCGAACCCCCGACCCCTTGATTCGTAGTCAAGTACTCTATCCAGCTGAGCTATCGGTCCGTCGAGGGCACGAATTAGACTCTGCAGCCCGGCAATGCAAGGGCGTATTGGAAGATTTATGATGCATCTGCCAAATTTCCCTTGGGCAGGGTGATGCAGAAGGAGGTGCCGTTCTCGTCGCTGCGTTCGAGCGAGAGCGTGCCGCCGTGGCCGCGTACCAGATCCTGCGCGATGGTCAGGCCGAGCCCGGTTCCGCCCTTGGTTGCACCGCCCTGAAACGGCTTGAACAGATGTTCGCGCGCGCGTGCCGGCAGGCCGGGGCCGGTATCGGCAACGCGGATGATCCATTCCCGCGGATCTTCGCCCGCCATAACGGTGATCTCACCGGGTTTTCCCGTGTTGACAATGGCTTGCCGGGCGTTCCTCACAAGGTTGGCGATCACGCGATAGAGCTGTTCGGCGTCGGCGCGCAGCACCAGATCGGCGGAAACATCCTCGGACAAGCTGACCCTGGCCTCGCCGACCGAGAGCCGCTCGCTGTCGATCACATCGGCGACGATATCCGCGAGCCGGACACGCGAGAGGGTCGGGCCGGGTTCCTCGGCCTTGCCATAGGCCAGCGTCGCCTCGCACAGATGCACCGCGCGGGTGAGCGAATTCACCAGTTTCGGAGCCATGCGCTTCACGGCGGGGTCTTCGCTCATCTCGATGCGGTCGGTGAAAAGTTGCGCCGAAGTGAGGATGTTGCGCAGGTCATGGCTGACCTTGGCCACGGCCCCGCCCAACTGTGCCAGATGCTCCTTTTGCTTCAATGCGCCGGTCAGTTGGGTTTGCAGGGTTTGCAGCGTTTCCTCGGCCTCGCGCAATTCGCGGATACCCGAGGAGGGGGCGATCACCCGCCGGGCATCCTCGGGGGCATCGGCATAGGCCTGCATGTTGCCCACCACACGGCGGATGGGACGCACCAGAAAGCACTGGACTGCCCAGAACAGGAGCACGGCGGTAAAGACCGAAATCACCAGTGACAGCCACAGGATGCGCAGCCCGTAGTCGATCATCGCGCTGCGCAGATCGCGGGTTTCCAAGGTGACCTCGATCAAAAGCCCACCCATGCGCACCGGCTGACCGATCACGCGGATCACCTGGTCCTCGGGGTTGGCCAGCCGCGCCATCGCATCGCGGATGAGGGTGAAGGCGGGCACGTCGCGCAGATCGAAGGTCTGCGTAATGGGCTGCGGAACCGGCGAAGACAGCACCAGTTGACGCGCCTCGTCACGGCGCATCACCACGTTGAACACACCCGCGTTGCGCAACAGTTCCTCTTGCAGATCGGGGGTCACCTCTTCATCGGCCAGAAGCACCAGCGAGGCGATCTGCGCACGTTCCAGCCGGGTCAGCAGGAACTCCTCGCGAAAACGCGCGATCGAAGGGACGAAGATCAGAACCTCGGCCAGCATCACGAAGATGGCCGTCAGGATCAGGAAGCGTCCCGAAAGTGAATTGAGCAAGCGGTTCCCTCCCTTAATTGCTCATCACGGTAACCAGCGTTGCACGATACCGACGACGCGTTTGACCATAGGGCTATCGAACAGCTTTGGCGAGAAATAGGCCCCGGCCACGCGCTTGTTGATTTCACCGAGGGTCGGGTAGGGCGCGACCATGTTGGCGACGTGTTTCATCTTGAACCCGTTGGCGAGGATGAAGGCCCAGAGATTGATCAATTCGCCCGCCTGCGCCCCGGCAATCGACGCGCCCACGGGCCGCCCGCGCACCACCATCACCTTGATCAGCCCGTCGGTCTTGCGTTCGGCGATGGCGCGGTCGTTGTGGGAGTAGTGAAAACGAACCACGTCGAGATTGCCGCCATGTTCCTTGCGCGCGGCCTCTTCGGTGAGGCCGACATGCGCGATCTCGGGGTCGGTATAGGTGGCCCAGGGGATGTGATCGGTGCGTTCCTTGGCCGGCAGGCCAAGCAATGCCTGCCGAATGATCAGCCCCGCGTGATAGCCCGCCATATGGGTGAATTGCAGCCCGCCCGCCACGTCGCCGATGGCGTAGACTCGGCGATTGGTGGTCCGCATCGAGGCGTCGACCTTGATGCCGCGTTTCGTGGTCTCGATTCCGGCGGCGTCGAGATTGAGGCTGTCCAGATTGGGTTTGCGCCCTACGGCCATCAGCAGATGCGTGCCCTTGAAGACCCGCCCGTCCTTGGCCTCGACCTCGATTGCCCCTGCCTTGCCGCGAATTTCCGAGGCCATGGCACCGTCTTCGATGCCGATCCCCTCGGCCTTGAATTGGTCGATCACCACCTGCGCCAGTTCCGGATCGTCCTGACCCAGCACCTTCGCCCCCTCGATGACCGTCACCTCGCAGCCTAATCGCCGATGCGCCTGCGCCATTTCCATGCCGATCGGGCCGCCGCCGATGACTAGCAGATGGCCGGGCTTTTCGCGCAGCTCGAAAATTGTCTCGTTGGTCTCATAGGGCACGTTTTCCAGCCCCGGAACCGGCGGCACGAAAGGAGACGACCCGGTGGCGATGATCACCCGGCGCGCGGTGATCAGGTGATCGCCTGCCTTCACCTGCTTGGGTGAGATGAATGCGCCATAGTCACGGATCACCCGCACGCCAAGGCCCTCGAACCTTTCTTGACTGTCCACCGGCTCAATCTGGGCAATGACACCGGCCACGTGATCCTTGGCGGCGGCATAGTCCACATCCGGAGTCACATTCGCCACGCCGTATTGCGCCGCATGCGATTGCGCATAGGCCGCCTTGCCGCTGGCGATCAGCGCCTTCGACGGCACACAGCCGAAGTTCAGGCAATCGCCGCCCATCTTGTGGCCTTCGAGCAGGACGACGCTCGCCCCCATCTGCACCGCGCCCGCCGCGACGGACAACCCGCCGGAGCCGGCCCCGATGACCAGCAGATCCGTCTTAATCTCTTTCATACTCAAATGTCCTTCTTGCCACGAATGCTCTTGATCAGGATGGGGAGTGCTGCGAGCGCGCACAAGCCCAGGATCGGGCCGATTATCTGCGGCTCCCACAGGAGTGACAGATCGGGGCTGTCACCTCGGTCAAACACCTCGCCCAGGCCGACGCCGATCCAGGTAAAGACGATGGCCCCGGGGATTATCCCGAGCACAGTGGTGATCGCGAAATTGACGAAGCGAACACCCACCAGCGCAGGCAGCAGATTGGCCACGAAGAACGGCACGGCGGGCACGAGACGCATCAGAAAGAGCACGCTGATCTCATTGTCGTGCAGCCCGGCCTTGAGCCGTTTGAGTGTGCCCTCGGAGGTCTCGATGCGCGCGGCGAGGGTCTGCCCCAGACCCCACCGGGCGGCCAGAAAGATCGCGAAGGCCCCGAGCGAGGCGGCAAACACGTTGAAGGCAGTGCCCGACACGAGGCCGAAGAGAAACCCGCCGGTGACCGAGGCCACCGCCGCGCCGGGCAGTGAAAACGCCACGATCACGAAATAGATTGCGATGAAACTCAGCACCATCAGCCCGAAATTGGCGTCGCGAAAGGCCAGCAGCGCCTCGCGGTTGTCGCGCAGCGTGTCGAAGGTGATGTAGTCGCGCAGGGTGAAATAGCCGATGACGGCCACGGTGAGAATGATGGCAAGCGGCGCGTGTCGTGCCCAGCCTCCGGATTTCTGCTCGGTCGAATGCTGCATGCTGCTATCCATGATCCTGCTCGGGTTTGACTGCGTTGTCTTCTACTTGCACAGTCGCTTGCCGCTCTGCCAGTGGCCTCACGTGGGGGTGATCGCGGGTGATGACCGGGGCCGTATTGCGCGGATATTTCGCACCGCTTGTAACATGATCGCGCAGATCCCGCAGGATTTTGTTGCAGATATGCATTGCGGGGGTTTGACTTGGCTGCGGACCGCTACTATAGACCGGGCTTCGGATACATCTGGGCCGTGCGCGATTCCGATTGCAGCGTGTCCCCAAAGTCGGAGACGGAGCGATGAAACGCACCTTTCAACCCTCGAACCTGGTTCGCAAACGCCGCCACGGGTTCCGCGCGCGCATGGCCACCAAGGCCGGCCGCAAGATCCTGAACGCACGTCGTGCGCGTGGCCGCAAGTCGCTGAGCGCGTAAGCGCCAGACAGTTGTGACGATCATGACACCGCCGGAGGCCCCTGACAGCAAGCCAGGGAACACGCCCCCGGCGGTTTCGTCATGCGCGCATGGTGGGTTGAACGTGCTGCGCAAGCGATCCGATTTCCTAGCGGCTGCGCGCGCGCGGCGTCAGGGCACGCCTGCGATGATGGTGCAGGGGCGCGACCGGCGCGATGACGATCCTTCGATCCGGGTGGGGTTTACCTGTTCCAAGAAGGTCGGCAACGCGGTGGCGCGCAACCGCGCCAAGCGCCGGTTGCGCGCCGTGGCACGCGATGTGCTGCATGCCCATGGGCAACCCGGCTGGGATTATGTGCTGATCGGCCGGGCGCGGGAAACAGCGGCGCGGCCCTATGAGGCGCTGCGCAATGATCTCGTCTATGCGCTGCGCAAGTTGCGGGGTGCGAAATGAGCCCGCTTGCTCGCATCATGGCCCTGCCGATCAAGGGCTACCGGCTGATCCTGTCGCCCTGGGTCGGCTATCACTGCCGCTATCATCCGACCTGTAGCCAATACGCGCTCGAGGCGCTGGAGACGCACGGCGCGCTTCGCGGCGGATGGCTCGCGGCCAGGCGCATCGCGCGCTGCAACCCCTGGGGGCAGTGCGGCCATGATCCGGTGCCAGAGCGCACGCGGCGCTAACGGCGTGACGCATGTCCGCTACGCGCGAATCGCCCTTTCACCCGAAGGCCATCCGTGTAATAGGGACGTGCCAAACGAGATATCCATGGAGAACCGGAATGGAGATTCGCGAGGCGCTCACCTTTGATGACGTTCTGCTGGTGCCTGCGGCATCGAGCGTGCTGCCCAACACGGCGGATACGCGGACCCGTGTGACCAACACGATCAGCCTCAACATCCCGTTGCTGAGTTCGGCCATGGACACCGTCACCGAATCGCGCATGGCGATCAGCATGGCGCAGTTCGGCGGCATCGGCGTGATCCACCGCAACCTCACGGTAGAGGAACAGGCCCGCGAGGTGCGCCGCGTCAAGCGATTTGAGAGCGGGATCGTCTACAACCCTGTCACGCTGCGCCCCGACCAGACGCTTGGCGATGCCAAGGCACTGATCGAGCGTTACAATTTCACCGGCTTCCCAGTGGTCGACGACAAGGGCCGCGTTGTCGGTATCGTCACCAATCGCGACATGCGTTTCGCCTCCAGCGACGACACGCCGGTGCATGTGATGATGACCAGCGACAACCTCGCCATCCTGCAGGAACCCGCCGACCGCGACGAGGCCAAGAGCCTGATGCGCGCGCGCCGGATCGAGAAACTGCTGGTGACGGACAAGAACGGCAAGCTGACCGGTCTGCTGACTCTCAAGGATACCGAGCAGGCGGTGCTCAACCCGACGGCCTGCAAGGACGATCTCGGGCGGCTGCGGGTCGCGGCGGCCTCGACCGTGGGGGACGCGGGCTTCGAGCGCACACAGGCGCTTGTCGATGCGGGTGTCGACATGATCGTGATCGACACCGCACATGGCCATTCCGAGGGCGTGGCGCGGGCCGTGGAGCGCGCCAAGGCGCTCTCCAACGAGGTGCAGGTCGTCGCGGGCAACGTCGCCACTGCAGAGGCCACGCGTGCGCTGATCGGTGCGGGCGCGGATGCTATCAAGGTGGGGATCGGGCCGGGCAGCATCTGCACCACGCGGATGGTGGCAGGCGTCGGCGTGCCGCAACTGACCGCGATCATGGATTGCGCGCAGGCGGCGGGCGACGTGCCGGTCATTGCCGATGGCGGCATCAAGTTCTCGGGCGATTTCGCCAAGGCGATCGCGGCGGGGGCGTCCTGCGCGATGGTGGGCTCGATGCTTGCCGGAACCGACGAAAGCCCGGGCGAGACGATCCTCTACCAGGGCCGCACATTCAAGGCCTATCGCGGCATGGGCAGCCTCGGCGCGATGGCGCGCGGCTCGGCCGACCGTTACTTCCAAAAGGACGCCGCCAGCGACAAGCTGGTGCCCGAAGGTGTCGAAGGGCAGGTGGCCTACAAGGGCGCGGCCGCCAATGTTCTGCACCAACTCGTGGGCGGTCTGCGGGCCGCGATGGGCTATACCGGTTGCGCCACGGTCGAGGAGATGCGCCGCAATTGCACCTTCGTGCGCATCACCGGCTCGGGGCTCAAGGAAAGCCACGTGCACGACGTCCAGATCACCCGCGAGAGCCCGAATTACCGCATCGGATGATGCACCGCGGCGATACACCGTCAGGGAAGGATGCGGCGGTTGCGCGGCTCGACGCTCAGAGCGTCGGGCCAGCCGAAAAAGTATTCGGTGCCGACCACTATCAGGGTAATGGCGATCACGACCAGCACAAGCTTCACCTGACGTGGTCCCGGTGGGTTGCGCGCCCATCTCGCCATCCGCAGCAACCAGAAGATATTCATGGGTCAATGAACCTCACCGTACCGATATAAGGCAGGTTGCGGTTGCGTTGTGCGTAGTCGATGCCATAGCCGACCACGAATTCATCGGGGATTTCAAATCCGATCCAGTCGGCGCGAATGTCGGCCTCGCGGCGCGAGGGCTTGTCGAGCAGCGCGATGGTGCGTAGCCGCGCCGGGCGGCGGCTCTCGAGCAGGTGCAGAACATGGGCCAGCGTGTGCCCGGTATCGACGATATCTTCGACGACCAGTACGTCACGCCCTTCAATATCACCGCGCAAGTCCTTGAGAATACGCACTTCCCGACTACTTTCCATCGCGTTCCCGTAAGACGAGGTTTCGACGAAATCGACCTCGACTGGCAGATCCAGTTCGCGCACCAGATCGGCGATGAAGATGAAGGAGCCGCGCAGGAGGCCGACGACAACCAGCTTGCTGGTGCCTGCAAACTCGGCCTCGATCTCGTGCGAGAGGGCCTCGATCCGGGCAGCGATGCTCTTGGCGGAAATCAGTTTGTCGATGACATAGGCGCGATGCGGCATGTGTTCCTCTTGCACTTTTCGCCCCAGTCTATGAAAAAGCGCGCCACTGTCACGTGCAAACCGGGGCCACCATGCCATCACATTCCGAGACCCGAACGTTACGCTACACGGCGGACCAGATCTATGCGCTGGTGGCGAACGTGGCGAGCTACCCGCAATTCCTACCATGGACGGCGGCGGCGCGGGTGCGCAAGGTCACGCCGCAGGCCGATGGGTCGGAACTGATGGAAGCGGATTTGGTCATAAGTTTCAAGGTCTTCCGTGAGCGGTTCGGAAGCCGGGTGGTGCTCTGGCCGGAAGACAGGCGGATCGAGACGGAGTATCTTGACGGCCCGTTCAAACACATGCGCTCCAACTGGGAATTTCGCGATGTGGACGGCGGGTGCGAGGTGAATTTCGACGTCGATTTTGCCTTCAAGAACCGCTTGCTGCAATCGGCGGCGGAAATGTTCTTTTACGAGGCGATGAAACGGATCGTGCGGGCCTTCGAGGAACGGGCCGATGCGCTCTATGGCGGTACTTGAACTTTGTCAGACAGCCTTCTGATCCAAGGCGTTTTTCAGTAATTCAAGCGCATGGTCGCGGGACAGGCGGCGCACCGCCTCGCGGCCCCTTGCGCCGAAGTCGCGCGTTTCCGCCAGCGTGGTGCGCCCGGCCCGCGCGAGGCCGAAACAGACCCGGCCCTCGGGCTTGTGCTCTGATCCGCCGGGCCCGGCGATTCCGGTGATCGAAACGGTGAGATCGGCGCGGCTGTGGCGCAACGCCCCCTCGGCCATTTCCCGGGCGACTTCTTCGGAGACGGCACCAAAGGCGGCAAGCGTCTCAGGCGACACGCCTAGCATCTCGATTTTCGCCTGATTCGAATAGGTTACGAAGCCACGCTCAACCACCGCGCTGGAGCCGGGGATATCGGTGAGCGCAACGGCGACCATGCCCCCGGTGCAGCTTTCGGCGGTGGCAATCATGACGCCCTGCGCGCGGGCCATATCGAGGATCTCGGCGATACTCATAGTCCCAACACCCCGTGCGAAATCGCCGCGCCTGCCATGACGCAGAGCGCTGCTGCGAGCCCTGCGAGGATGTCATCCAGCATTACGCCAAGCGCGTCGCCGCGCCGGTCGGCCCAGCCTATGGGGCCGGGTTTCCAGATGTCGAACAGTCGAAAGGCAAGGAATGCCGTGATCCAGCCGGGCCAGAGCGCGGTCAGCGCCACCCCGGCATGCGCCGCCCCGATGGAGACCGGCAGGAAGGCGAGCCATTGACCGGCCACCTCGTCAATCACGATTTCGGACGGGTCGTGATCCTCTTTTCCTTTTGTTTCCAATGCTGTGGCCCATGTTCCCAATGTGAATGCCGCGATCACCCCAAGACCGAGCAGGAGCGGGCCGCCCGCAACATGAAGCGCCCACGCGCAGGGCAAGGCCGCGAGCGAGCCCCATGTGCCGGGAGCAGGGCGCAGGTGGCCGACATGGAAAAACGTGGCAATCAAATGGGTTACGCGCATGCCTTCACCAATGTCACCGCAGCCTGCGCCGCGATGCCTTCCTCGCGCCCGGTAAAGCCAAGCCGCTCGGACGTGGTGGCCTTGACCGATATCCGGTCCGGCGCGACGCCGGTGATCGCGCTCAACGCCTCTTGCATGGCCTGCGCGTGAGGCCCGATCTTCGGGCGCTCGCAGACAAGAGTGACGTCTATATTGTTGACCGTAAATCCTTTTTTACAAGCCAGAGCGACCGCGTGACGCAGAAAGATATGGCTCTCGGCGCCTTTCCATTGCGGATCGGAGGGTGGGAAATGCCGACCGATATCGCCCTTGGCCAAGGCACCATAGATGGCGTCGGTGAGCGCATGCATGCCCACATCGGCATCGGAATGGCCCTGAAGGCCCCGGTCATGTGGCACCGCGACGCCGCAGAGCATGCAGTGATCGCCGGGGCCGAAGCGGTGCACATCATACCCGGTGCCAATGCGTATATCCATCTGATGTTCCAGTATTTTGGAGGCGCGGGCAAAGTCCTGTGGGTGGGTGATCTTGAGGTTGTCCTCATCGCCCTCGACGATAGTCACCGCGATGCCGGCGGCGCGCGCGACGGTGACATCGTCTGCGGCATCTCCCGTGTGGGCGCGGTGCGCGGCAAGGATGGTGTTGAAATCGAAGCCCTGCGGTGTCTGTGCCCGGTAGAGCCCATCACGATTACGGGTGCCTGTGACTTGGCCGCCCGCGCCGGTCCAGAGCGCATCTGTGACGGGCAGGGCCGGGGCGGCGGCAACGGCCCCGGCGTGCAACATATCAAGCACGGCGCTGATCTGCTCGGGCGCGATGCAGCAGCGTGCAACATCGTGGATCAGGACGTGACCGGGCGGGTCGCCTGCCATGGATTCCAACCCCTTGCGCACCGAGATCGCGCGTGTGGCACCACCTGCCGTCACATTGATCCGGGGATGCGGAACAAGCCGGTCCATATCGTCGGCATGCAGGACAACCGTGATCGAGGCGATCCCCGGCACCGCGAGGAACGCATCGAGCGTCCAGTCGATCACGCGGCGACCGCAGAGGGGCTGCCATTGCTTTGGCAGGTCCCCGCCGGCGCGGGTGCCGCGGCCTGCGGCGACGATGAGAGCGGCGTTCATCATGTCACTTGATTACGGCGCGTCCGGGGTGAGCGCAATGGCTGAGCATGTGCCTTATTATTGGGCGGGAATCCTGTCATGCCCAAGAAAACACCCCTTGCAACGTTGTCTTGCGCCCATGTCAGGGCTACAACATCGGTGTTGCACAAGGATTAGGCACGCACATGCTGTCACTTGCCGATAGGCTGCTCTGCCCGCCCGTGGCGCTCGCCCCGATGGCGGGAATCACCGACCTGCCATTTCGGTCCCTGGTCTCGCGCTTTGGTGCGGGGCTGGTGGTGAGCGAAATGGTCGCGAGCCAGGAAATGGTGCAGGCCAAGCCCGGCGTGCGCGAAAAGGCCGAACTCGGGCTGGGGGTGGAGAACACGATCGTGCAACTTGCTGGCTGTGACACCCACTGGATCGCCGAGGCCGCGCGCATGGTCGCGGATCGCGGCGCGCGGGTGATCGACATCAACATGGGCTGCCCCGCCAAGAAGGTGACGAGCGCGAGCGGCGCAGGGGCCTCGGGTTCGGCGCTGATGCGCACGCCGGATCACGCGCTGCGACTGATCGAAGCGGTGGTGGGCGCGGTCGATGTGCCGGTGACGCTCAAGACCCGGCTGGGTTGGAATGATGATTGCCTGAACGCGCCCGAGGTTGCACGCCGGGCCGAGGCGGCGGGGGTGCAAATGATCACCATCCACGGGCGCACACGCTGTCAGTTCTACAAGGGGCGTGCTGATTGGGCGGCCATTCGCGCGGTCAAGGCGGCGGTGCGCGTGCCGGTGCTGGCGAATGGCGATATCGTCGACGTGCCAAGCGCGCGCCGCGCGCTGGAGCAATCCGGTGCCGCTGGCGTGATGATCGGGCGGGGTGCGCAGGGTCGGCCCTGGCTGCTGGCGCAGGTCGCGGCGGCGCTTTACGGCACGCCTGCGCCCAAGGTGCCGCAGGGGACAGAATTGGCCGATCTGGTGGCCGGGCATTACGAGGCGGTGCTGGGCTTTTACGGCTGCGATCTGGGCCGGCGCGTCGCGCGCAAGCATCTGGGCTGGTACATGGATCACGCCGGGACTGGGGCCGATCTGCGCCGCCGGGTGCTGACGGCGGGGCCGGGCGACGTGCTGCACCTCCTGCCCGAGGCGATACAGCACAGCGGCTGCGAGAGGCAGGCGGCATGAGCGCGGAGGAGGGGATCTGGACCTCATTGCCGGTGCCTGCGCTCGTGATCGACGCCGAGGATCGAATCACCCGGATCAATCCTGCCGCCGAGGGCTTCATGATGGTTTCCGAGCGCGCGCTGACCGGTCAGCCGCTCTGGGACAGGCTGGCGGTGAATGCGCCGCTGGAAGAGGCGTTCGAGCGGGCGCGCGAGAACGATGCGCCGCTCTTTGTCAATGACGTGGACGTCGGCACCGGCGAACGTGCGCCAATGCAGTGCAACCTTCAGGTGGCCCCGCTGGCGGGTAGCCCCGGGCATATGATCATGCTGATCAGCCCGCGTGAGTTGGCGGGCCGAATGGTGCAGAACAGCAACGTGAAATCGGCGGCAAAATCTGCGATCGGCATGGCCGAGATGCTGGCGCATGAGATCAAGAATCCGTTGGCGGGCATTACCGGCGCAGCGCAGCTTCTGTCGATGACGCTGGGGCAGGACGATCTTGAATTGACCGATCTGATCGTCAGTGAGAGCCGCCGCATCGTCGGCCTTTTGGAGCGGGTGGAGCAGTTCGGCAATATCAGCGCACCCGATCTGAAACCGGTGAACCTTCACGATGTGCTGGATCGGGCGCGGCGCTCGGCAATCCTGGGCTTTGCTGCGCATATGACCATGATCGAGGATTACGATCCCTCGCTGCCGCTGGCGCTTGGCGATTCCGACCAGCTCTTGCAGGTGGTATTGAACCTTCTGCGGAATGCGGCGGAGGCGGCGAAGGGGCGGCCCGGTACGATCCGGCTGCACAGTTATTACGAGCAATCGCTGCGGGTGCGGCGCGGCGAGGGCAGGGGCAAGGCGCTGCCGCTTCAGATCGAGATCATCGACGACGGCCCCGGCCTGCCGCCGGAGATCGCCGAGGAGGTGTTCGATCCGTTCGTATCGGGCCGCGAGAACGGCACCGGGCTGGGCCTCGCATTGGCGGCCAAGATCATCTCGGATCACGACGGCTGGATTTCCGTGAGTTCCGTGCCCGGGCGCACGGTGTTTCGCATCTCATTGCAACGCGCAGAGACGACGACAGGCCAGGGAGGCTAGGATATGGACGGCACGGTATTGGTCGCCGACGACGACCGCACGATCAGGACGGTTCTGACGCAGGCGCTGACGCGGGCGGGGTGCCGGGTGCATGCCACATCGAGCCTGACCACGCTGATGCGGTGGGTGGGCGAAGGCAAGGGCGACGTGGTGATCTCGGATGTCATGATGCCGGATGGCAATGGCCTCGAGATGCTGCCCAAGATCGCGCAGGACCGGCCCGGCCTGCCGGTTATCGTGATCTCGGCGCAGAACACGATCATGACGGCGATCAAGGCCGCCGAGGCCGAGGCCTACGACTACCTGCCTAAGCCCTTCGATCTGCCCGACCTGATGAAACGCACCGCGCGGGCGCTGGAGGCGCGCGCGCGGCGCAGCGTTGTGGCCCCCGAAGAGGACCGGCCCGAGGAATTGCCGCTGATCGGGCGGACACCGGCGATGCAGTCGCTCTACCGGGTCGTGGCGCGGGTCATGCACAGCGATTTGCCGGTGATGATCTGCGGCGAATCGGGCACCGGAAAGTCGCTCATTGCCAAGGCGCTGCATGATTTTTCGGACCGGCGCACGCTGCCATTCGTGACGGTAACGGCGAGCGATCTGAGCGAGCTTGATGGCCCGTCGCGGGTGATGGCGCGGGTGAAGGGCGGCACTCTGGTGCTCGATGAGGCGAGCGACCTGCCGCTCGAGGCGCAGGGCCGCGTGGTGCGGATGATGGATGCGCCGGGCGATCACGTGCCGCGCTTCATGGCCACCAGCCGCGTGCCACCGGCACAGGCGCTGGAGGATGGCACGCTGCGCGAGGATCTCTATTACCGGCTGAGCGGGGCGGTGGTCGATGTACCGTCCCTGCGTGAGCGGATCGAGGATATCCCCTTGCTAGCCGCGCATTTTCTGGCCCGGGACGAGCGCGAGGGACAGCCCGCGCGGCACCTGTCGGACGGCGCGATAGAGCTGATGCGTGCCTATAGCTGGCCCGGCAACGTGCGGCAGCTGGAAAACGCGGTGCGCCGGATCGGCCTCACCGCATTGGCGCAGGAGATCACCCGCTCGGAGGTGGAGGCGGTGCTGGGCAATCAGCCGCGCGCTGAACCGGTGATGCGCGCGGGTCGCGGCGAAAGCCTGTCGGCCTCGGTCGCGGGACATTTGCGGCGCTATTTCGACCTGCATGGCGGAGATTTGCCGCCACCGGGCCTATACGGTCGGATCCTGCGTGAGGTCGAGGCACCGCTGATCGAGATCGCGCTGGATGCCACTGGTGGCAACCAGATGAAATGCGCCGATCTGCTTGGCATCAACCGCAATACGTTGCGCAAGAAGATCACCGATCTGGATATTCACGTGACACGCCGCCGCAAGTTGATGTAAAACTGCAACAGGACTGTGACCTGAGAGGTGTTTCGCGCCAATCAGGTCCAGATGTTGCGGGGCAGGCGCGGCCGCCCCACAAGGCGATGGGGGGCATGCGTGGCAACGCGGACACGCAAAATGCGCGGCAGGCGCCTGTCATGGGAGGGGATCACCCGCCTGAGACGGCTGCGGCAGTTGCAGAACTGGGCCACGTTGGGCCTGGTCATTCTCGGCCCGGTCTTGGCCTTTGCCACCTATCTGCTGCTTGGGCCGCTCGATCAGGGGACATCCTCGAACGGGCTGCGGCTGGTGCTTTTGGCGGACATGGTCTATGTGCTCATGGTCGCCGGGCTTGTGCTGCAACGGGTGGCGCGGATGATCGCGGCGCGGCGGTCGCGCTCGGCGGGCTCAAGGCTGCATTTGCGGCTGACCGGCGTGTTTGCGCTGATGGCGCTCTTGCCGACGATCACGGTTGCGGTTTTTGCAACACTGTCGGTCAACATGGGGCTGGAGGCGTGGTTTTCCGACCGGGTGGGGCGTGTGGTCGACAGCTCTGTCGCCGCCGCCCAAGCCTATGAGGACGAGCATCGCCGCGATCTGGTGACCGATGCCCGGGTGCTGGCGCGGGTCATCAATGCCACCAAGCGCGCGGCGGTCTTCATGAGCGATGGCGATATCAGACAGGTCCTGTCCTCGGGGCAACGCGAGATCCAGCGCGGGCTACGCGAGGCGTTCGTGATCGACGGTACCGGCGAGATCCGGGCGCGCGGCGAGCGCTCATACCTCTTCGACTACGAGGAACCGACGCCCGAACAGATCGCCGAGGCCCGCGAAGAGGGTGTTACCGTGATCCGCGACTGGGACAATAACGAGTTTCGGGCGCTGATGCCGCTCGAGGCCTTTCCCGACCGGCTGCTTTACATCAGCCGCAATGTCGATGGCGCGATCCTGAACCTGCTCGACGAGACGCAGGAGACCGCGCGCTTCTACAAGCAGCGCGAGAGCGAGCGCGGGCGGCTGCTGTTCGAGTTCGGACTGCTGTATCTTGGCTTTGCGGTGATCCTGATTCTGGCGGCGATCTGGCTCGGCATGTGGTTCGCCGAACGGCTGTCGCGGCCCGTCGGGCGGCTCACCTCGGCGGCGCAGCGGGTGGGCGAGGGTGATCTCGACACGCAGGTGCGCGAGGAGGACGGCGATGACGAGATCGCGCAGCTGAGCACCTATTTCAACCAGATGACTCGGCAGCTCAAAGGCCAGCGCGAACGCCTGTTGGCCAATACCCAACAGATCGAACGCCGCCGCCGCCTCTTTGATTCGGTGCTGGGCTCGGTCTCGTCCGGAGTTGTGGGGCTTGATGCCAAGGGGCGGGTGACCTTCGTCAATCGCGCGGCCGAACGGCTGCTCGACTGGCAGGAGGATCAGCAATCGACGGTGCTGTCGGTGGCGGTGCCCGAGTTCGGCCCGCTGTTTGACCGGCTGCGCGTGGTGCCGACCGGCTTTGTCCAGGAGGAGATCAAGGTCAGCCGTGGCGCGCGACAGGAAAACCTGTTGGTGCGCATGTCCACCCGTCTGGGCGAGAGCGGGCGGCGTGAGGGCTATGTGGTGGCCTTCGATGACGTGACCGACCTGGTGACGGCGCAGCGCATGGCCGCCTGGGGCGACGTGGCGCGGCGCATTGCGCATGAGATCAAGAACCCGCTGACGCCCATTCAACTGAGCGCCGAGCGGATCAAGCGAAAGTTCGCCCGGCAGCTGGAGCCGGATCAGGCCAAGAGCCTCGAGCAGTTGACCGACGTGGTGGTGCGCCAGACCAACGATCTGCGACGAATCGTCGATGAATTCTCGAAATTCGCGCGCATGCCCGAGCCACAGACCGAGGCGCTGAGCCTGAGCCAGGTTCTGCGCGAAGTGACACTGCTGCAGGAGAGCGGGCAGCCCGACGTGGCCTTCGAACTTGACCTGAGCGATGCCCCGCTAACCGCCGAGATCGACGCCGCGATGATCGGCCAGGCCCTGACCAACCTGATCAAGAACGCGGGCGAGGCGATCGAGAGCCTTCGCGAAAAGGGCCTGCCGGAGGGCCATCAACCGATGATCCGCATCGAGAGCGGCGAGGACGAGGGTCAGGCGGTGATCCGCATTTCCGACAACGGAATCGGCCTGCCCGAGGATCGCGCGCGGCTGTTCGAGCCGTATGTGACGACGCGGGACAAGGGTACGGGGCTGGGCCTGCCCATCGTGAAGAAGATCATAGAAGAGCATGGCGGCACGCTCACGCTGGAGGATGCCATGCCTTTTGCGCCGGGCGCACATGCAGGGGCCTGTGCGGTGGTGCGGCTGCCGTTGCTGGCGGTGCGAGACGAGACTGTAGAGGCCAGGGCGGCCGTATGAGGGACCAATGAGTGACATTCTGATAGTCGATGACGAGCGCGATATCCGCGAGCTGATCTCGGATATTCTGGAGGATGAGGGCTATGCGACCCGACGGGCGGGCAACTCCGATGAGGCGATGGCGGCGATTGCCGCCGAGCAGCCCGGCCTTCTGATCCTCGATATCTGGCTCAAGGATAGCCAGATGGACGGCATCGACATTCTCAAGACCGTGAAACGCGATTACCCCGATGTGCCGGTGGTGATCATCTCGGGGCATGGCAATATCGAGATCGCGGTCGCGGCGATCAAGCAGGGAGCCTATGACTTCATCGAGAAGCCGTTCAACATCGACCAGCTGATGGTGGTGATCCGGCGCGGCATGGAAACCAGCCGGTTGCGCCGCGAGAACCAGGCGCTGAAGCGCCGCGAGACCGCGCCGTCGGAGATGCTGGGCGACGCGCCCGCCTTTCGCAACCTGATCGGACAGCTCGACAAGGTCACCAAATCGAACGGCCGGGTGATGCTCGCGGGGCCTGCCGGGTCGGGCAAGGAACTGGCGGCGCGCTATATCCATGCGAACTCCAACCGGGTCACCGGGCCATTCGTCACAGTGGGCTGCGCCTCGATCGCGGCGGACCGGATGGAAGAGGTGCTCTTTGGCCGCGAGAGCACCGAGACCGGGGTGACGCCGGGCCTTCTGGAAGAGGCCAATGGCGGCGTGATCTATTTCGACGAGGTGGCCGACATGCCGCCCGGTACGCAGTCCAAGATCCTGCGTGTGCTGGTCGATCAGACTTTCCTGCGGGTTGGGGGCAGCGACAAGATCAAGGTCGATCTGCGGGTGATCTCCTCGACCAGCCGCGATCTGGAGGCCGAGATCGCCGCCGACCGGTTTCGCCGTGAACTCTATCACCGGCTCAACGTGGTGCCGATCAGCGTGCCAAGCCTCGAGGAACGGCGCGAGGATATACCCGCGCTGGCGCATCATTTCATCGAGATGCTGCACAAAACGCAAGGCCTGCCGCTGCGCGAGATAAGCGAGGAGGCGGCGGCGCTGTTGCAGACCATGCATTGGCCGGGCAACGTGCGCCAGCTGCGCAACGTGATCGAGCGGGTGCTGATCCTGGGCGAGGGAGGCGGGCCGATTGCCGTGGGTGAATTGCCGGGTGAGAGCGCGGGCCCCGGCGAGGACGGGCGCGTCGTGCTGTCTGGCATGGTCGCCACCCTGCCCCTGCGCGAGGCGCGCGAGGCATTCGAGCGTGAATACCTGATCACGCAGATCAATCGTTTTGGCGGCAATATCAGTCGCACGGCGGAATTCGTGGGAATGGAGCGCAGCGCGCTACATCGCAAGCTCAAGTCGCTTGGCGTGGTGACTGGCGGGAAAGGTGCCGCGCGCGACGACGACGAAGATGACGACGCGCGCGCGGCCAGTTAGCGAGTGGTGGTCGCTGGCAGGGAACTCTTGCAAGGGCGGGTGGCACGCACGCCGCTCTTGCGGGTGTGGGTGGCGCGGCTCACAGGCAATCTCTCAGACGCCAGCCGCCGGCATGCAGGCGGAACAACCCGCCGCCGGTGATGCTCATGACCAGCACGGCGGCGAAGGCGATCATACGATCCCAGGACCAGAAACCGGTCGTGGGCGCATGTGTCCAGGACCCGCCGTGCAACAGGAGCGTTGCACTGCAAATCACAAATCCCAGGATGGCGACGACGCGGCTGCGCAGCCCGAGGACGAGCCAGATCGAGATCAGGCTCAGAAGCGCCGCAAGGGCCGCATCCAGCGCGGGCGCACTGGTCAGGCTCGGGTGTTGCGCGAAAGGTTGTAGCGCTTGCGGGGCAACAGTTTGTGCCGCATGTAATCCGAAAAAGATCGCGAGATAGAGCCGACTGACGAGACCGGCTACTTGAGGGGCGTGACCCATTGATATTGCTCTGCCTGTATTGTTCTGTTTTCAAGCACAATGCAACCAAGGCGATAGTTTTTCAATGTACGTTCTCGCAAAGGCGTTCTTGCGCATCCTGCAAGTCGCGCGTGCGTATCTTCGCCTCGGCAAGCTGGCTACTGACCCAGTCGACCGTGGCGCGAATGTCGGGATCGGTGCTGCGGCTCTCGTGATGAATCACGTAGAGGTCCCGGCGGATGTCGAGTTCTTGTGGACCGAGGGGCACGAATTCGGGAATATCTGGCGTCAGAATGACCGGCAAAGCGCCGGCCAGCCCCAACTCGCGCATCACCTGCATCGCCTGCGGAAAGCTGTCGACCAGCACGGTGGGGTCGGATTTGAAGAAATGCCGTCGGGCCTCGATATAGGGGCCTGCGATACGCTCTCCGAGACTGACCCAGCCATCGCCATCGCGCCAGCCACGCGGCGCGAAGAGCGAGAAATGCAGCACGCCGCAGCGTTTGACCCGGACACGTCCCGATTCGGGCGGATCGAAGACCACGCTGATATCCGTGGAGCCGAGTCCGCTTTCGTGGATACGGCTTTCGAGCACCGGGCGGATACCGGTGTTCTGGCGAACAAAAGCACGCATTCCGGGCGCCAGAATATGCGACAGCACCGTAGGCGGTGCGCCGATCTTGACGTCGCGGCGTGCGGTTGGTTGATACTCTTGCAAGCGGGCAAGCTCCGACTCGAGCATGCCGTCGGCCTGCTCGAACGCGGCGACAAGATCGGCAAGCGCCGGGTTGAGGCGCCATTCGCCATCGGATTTCACGAACGGATAGATGCCCAGCGTATCACGCAACCTGGCGATCTGGCGCGAGACGGTGGAGGTGGTGGTGCCGATCTCGCTGGCGGCGCTGGTCATGGAGCCGCAACGCTGAACGGTCAGGACGGTGCGCAGATCGTCATAGATGCGCGCAAATGACGGGGCGGAAGATGTGTTGGACAATTCAGGGGGCACCTCTTGGGCTGAAGAAACGCTAGCAAACGCAGGGCATATGATGAACGAGCGGCCAATAACAAGTGCGCACCGCGCATACCCGCCATGCCGTGCCGGGAGGGATCTGGCCTCGGTGTCACAATTTCGTGATATCATGGACATTGCCAAAAGCGCTAGCGGCAGAACCGCAAGCGCGTGAAAAAAACCGGCGCTCGGATCAGCCAGGTGTCACGATGCGCCATGCACCCGAGGGCAGGCGCACCGTGCAGCTTGTCCCGTCGAGGCTCGGCTGCGGGGCTTCGGCGGGTACATTGGCGGCGCGCACGCGGTCGGGGTCGCACTGCGGCAGCGCGACGGGGCGATAGCCCGCGTGGGCCATGCACTGTTCGACGACCCGCGCGCGCAGCCCCTCATTGGCGTCGTAGGTTTCGGTATAGTCGGCGCGCACCAGCCGGGTGCGGGTGTAGCAATAGCCGCGACCGTCGCAATAGGTATAGGGTGCGTATTGCGGCGGAATGTAACGGGTGCGGATGTCGCGCGGCACGCGTTCGAGCGCTGCCACTTGGCAGTTGGTCAGGTTCGACTCGATCTGCGCGGGCACGGCACCGGGCTTGTGATAGAGCGCGGGCGGTGCGCAGGCGAACAGGCTGAGGGGCAGAATGATGAGACGCACGAACCGGATCATGAGTGTATCATAACCGCGTCTTGCCCCGGGGACAAAGCAATTGACCGCCCCTGACCCTTCTGTCATGCAACTTGCTCAGACAGGATGAGGCAAGAGACATGAAGGTCATCATCTGCGGCGCCGGCCAGGTGGGCTGGCAGATCGCCCGGCATCTTTCGGGCGAGCGCAACGATGTCACGGTCGTGGACAACAATCCCGATTTGGTGCGCCGGGCCACCGATACGCTCGACGTGCAGGGGCTGACCGGTTTTGCCTCTTATCCGGATGTACTGGACCGTGCGGGCGCGCGCGACGCCGACATGATCATCGCCGCCACCTATTCCGACGAGGTCAATATGGTCACCTGTCAAGTGGCGCATTCAGTCTTCGATATCCGGCGCAAGATCGCCCGGCTGCGCAGCCAGTCCTATCTCGACGCGATCTATTCCGACCTTTACCGCCGCGATCACATGCCCATCGACGTGGTAATCAGCCCCGAGCGCGAAGTTGCGCAGGCGGCGTTGCAACGGCTTGCCGCCCCCGCCGCCTTCGATACCGAGATGTTCATGGACGACACGGCGCAGCTCATGGGGATCCGGCTGGAAGAGGATTGCCCGGTGCTCAACACGCCTCTCCGGCAATTGAGCGATCTCTTCTCGACGCTGCGGGTGGTGGTGCTGGCGGTGCGCCGCGAGGGGCGGCTTTTTGCACCCGAGTCGGGCGATCAGTTGTTCGACGGCGACGAGTGCTATCTCTTCGCCCCGGTCGAGGATGTGCCCCGCACCCTCGAGGTCTTTGGCAAGTCGCAGAAGAAACAGGAACGCGTCGTGATCATCGGTGGCGGCAATATCGGCCTTGCGGTGGCGCAGGCGCTGGAGACCCGGCCCGGCGGGCGGATCCGCGCCAAGGTGATCGAGAAGAACCGCGCCTGCGCCGAACGTGCGGCGGATGCGCTGGAGCGGACCATCGTGCTCAACGGCGACGGGCTCAATTCCGCGCTGCTGGCCGAGGCGGGGATCTCGCGCGCGGATGCGGTGCTGGCGGTGACCGATGACGACAAGACCAACATGCTCGCCGCAGTGCGCGCCAAATCCGAAGGCTGTCCCTTCGCGATCGCGCTGATCAACGATCCCACGCTGGTGCCGCTGCTCGAGCCCTTGGGGATCGACGCCTATATCAACCCGCGCTCGACCACGGTCAGCTCGATCCTGCGCCATATCCGGCACGGACGGGTGCGCGGGGTCTATTCGATCGGCGATGCCGAGGCCGAGGTGATCGAGGCCGAAGTGATGTCGACCTCCTCCATCGCTGGGGCGGCGCTGCGCGATATCGACTTTCCCGAAGGCGTGCTGATCGGCGGCGTCAAGAAGGGCGACAAGATCCACAAGCCGCGCGGCGGGCTCAGGATCGAGGCCGGGGATGCGGTGGTGATCTTCGCGCTTGCGGCGGATGTGGCGGCGGTCGAGAAGCTGCTGCAGGTCTCGATCGACTATTTCTGATCCGATGGCCGTGCGTCTTCTGAGCTTTCCCCTGATTCTCATTCTCGCGGGCCTCGCGGCGCTGATGATGTCCCTGCCGATGATCGACGCGCTGATGCGCGACGATACCAGCGTGGCGCGCGCTTTTGGCTATTCGGGGCTGTTGGGGCTGGCGCTGATCGTGGTGATCGGGCTGGCGATGTCGGGCGGCGGCACGCCACGCCAGATGAGCGATTCGCGCAACCTTGGATCCTTGCTGCTGGCCTATCTGCTGTTGCCGGTCTATCTCGCGCTGCCGTTCTACGAGGGGCTGGAGACCACCACGTTCCTCAATGCCTATTTCGAGATGGTGTCGAGTTTCACGACCACCGGAGCGAGCCTGTTCGATCAGCCGGGACGGATCATGGACAGCCTGCACCTGTGGCGCGCGCTGGTCGGCTGGTCGGGTGGCCTGCTGATCTGGGTGTCCGCCTCGGCGGTGCTCGCGCCGATGAGCCTGGGCGGTTTCGAGGTGACGGTGCGCGCCGAACCGGGGCAGGATGACGCGCTTCTGGGCCGGTTCGAGCGGGCCAGCACCGAGCGGCGTCTGGCGCAGTCGATGCGTGTGCTCGCACCAATCTATATCGGGCTGACGGCGGCGCTGTGGATTATCCTTATGGCCGGAGGAGAGCGCGCCTTCGTGGCTCTGGTGCATGCGATGTCGACGCTGGCAACAAGTGGAATTTCCTCGATCGGCGGGCTGGAGAACGGGGTGTCAGGCTTTGCCGGTGAATTCGCGATCTTTCTCTTCCTCTTCTTTTCACTGTCGCGCCTCACTTTTTCCTCGGACACCGTGCCGACACTGCGGCAGGGGCTGTTCCACGATCCGGAGTTCCGGCTGGGGCTCATGCTGGTGGCGGTGGTGCCGTTGCTGCTGTTCATGCGGCACTGGATCGGAGCCTATGAGGTCGCGGATCCCGCCGATTGGGAGGGCGCGCTGCGCTCGCTCTGGGGGGCGGTCTTTACAGTGATGTCGTTCCTCTCGACCACCGGATTCGAGAGCGCGGACTGGCAGGCGGCGCGCGACTGGTCCGGTCTCAAGACCCCCGGCCTCATCCTGATGGGACTGGCCATGGTCGGCGGCGGGGTGGCCACGACCGCAGGCGGGGTCAAGCTCTTGCGGGTCTATGCGCTCTATCTGCATGCGCAGCGCGAGGTTGATCGGCTGATCTACCCGTCATCGGTTGGGCGGGCCTCGGGGCCGGGGCGGCGCATCCGGCGACAGGGCGCCTATATCGCCTGGATCTTCTTCATGCTCTTCGCGCTCACGCTGACTGCACTTACGGCCTTGCTGGCACTGGTCGGACAGAATTTCGAATCGGCGCTCATTCTGGCGCTGTCGGGATTGTCGACGACCGGACCGCTGGTGGAGATGGCAAGCGAGACGCCGATCCGCCTTGCGGAATTGAGTTCTGCGGCGAAACTGATCTATGCGGCGGCGATGGTGCTGGGCCGACTGGAGACACTGGCACTGATTGCCTTGCTTAACCCGGCGGTCTGGAGGGATTGACAGAGGCGTGCAATTTTGCACTGGAAACTCTGACGCGGGCAGGACATACTTGGCTGCGTGTCAGGGTTGAAAGACGCGTCGATACGCGGCGCGCGCAAGAAAAAAGACAGGATATTGAATGGCTTCTGATCGGCAAAATTTGCAGGATGCGTTTCTCAATCAGGTGCGCAAGACCAAGATCCCGGTCACGGTCTTCCTGATCAACGGGGTCAAGCTGCAAGGTGTGATCACCTGGTTTGACAATTTCTGCATCCTGCTGCGGCGCGACGGGCAATCGCAACTCGTGTACAAGCATGCCGTGTCGACCATCATGCCGTCGCAACCCGTAAACCTCTATGACGGTGACGAGGCCAATTGAAGGAACATGCACGCCCGATCACCCGGGCCTGGGTCATCCACCCCGAGATTGTCGCCGCCGGAAGCGCACGCGACCCTGAGCTTGCGCTTGAAGAGGCGGTCTCGCTTGCCCATGCGCTGCCCGATCTGGAGGTCGTGGGCGCGCAGGTCGTGCGCCTGCGCAAGCCTGATGCCGGGCGGCTCTTCGGCAAGGGCAAGCGGGAGGAACTAAAAGAGGCGATTTCCGCTGCCGAGGCCGATCTGGTGTTGGTCGATGGCCCGCTGACGCCGGTACAGCAACGCAATCTGGAAAAGGATTGGGACGTCAAGATCCTCGACCGGACCGGCCTGATCCTTGAGATCTTCAGCGACCGGGCGGCGACCCGCGAGGGCGTGCTGCAGGTCGAGATGGCGGCGCTCAGCTATCAGCGTACCCGGCTGGTGCGCGCCTGGACCCACCTCGAGCGCCAGCGTGGCGGTCTGGGGTTTGTCGGCGGTCCGGGCGAGACGCAGATCGAGGCCGACCGCCGTGCCATCGACGAGCAGCTTGTGCGCCTGCGCCGACAACTGGAAAAGGTCGTCAGAACCCGCACACTGCACCGCGCCGCGCGGGCCAAGGTGCCGTTCCCTATCGTCGCCCTGGTGGGCTATACCAATGCCGGAAAATCGACGCTCTTCAATCGCTTGACCGGGGCCGATGTCATGGCCAAGGACATGCTCTTCGCCACGCTCGATCCGACGATGCGGCGCGTTCGGCTGCCCGATGGCGGGCCTGAGGTGATCCTATCGGACACGGTGGGCTTCATCAGCGATCTGCCGACCGAACTGGTGGCGGCTTTCCGCGCCACGCTGGAGGAGGTGCTGGAGGCGGACCTGATCTGCCACGTGCGCGACATCTCGCATCCCGAGAGCGCGGCACAGGCGCGCGACGTGGCAACGATCCTCGAAAGCCTCGGGGTCAAGGAGAGCGTACCGCAGATCGAGATATGGAACAAGATCGACCGGCTGGACGATGAGGCGCGCGCCGCCGCCGTGACGCAGGCGGCACGGCAGGACGGGGTACAGGCGCTCTCGGCGATCACCGGGCAGGGTATCGACGAACTGGTCGAGGGGATTTCCCGCGCGCTCGCCGAGGTGCGGCATCTGAGCGAGGTGCATCTGGGCTATGACGAAGGCCGCAAGCGTGCCTGGCTTTTCGAGAAGGATTTGGTCGAGGAGGAACGTCAGACCGAGGACGGCTTCGATCTGACGGTACGCTGGACGGCGCGGCAGGAAACTCAGTTCAACGAGATGTGAACCGGCGCAAGTGTCAGACCGACAGCCGCGAGGTATGCGCGCCGCGTTCGCGGTACGGGGTCGTGTTGTAATGCGCGCGGTAGCATTTCGAGAAATGCGAGGGCGAGGCAAAGCCGCAGGCAAGTGCCACGTTGATCACCGTCATGTCGGTCTGCATCAGCAGGTTGCGCGCCTTTTGCAGGCGCAGTTCCATGTAATAGCGCTTGGGGCTGCGGCTGAGATAGCGGCGGAACAGGCGTTCGAGCTGACGCGTCGACATGCCGACCTCGCGCGCGAGGATCGAGGGGCTGATCGGGTCCTCGATATTGGCCTCCATCATCTGGATGACCTGGCTCAGCTTGGGGTGGCGCACGCCAATGCGGGTGGGTACCGACAGCCTCTGCGTGTCCTGATCGGTGCGGATCGAGGAATAGATCTGCTGATCGGCCACCGCATTGGCCAGCTTCTCGCCGTGATCGTCGGCAATGATATTGAGCATCAGGTCGATGGAGGAGGTGCCGCCCGCCGTGGTCATGCGGTTGCCGTCGATCACGAAAACCGACTTGGTCAGTTGCACCTCGTCGAACTCCTCGAGAAAGGCGTCGTGGTTTTCCCAGTGGATCGTGGCGCGCTTGCCATCAAGCAGCCCGGCCTTGGCCAGCACATAGGACGCGGTGCAGAGCCCGCCCATCCGCAATCCCCGACGCGCCTCGCGGCGCAGCCAGTTGAGCATCTTCTTGGTGGCGGCCTTCTGGATATCGACCCCGCCGCAGACGATCACCACATCCTCGCGATTGAGCTCTGCCAAGGGGAAATCGACATGGAACCGCACGCCGTTGGAGCAGGTGATGATATCGTCGGTATCCCCGGTCAGTGCCCAGCTGTAAAGCTCTGCCTCGGCCATGCGGTTGGCGATGCGCAGGCATTCCACCGCCGAGGCGAAACTCAGCAGGGTGAAATTGTCGAGCAGCACGAAGATAAAGCGCTTGGGCGCCTTCGGCGCGTCGACATCGATTTTCGCGGTCTCAGATTTCATTGCTCTTCCGAATCCCCGGACAGTCCGGCCATCCTTCGCCTGTGTCACGAAACCGTCGCGATTGACAAGACAAGAGGTGGCGTTTGCAGGTGATTCCTGCAACTGCAGTATGGCCTCTCCGGGCCGGGTTTAGTATAGACCGGACCTGACATTCGAGAAAGCGGAGACTGAGACATGACGGATTGGCAGAAATCGGGCTGGCGTGCGAAGCCGCGGGTGCAGATGCCGGACTATACCGATGCCGCCGCCCTCGCAGCGGTCGAGGCCCGTCTGGCGCAGTATCCGCCGCTGGTCTTTGCGGGCGAGGCACGCAAGCTCAAGACACAGCTTGGCGCGGCCTCGCGGGGCGAGGCGTTCCTGCTGCAGGGTGGCGATTGTGCCGAGGCGTTCGACCAGTTCTCGGCCGATGCGATCCGCGACACGTTCAAGGTGATGTTGCAGATGGCGATGGTGCTGACCTACGGGGCCAAGGTGCCGGTGGTGAAAGTGGGCCGCATGGCAGGCCAGTTCGCCAAACCACGCAGCGCGCCGACCGAGACGGTCGAGGGGCTGGAATTGCCCAGCTACCGGGGCGACATCATCAACGAACTGGCATTCACCCCCGAGGCCCGGATCCCCAACCCCGAAAAGATGTTGCAGGCCTACACCCAGGCGGCGGCGACGCTGAACCTGTTGCGCGCGTTTTCCAAGGGTGGCTATGCCGACATGCACCAGGTGCATCAGTGGACATTGGGGTTCACCGAGAGCGAGAAGGCCGCGAAATACCGCGAAATGGCCAATCACATCGCCGATGCGCTGGATTTCATGACGGCGGCGGGGATCGACAGCGCGCAGGCGCACACGCTGCAGACGGTGGATTTCTACACCTCGCATGAGAGCCTGTTGCTGGAATATGAGGAGGCGCTGACGCGGCTTGATTCGACCTCCGGCAAGTGGCTGGCGGGCTCGGGTCACATGCTGTGGATCGGCGACCGCACCCGGCAGCCTGACGGTGCACATGTCGAGTTCCTGCGCGGCGTGCAGAACCCCATCGGCCTGAAATGCGGCCCGACGATGACCTCCGAGGATCTCAAGCGGCTGCTGGCGACGCTCAATCCGGGCAACGAGGCCGGGCGGCTGACGCTGATCGCGCGGTTCGGCGCGGGCAAGGTCGCCGACAACCTGCCGCGCCTCATCCGCACCGTCGAGGAAGAAGGCGCGAAGGTACTCTGGGTTTGCGATCCGATGCATGGCAACACGATCAAATCGGCCACCGGGTACAAGACCCGGCCGTTCGACGCGGTGCTGCGCGAGGTGCAGGAGTTCTTCGGCATCCACCGCGCCGAGGGCACGATCCCGGGCGGGGTGCATTTCGAGATGACCGGGCAGGACGTGACCGAATGCACCGGCGGCATGCGGGCACTGTCGGACGAAAATCTCAGCGACCGCTATCACACCGCCTGTGATCCGCGTCTCAACGCCTCGCAATCGCTGGAGCTTGCGTTCCTTGTGGCCGAGGAACTCAAGGCGTTGCGCGGCGAACGGCTTCAGGCACAGGCGGTCTGAGCGTCCGCAGTGCGCGGGAAGGCCTGTGCAAGGGTCTTCCCGCCTATGTCACGAGTTGGAGATATTCGCGGCCGCGTCTGCTGCTGCGGCCACGATCCGTCTCGCCGAGACCGCCGGTAAGAATCTGAAGCCTGCCCGCATCCTCGATCCCGGCAACGGACGTTGTCCGGCAGGTTTCGATCTCGAAGCGGCGGGGCGTACGGCCCACATGGCCGCGTGTAACAAGGCAGCCGAGCGCGCGGGACACATCGCCCAGATCGCTGCGCAGCGGCAACATGACCAGTGTGGCGCGGATCTCCGGGCGGCCAAGACCGGCTTTGGCGCGCAATTCCATGCGCAGCATGGCAGGGCCGTCGAAGAAGTCGACGAGATGCAGCGCGAAGGCGTCACGCGAAGGCGGTGCGATCAGGCACGACAGCGGCATGCCGCGCACCTCCATGCCCATGATCTCGCTCAGGTGCATCCCTGCGACCCGCAGCCGGGTAACCCCCGGCGCGATGCGTTCTGCGATGAAAGCGTTGGACAACAGCGGCTCGATCCGGCGCGGGTCGATATCCGCGCGGTTGGGCACGTCATGGCCGCGCCGGACTTCGTTCCAATAGGCGTGGAACGCGCGCAGATGCGCCTCGGTGCGGGTTTCTCGCGTGGTATCAATTATTTTCATGTCGTCTTGCATGGTATTATCCTCGTCTTGCGCCCCCGCACCGGTCCCGTCAGGTCTGACCGCAGCCTCGCGGCACCCCGTTAAATCCGGCCTGTGGTGCCGTTCGATGCATTGAGATTGCCACAAATTGTGACGCAACTGACTAAAATTTGCGGCAGTTGGTTAACCCCGTCTGTGCGGTGCCGTGGCTTGCCAGCCCGGCGTGGGCGTTCTAGGAGAGGCCAGAACATCCGTTTTCGTGAGGCCCGATGCCGATGATCCATTCAATGACTGCCTTTGCCACCCGTCAGGGCGGCCACGCCGAACATGGCTGGAGTTGGGATCTGCGCGGCGTCAACGGCAAGGGGCTCGATCTGCGCCTGCGCGTGCCGGACTGGATCGAGGGGCTTGAGGCGGGGCTGCGCGCGCGACTGACCGCTGCACTCGTGCGGGGCAACGTGACGGTGACCCTGCGCGTTCAGAGCGTGACGGACGGCACCTCGGTGGGGCTTCAATCCGCCGTGCTCGATGCCGTTCTCGACGCCATGGCCGAGGCGGAGGCCCGCGCCATGGCGCGGGGAATTACCCTGGCACCGGCCAATGCCGCCGATGTGCTGGCGCTGCGCGGGGTTCTGGATGTGGCCACGCCCGATCCCGATACGGCGGCGCTTGGCCGCGCGATCCTCGCCGATTTCGAGCCGGTTCTGGAAAGTTTCATCGCCATGCGCGCCAGTGAAGGCGCGGCGCTTGGGAAGGTGCTCGCCGGTCACCTCGACGAGACCGCGCGGCTGACCGCCTCCGCCGCCGATCTGCTGGACGCGCGGCAGGAGGATATCGCGCGTCAGCATCGCGCGGCACTCGCGCGGGTTATCGACACGGCGGAGGAGGCGGATCCGGCGCGGATCACGCAGGAGCTTGCGCTGCTCGCCGTCAAGCTAGACGTGACCGAGGAAATCGACCGGCTGCGCGCCCATGTCGCCGCTGCCCACACGCTTCTGGGGCAGGGCTCTCCGGTCGGGCGCAAGCTCGATTTCCTCGCGCAGGAATTCAACCGCGAGGCCAATACGCTGTGCTCCAAGGCGCAGCATGCTGGGCTGACCGAGATTGGCCTCGCGCTCAAGACGGTGATAGAGAGAATGCGCGAACAGGTGCAGAATGTCGAGTGAGGTGGCGGTCGGCAGCGTCGGAATTGAGTATTTGTTGAACAGTGAAAGGCAGGGGCATGAGTGATCGCAGAGGTCTCCTGATCATCCTGTCCTCGCCTTCGGGTGCGGGAAAATCCACGTTGTCGCGGCGACTTCGGGATTGGGACCCGACGATTTCCTTTTCGGTTTCGGCCACTACCCGCACACCGCGCGCGGGCGAGGTCGATGGGCAGGATTATCACTTCCTGAGCGAAGACCGATTCAAGCGCGAGGTGACGGCGGGCGGGATGCTGGAACATGCGCATGTGTTCGGCAATTTCTACGGCTCGCCCAAGGGGCCGGTCGAGGCCGCGATCAACGCCGGGCGCGATATTCTCTTTGACATCGACTGGCAGGGCGCGCAGCAGATCCGCAACTCCGCCCTCGGCGGGCATACGCTGTCGATCTTTCTGCTGCCGCCCTCGATCCGCGAACTGCACCGGCGGCTGGAGGAGAGAGGGCAGGACAGCCCCGAGGTGATTGCGCGCCGCATGCAGAAGAGCTGGGACGAGATCAGCCATTGGGACGGCTATGATTTCGTGCTGGTGAATGACGATCTCGACGCCACCGAGGCGCGCCTGCGCACCATCATCGAGGCCACACGCCTGCGCCGTGGCCAACAACCCTGGCTGACCGATCACGTCCGCCGCCTGCAAGCCGAATTCGAGGAGACGCAATGACCATCTACACGCTTGACGGCCACAACCCGCAGATCGCCGACGACACCTGGATCGCGCCCGATGCCAATCTGATCGGCAAGGTGGTGATCGAGGCGCGCGCCTCGGTCTGGTTCGGCTGCACGCTGCGCGGTGACAATGAGGAGATCCGGGTAGGCCAGGGCAGCAACTTGCAGGAAAACTGCGTGCTGCACACAGATATGGGCTATCCGCTGGTGATCGGGTCGGGCTGCACTATCGGGCACAAGGTCATGCTGCATGGCTGCACGCTGGAGGAAAACGTGCTGGTCGGCATGGGGGCCACCGTGCTCAACGGCGCGCGGATCGGGCGCAATTGCCTGATCGGGGCAGGGGCGCTCATTACCGAGGGCAAGGAGATCCCCGAGGGCAGTCTGGTGATGGGCGCGCCGGGCCGGGTCGTACGCAGCCTTGATGCCGCCGCCATTGACGGGCTACGCGCCGCTGCCCAGCATTACCAGGACAACATGCGCCGGTATCGCACTGGGCTACGCGAGGTCTGACGGCCATGCAGGGGCTGGCCTCGGTCCTGGCAGGCATGCCGCTGGCGGCGCTGCTCATTGGCCCGGACGAGCGCATCGTTGCCGCCAATGACGCCGCGCGTGACATGATGGGGCAGGGCATTGTCGGGCGGCATTTCCTGACCGCGCTGCGCCAGCCCGACGTGCTGGAGGCGATCGAGGCCACGCTGCGCGACCGTGCCCGGCGCAAGACGAGCTACCAGATGTCCGAGGCCGGGCGCGACAGCAGTTTCGAGGTGCATGTCGCCTATGTCGAGAGCGATAGCACGCGCGGCGTGCTGGTGTCGTTCGAGGACATGACCGAGCGCGAGCAGGCCGCACAGATGCGCCGCGATTTCGTCGCCAATGTCAGCCATGAGCTGCGCACGCCGCTGACCGCGCTGATGGGCTTCATCGAGACGCTGCAGGGGCCTGCGCGCCGCGATCAAAAGGCGATCGACCGGTTTCTTGGCATCATGCAGACCGAGGCCGCGCGTATGGAGCGTCTGGTGCGTGATCTGCTGTCGCTCAGTCGGGTCGAGGGCGAGGAGCGGGTGCGCCCGCGCGAGGCTGTGGATCTCGCGGAGGTCATCGGCTCGGTCGTCTACATGCTGCGCCCGCTGGCGCGCGAAAGCGGCGCGGAACTGATCTTCGAGGGCGGCGAGGGCATGCAGGTGCCCGGCAATGCCGACCAGTTGCAGCAGGTCTTCACCAACCTGATCGAGAACGCGATCAAATACGGCGGGGCGGAGAACCGAATCACCATCACGCTCGACCGGCACCCCAAGGACGCCACCCTGCGCATGCCCGCCATCGTGGCGCGGGTGCGTGATACCGGGCCGGGGATAGACCCGCTGCATATCCCGCGCCTGACGGAACGCTTCTACCGGGTGGATACGCACCGCTCGCGCGAGATGGGGGGCACCGGGCTGGGACTGGCGATCGTCAAGCATATCGTCAACCGCCACCGCGGGCGGCTGCGAATCTCGTCGACCCCCGGCGAGGGCAGCGAATTCACCGTGATCCTGCCGCGCTGGACCGCCTGAGCCCCTTTTTTCCAACGATTTCCGGCAAATCCGCGACTGTCATAAAACGGTTACATAAGTGTAACAAAAGCGTCGCTGAAAGGGCTTAGCACCGCCCCCAAGGTCGCCTTGCCAGGTGGCCCCGTGAAACCCAACTCAGGGAGCAATCCATGTCTCTTCTCAAAACCACCGTTTCAGCTGCCGCTCTGGCCGCGTTTGCCGCTGGCGCGGCGCAGGCACGTGACGAAATCCGCGTTGTCGGCTCGTCCACCGTGTTCCCCTACAGCCAGGCTGCCGCCGAGCAGTTTGTCAACAACACCGGCGCACCGTCGCCCATCGTCGAATCGACCGGCACCGGCGGCGGCATGAAGATCTTCTGCGGCGGCATCGGCGAGGCACATGCCGACATCACTGGCGCATCCCGCGCCATGAAGGCCTCCGAATACGAGCTCTGCCAGGAAAACGGCGTGACCGACATCACCGAAGTGCAGATCGGTTCGGACGGTCTGTCGATCGCCGTTTCGCGTGACAGCGAGCACGACTGGGATCTGACAAAAACGCAGGTCTACCTTGGTCTCGCCGCTGAAGTGCCGGTCGACGGCGAAATGGTCGCCAACCCCTACATGAAGTGGTCGGATGTCGACTCCAGCCTGCCGGACGAAGAAATCCTCGCCTACGGCCCCCCACCCACTTCGGGCACCCGCGACGCGTTTGTTGAACTGGCCATCGTCAAAGGCTGCATGGAAATCCCGATGATCGCCGACAAGGGCGAGGACTGGGCAGAAGAGAACTGCGCGCGTCTGCGTCAGGACGGTCCCTTCGTGGAAGCCGGTGAAAACGACAACCTGATCGTGCAGCGGCTTAAGGCAGATGCGCACGCAGTGGGCATCTTCGGCTACTCGTTCCTCTTCGAGAACCAGGACACGCTCAAGGCCGTTGCTATCGGTGGCGTTACGCCCAGCTTCGATACGATCGAAAGCGGCGAGTATGGCATTTCGCGCCCGCTGTTCTTCTACGTCAAGAACGCGCATCGCGGTGTGATCCCGAATCTCCAGGAATTCATCGAGGAGTACACCTCTGAAGACGCGATGGGCCCGGGCGGCTACCTGTCCGAGCGCGGCATGGTTCCGCTGGGTGACAAGAAGCGCGCCCAACAGCAGAAAGAGGCTGTCGAGGCCGTCAACATGGAACCGAAGTCGTCCTAAGCGGCTTTGACAACATGGCCGCCCGGCTGTTCACCGCCGGGCGGTTTATTTTACCCGGATCGAGGGCGATATGACCACCGCAGCCTTTCTCTGCCTCCTCATTCTCTCCATCGTCGGATATGTCTGGAACCGTCAGGCGGCCACGGCAATCAGAGACGGCGGAGCACGTCTCCATTCCCTGACCGGCTTTCACGGCTTCTACTCTCTGCTGATGATCCTTGTGCCGGTCATCGTTCTCATTCTGTTGTGGCTGGTGCTCGAGGGCCCGGTGATCAACCTGATCCTGAAGGCCGGTATTTCAGAGCGGCTCGAAGGGCTTGGCACCGGCGCGGTGCAGTTGATCGTCGCCGAGATCAAATCCATCGCCGGGGGCTCGATCTTTGGCACGCCCGAGCAGTGGAAGCTGGACGCGGCCGAGCGATATGTCGCGCTGAATGCGCGCAGCGGGCAGCTCTTGCTGGTGACGGTACTGGCGGTCTCGCTGGCCTTGCTTTTCTTCTCGCGCCGTAAGGTGGCTGCAGAGTTCCGGGCGCGCCACGGTGTCGAGCGGATCGTGTCGGGGCTGATGATCTTTTGCTCGGTGGTGGCGATTTTTGTCACAATCGGCATTATCGCGTCGCTCATGTTCGAAACCTTCCGGTTTTTCGAGAAGGTGTCGGTTGCCGAGTTTCTGTTCGGTACCAACTGGGAGCCGCAGATCCCGCTGCGCGAGGATCAGGTTGCGGCGGAAGGGGCATTCGGCTGGTTGCCCGTCATGCTGGGCACGCTTGTCATCACTGTCGTCGCCTTGCTGCTTGCCGTGCCGGTCGGCCTGATGTCGGCGATCTATCTCAATGAATTCGCGCCCAAACGGTTCCGCTCCATTGCAAAACCCTTCCTCGAAATTCTCGCAGGTGTTCCGACGGTGGTCTACGGCTTCTTCGCCATCCTCGTGGTGGCCCCGGCGATCCGCAGTTTCGGCCAGGCGATCGGGCTCGATGTCTCGCCGAACACCGCGCTTGCGGCGGGCAGCGTGATGGGCATCATGCTCATTCCGTTCATTTCGTCCTTTGCCGATGATGCGCTCTCGGCGGTGCCGCAATCACTGCGCGACGGTGCGCTCGGACTTGGGGCTACGCGCGCTGAGATGATGACCAATGTGCTCTTTCCGGCGGCGATCCCGGGTATCGTGGGTGGTGTCCTGCTGGCCGTGAGCCGCGCCATTGGCGAGACGATGATCGTGGTGATGGCTGCGGGTCTCATCGCCAAGATGACGATCAATCCGCTCGATAGTGTGACCACGGTCACGGTGCAGATCGTGACGCTGCTGATCGGCGATACGTCCTTCGACAACCCCAAGACACTTGCCGCCTTCGCGCTTGGCATGATGCTTTTCATCGTCACGCTGGTGATCAACGTTTTCGCGCTGCGCATCGTGCGCAAGTACCGCGAAGCCTATGACTGAGGACCCAAGGACATGACCGATATTTCCGCAACCCCGCCGTCCTCCATCGCCTCGTCCGGCAGCGCGCTGATGAAAAAGCGCAACCGTCACCAGAAGATGCTGCAAGGGCTGGGTCTGGCGGCGATCAGCTTTGCCGCGCTGATGCTGTTCATCCTGATCGCCTCGCTGGTCAGCAGTGGCTACAAGGCCTTCACTCAGACGCATATTCAGCTTGAAGTGTTCATTGATCCTGAGCAGATCTCGGCCGACAATCTCCAGCGTGGCAATTTTGACGATGTGCTGCTCGACAGCCTGAAAGCGTATTTCCCGGACGTGGAGGGCCGGGCGGACCTGCGCAAACTCGAAAGCATCCTCTCAAACGGCGCGCAATTCACTCTGCGCGACCGGGTTCAGGCAGATCCCGGCCTGATCGGTGAAACCGTGACCGTCAACGTCCCGGTGTCGGACGACTATGACCAGCTTGCCAAGGGCATGGTTGATCGCGACAGCCCGGAAAACCAGCGCAAGCTGTCCGACCGCCAGATCGGATGGTTCGACACTCTGGAGGAGGCGGGGGTCATCACCCAGCCGATCAACTGGGCCCTGCTGACCAATGCCGACTCCCGCTTTCCGGAACTTGCCGGTCTCAAGGGCGCGCTGGTGGGCAGTTTTTGGGCGTTGCTGGTGTGCTTCCTGATCTCTTTCCCGCTCGGTATCGGGGCCGCGATCTACCTTGAGGAGTTCGCACCCAAGAACAAGTGGAGCGACATCATCGAGGTGAACATCAATAACCTCGCCGCCGTACCGTCCATCGTCTTTGGCCTTCTGGCTTTGGCGGTGTTCCTTGGCTGGTTCGGCATGCCGCGCTCGGCCCCGCTGGTGGGTGGCATGACGCTGGCGCTGATGACCATGCCGACGATCATCATCGCGACGCGCGCGGCATTGAAGGCGGTACCGCCCTCGATCCGCGAGGCGGCCCTCGGTGTGGGCGCGTCCAAGCATCAGGTGGTGTTCGGACATGTCCTGCCGCTTGCGATGCCCGGCATCCTGACCGGCACCATCATCGGCCTTGCACAGGCGCTTGGTGAGACCGCGCCGCTGCTGCTGATCGGGATGAACGCCTTCATCACCTCGGCCCCCGGATCGCCGCTTGATAGCGCCACGGCACTGCCGACGCAGATCTTCATCTGGGCCGACAGTCCTGAACGCGGGTTTGTCAGCCGCACCTCGGCCGCTATCCTGGTGCTGTTGACCTTCCTTGTCGCCATGAACGCCATCGCCATCTATCTGCGCAGCAAATTCGAGCGGAAATGGTAGGAAAGGATTGAGACGATGTATGATGCCCCCAATCTCGCGGAGAGCAAAGTGACCCAAGACAACATCAAGATCGCCGCGCGCAACGTGCAGGTCTTTTATGGCGACACCCACGCCATCAAGGACGTGGATGTGGATATTCTCGACAAGACCGTGACCGCCTTTATCGGTCCGTCGGGCTGCGGTAAATCCACCTTCCTGCGCTGCATCAACCGGATGAACGACACGATCGACATCTGCCGGGTCGAGGGCGATATCCTGCTCGACGGTCAGGATATCTATGACAAGCGCGTCGACCCGGTACAGTTGCGCGCCAAGGTGGGCATGGTGTTCCAGAAGCCCAACCCGTTCCCCAAGTCGATCTATGACAACGTGGCCTACGGGCCCCGCATCCACGGGCTCGCGCGCACCAAGGCCGATCTTGATGAGATCGTCGAGAAATCCTTGCGCCGCGCCGCGCTGTGGAATGAAGCCAAGGACCGGCTCGACCAGCCCGGCACCGGCCTGTCGGGTGGCCAGCAACAGCGCCTGTGCATCGCGCGCGCTGTGGCCACCGCCCCCGAGGTTCTGTTGATGGACGAGCCGTGCTCGGCGCTCGATCCGATCGCCACCGCGCAGGTCGAGGAACTGATCGACGAGTTGCGGCAGGACTATTCCGTGGTGATCGTCACCCACTCCATGCAGCAGGCCGCGCGTGTCAGCCAGAAGACGGCGTTCTTCCATCTCGGTCACCTTGTCGAATACGGCGACACCGGCACCATTTTCACAAATCCCGAGGATGAGCGTACCGAAAGCTACATCACCGGGCGCATCGGCTGAGGCCAGGATCAGGATCATTCCAATGTCAGACCAGCAGCATATCGTCTCGTCCTTCGACCGCGATCTCGAAACCATTCAGGCGCAGATCATGAAGATGGGTGGCATGGTCGAACGCGCCATAGCCGATGCCGCCCGCTCGCTTGAAACCCGCGACGATGAACTGGCCGAGGAAGTGCGCGGCCGCGACAAGGCGATCGACGCGCTCGAAGAGCAGATCAACGAGGAAGCCGCCCGCGTCATCGCCCTGCGCGCGCCGACCGCGCGCGACCTGCGGCTGGTGCTGACGGTGATCAAGATTTCCGCCAGCCTGGAGCGGATCGGCGACTATGCCAAGAACATGGCCAAGCGCACCTCGGTGCTCTCGACCATGGCGCCGGTGAACGGCTCTCCGGCCGCGCTGCGCCGGATGGCGCGCGAGGTCGAGGAGATGCTCAAGGACGTGCTCGACGCCTATATCCAGCGCGATGCCGATCTGGCGCTCGAGGTGATGCACCGCGATCAGGACGTCGATCAGATGTATAACGCGATCTTCCGCGAATTCCTGACCTTCATGATGGAAGATCCGCGCAACATCACGCCTTGCATGCATCTGCATTTCATCGCCAAGAACACCGAGCGGATGGGCGATCTTGTGACCTCGATCGCCGAACAGGTGATCTATCTGGTCTCGGGCGAAATGCCCGAGGATCCCCGGCCCAAGGGGGACACGACCTCGGTCGATCCCAGCATCGCGCCCGATATCAAAGCCTGACACAGGAGAGACCGCCGATGTCCGCCGATCAACCCACCGTGCTGCTGGTCGAGGATGAGCCCGCACAGCGCGAGGTGCTGGGCTATAACCTCGAGGCAGACGGGTTCCGCGTCGTCACCGCCAGCAATGGCGAGGAGGCGCTTCTGATGGTGTCGGAGATGCCGCCCGATATCATCGTGCTCGACTGGATGATGCCCAATGTGTCGGGCATCGAGGTTTGCCGCCAACTCAAGACCCGCTCCGAGACGCGCGCGATCCCGATCATCATGCTCTCGGCGCGCTCCGAAGAGGTGGACCGGGTGCGCGGGCTTGAAACCGGTGCCGACGACTACGTGATCAAGCCCTATTCACTGGTCGAACTGATGGCGCGGGTGCGCGCGCAACTGCGCCGTACGCGCCCCGCCACGGTCGGCGAGCGCTTGGAATATGCCGATATCGTGCTCGATGCCGAGACCCATCGCGTGACCCGCCGTGACAAGCCGCTCAAGCTGGGCCCGACCGAGTTTCGGCTGCTCTCGACATTCATGGAAAAACCCGGACGGGTCTGGTCGCGCGAGCAGTTGCTCGACCGGGTCTGGGGCCGTGACATCTATGTCGATACCCGCACCGTGGACGTGCATATCGGGCGTCTGCGCAAGGCGCTGTGCCAGCATGGCGGCGATGATCCGTTGCGGACCGTGCGCGGGGCAGGCTACGCGCTCGGCTGAGGGGCTCAGGCAAAGGCGAAGGTATCTGCGCGCGCGCGGTCCCAGTATTTGGCGAAGGCCGGATGATCGACCGTGCCCGAGAGCAGTTCGCCGGGGTCCAACCACAGGTACTGGCTGGCCGCTGAACGCACCTCTCGACTGTTCACGCGGATCATCAGGTGGTGCGGGGTAAAATCCTGCGGAGCGGTCAATCCGGAGGATTCCACCGCCTCCTTCAGGGCGATCATCGTGTTGCGGTGAAAATTGGCGACCCGCTGGTATTTCTCGCTGACCACGAGCGCCCGGTAGCGGCCCGGATCCTGCGTCGTCACACCGGTTGGGCATTTGCCGGAATGGCAGACCTGCGCCTGGATGCAGCCCACAGCGAACATGAAACCGCGCGCGATATTGCAGCCATCCGCTCCGAGCGCGAACATCCGACAGAGATCGAACGCGCTGATCAGCTTGCCGGAGGTGATGAGGCGGATGCGGTCGCGCAACCCCATGCCGACAAGTGTATTCTGCACCAGCATCAGCCCCTCGCGGATGGGCGCGCCCTTGTGGTCGGCGAATTCTGCGGGTGCCGCCCCGGTGCCCCCCTCGGCACCGTCGATGGTGATGAAATCTGGGGTGATGCCGGTGGCGTGAAACGCCTTGGCCATGGCGAAGAACTCCCACGGATGGCCGACGCAGAGCTTGATGCCGATGGGCTTGCCGCCCGAGAGGTCGCGCAGCCTTGCGATGAATGCGCACAGCCCCTCGGGCGTCGAAAACTCCGAATGGCCAGCCGGGCTGATGCAGTCCTGCCCCACCTGCACGCCACGCGCCTCGGCGATGGCCTCGGTCACCTTGGCGCCGGGCAGAATGCCGCCATGACCGGGCTTGGCCCCCTGGCTCAGCTTGATCTCGATCATCTTGACCTGATCGTCGGCGGCGGTCTCAGAAAACATCTCTGGATTGAACGCGCCCTCGGGCGTGCGGCAGCCGAAATAGCCCGAGCCGACCTGCCAGATCAGATGGCCACCATGCTTGCGATGAAAGCGCGAGATCGACCCCTCGCCGGTGGTATGGGCAAAGCCGCCGAGCTTGGCCCCCCAATTGAGCGCCTCAATGGCATTGGGCGAGAGTGCCCCGTAGGACATGCCCGAGATATTGAGCGGCGAGCTGTCATAGGGTTGCGTGCAATTCGGGCCGCCGATGCGCAGCCGGAAATCGTGGCTGTCGAGATGGGTGGGGGCCATGGAATGATTGATCCATTCATGCCCCACCGCGTTGACATTGCGCAGCGTGCCGAACGGGCGCAGCCCCTCGATGCCCTTGGACCGGCGATAGACCAGCGCGCGCTGCTCGCGGGAATAGGGGGTTTCCTCGTGGTCGCTCTCGAGGAAATACTGGCGGATCTCGGGGCGGAAATGCTCGAAGAGAAAGCGCAGCCGGGCCGAGATCGGATAGTTCTTGAGCACCGCACGCTTGCTCTGAAAGACATCGTAGAGGCCGATGGCGGCCACAAGACCGGTCAGAGCGGCAAGCACGCCGCCCCAGAATGGCAGCCAGAGCGCAAGTACAAGGCCCGCAGGCACGAGTAGCAAACTGATGAGCAGCGGAATATAACGCAAGAGACCCCTCTCTGAACCCTGTCGCACCGGATCACTGTGGCAGATGGCGACATGTCAAAGCGAGTCTTTTTACGCGCAGTTTATGGGCAGAATGGTGATCAGTAGTCTTTTTCGAAGAACACACCGACACCGCTGTCGCCGTCATTCGAGGCCCCGCCCTTGAGCGTGACCGATTTCGAGACGTCGAGATTGATGTTGATGCGCTGCTTGCCCTCGCTGTCGGCGGTCACTTCGGTATAGATGTTGTCGGAGATATACGCCCCGGCGCTGACCTGAGTTCCGCCCTCTTCGGTCTGCGTAACGTCGAGATCCGCAAGTCCCACGGCGCTGCGCAGCCGACCCACCACGTCGTTCTCGCCGCTGCCCGTGAGCGTGGCCACGGCCGAGGCCATCTGTGCCGCCTGAAAGGGCGAGATGCTGTCGAGCCCGCGCCCGAAGATGAGCCGCGAGACGACCTCTTCCTGCGGCAGGTCCGGGTTCGAGGCGAAGGTGATCTCGGGCGCGCTCGCGAGCCCTTCGATGATGATCTGAAGCACGGTGTCCTCGACCTCGGTCTCCGCGACGAAGCGCAGGTAGGGATCGAGCGAGCCCTGCATGGTCACACGACCCTCGGTAAGGATGAGGCGTTTGCCAAGGATATCCATGCGGCCCCGGATCAGCTCGAAAAACCCGGCGGGGGCAACGTCGGCGGTGGTGCCCCGGATGCGCAGACGCCCGCCAAGCTCGGCATCAAGCCCGCGCCCGCGCACGAAGATGCGGTTGGGTGCGTTGATCGCGAGATCGAGTGCGAAGGGCCGCGATGTGCCGCCCTCTTCATTCTCGACGAGGCCCGCGCGTCGGCGCGTGGCGCGTGAGGCGGCGGGCTCGTTGACATGTTCGAGCTCGGGCAGCGAGACCGACGCCGGGCCAAGCCCGGACGGAATGCGGATATTGGTTTCCTCCAGCGTGATCGCGCCGCCGATACGTGCGCCGCCCGTGAGCGGGCCGTTTACCGTCACGTCGCCATTGGCGGTGGTGGTGTAGATCAACTGATCGGTCAGCACGAGACCCGCGAGGCCCACGTTGAGATCGCCATCATAGCCAGGGGTGAGTGAGATCGGTCCCGTCACCGTGACCTGACCGCCCTCGCGCATGCGGGCGGTGAAATCGGTCTGCACGCGCGATCGCCCGAGATTGGCGGTGCCGCTGAGATCGTCGATGGCAAGCCCGGGCTCGGGAAGCGCCACGCGCGTGCCTTCGGTGGTCACGGTCCCCGAGACCGAGGCAAGCGTGGGTGCGCCACTCACCCGCAGATCATAGCGGGCGGTGCCGTTGATCGCATTGGGCTGGATGAAGCTGTTGACCAGCGCGAGGGGCAGGGCGCCCGAGGCGGTGAGATCGAGGCGCGCGCCGTGGTCGATCACATCGCCCGAGACGGCGGCGGTGGTGCCGCCCGGCCCGGTGGCGTCGAGATTGAGACTGACGCGGCGCGCCTCGGGCCCTTGCAGGGTGACGCTGCCGGTGGCCGACAGCGGTCCCGAGAATTCGGGCGCGAAGAGGCCGAGATTGGCGAGCCGCGCGTCGATGCTGACCGGCCCGCCCGCGCTGTCACCCTCTGCGGTGAGGCTGACCTGGGGCGTTTCCAGTACGATGCTGCGGATTTCGATCCGTTCGGGCGTGCGACCTGCCTGGGCGTTGAGAGACAGCCGCCCCGCGATGAGCTGGTCAAGCTGGGCGATGCCAGTGGCGAGATCGCGGCCCTCCAGCGTGGTGCTGAGCGAGAGCGCGTTACCGCCGTCGCTGGTCTCTCCCTCTGCCGTGAGATCGACACTGCCGCGCAGGGGCTGCCCCGCGAGCGCGGCAAAGCGCGAAAGGTCCGCAACTTTCGCAGCGATGGTGCCGGTGGCGGCAAAGGCCTCGGGGTCGGGCTGCACGGTGCCGGTGGCGTCGAGCGTGGCCCCCATCAGCTCTGCGGCAAGGCCGGTGGCGGTGATCGCCCCGTCGGCGTCGCGGGCGATCATGCCGCGCGCCTCGGCCGGGCCGCTGAGGCGTTCGTCGATCAGCGACAGATCGGAGAGGTTGGCATCGAAGACGAGCTGTCCGCTTTGCTCCTCGATGATGCCCGAGCCGGAGGCGTCGATGCGCGCCGCGTCATAGGCGAGGCGCAGGTCGCGCAAGGTGACTTCACCGGCCTCATGTGCCGCCTCGATCAACAGCGTGCCGTCGCCGGCAATCAGCCCGTCAAGCTGCGCGATCCCGGTGGCGAGGTCCGAGGTTGCGGCCTCCAGCGTGATGTCGAGCTGCTGCGTCCCGATCATGCCACCGCCCCCGAGCGTGGCGTCGATGCGGCCCTCGATCGGCTGTCCAGTGATCGCGGCGAAGCGCGAGAGATCCGCCACTTCGGCCTCGATCTGGGCGGAGACCGGTAGGCCCGCGGCACCGGGCGAGAGAGAGGCCGTGCCGATAATGCGCGCGCCCATGGCCTCGACCACGAGATCGGTGAGGGTCACGTCGTCGCCGACGGCCCAGGTAACCCTTGCGCTGGTTTCGGCGGGGCCGTCGAGGCGGCGATCGGACAGGCTGAGGTCTGAGAGACTGGCGGTCACATCGAGCGCGCCCGACCGGCTGTCGAGGCGGCCTTCGGCGCGGGCGCCAAGGTGGCGGTTCTCC
Organism: Roseovarius sp. MBR-154; assembly: GCF_053628595.1. NCBI lineage: Bacteria > Pseudomonadati > Pseudomonadota > Alphaproteobacteria > Rhodobacterales > Roseobacteraceae > Roseovarius > Roseovarius sp. MBR-154. The sequence continues at coordinate 181,344 of NZ_JBRJGR010000004.1, forward strand.
AGCTTAAAGCGGTCGAGCGCGGTGCCGGTGGTGTCGCGCCGGGCCTTGACCGAGAGGGTGGTTTCGGGCGCGATCAGCGGATCAGCCTGCGGAAGGCCGAGCGCGAGCCCGTCGGTGATGGCGTCAAGCGTGAGGTCGAAATCGCCGCCCAGAAGGCTGCCCGAGCCCGACAGCGTGGCATTGGCGGCCCCCGCCAGATCATGGCCCGAGAGGGCCGCGAAACGCGCCAGATCGGGCGCCTCTATGCGGGCGGTGCCGGAGACCGGGAAGCCCTCGGAGAGCGCCTCGATCCGGCCATTGGCAGCGAGGGCGGCCTCCCCCGACGCCACGCGCAGCGCGCGCAGCAGCAGCGGCTCGCCTTCGGTCCAGTCAAGGCTGACATGGCCGGCAAGTCCCGTACCTGCCGCCTCAGCCAGGGCCGGATCGGCAAGGTCGAGGCCCGCGATGTCGAATTCCGCAAGGGCCGTCACCCCGCGTGGGGCGGTGCGCCGCAGCGTGCCGCGCCCCGAGAGCGTGGCCCTGTCGAGCCGGAGATCAGGTTGCGCAAGGTCGGTCACCTCAACACTCGCGCGCCAGCGATCGCCTTGTGCGGCGTCGTAGCGCGCGCTGAGCGTGGCCTTTTCAAGTGTGACCGGCGGGCCCGCGACAGGCAGGCGGACGGGGGTCGTGCCATCGCCGATATTCCCGCTGAGGTCGAAGCGGGTCGGCCAGCCTGCCGCATCCAGTGCCAGCGTGCCGTCGAGCGCCAGTTGCGCCGCCGAAAGGTTGAGCCGGTCGATCTCGAGCGCGCCGTCGGGCGCGCGCGTGCCGGCCAGGCTGAGCGCGCTCTGCCCGCCGAAGAACGCGCGGTATTCCTCGGTCATCAGTGGGGTCAGATCGCCGTCAAGTCCGGCCTCGAACCGGGTTCCGGTCTCGCTTCCTTGCAGCGTGAGCCGCCCCGTCAACCGGTCGGTGCCGTCGGTGGCGAGCCGGAGGTCGGCGGCGTAGTCGTCGAGCGGAGCCTCGCCCTGAAGGGTCAGGGTGATGGCCGGGCTGTCGGGCAGCTTGAGCAGTGTCGCGGCGATGCCGCCCGGGGCTTCGTCAAGGGCGAGATCGAGGGCCAGTACGCGCGTGTCATTGTCGAAACCTGCCTCGAGCGAGATTTCGCCGCGCCCGTCGAGACGATTGACTTCGATATCTACCGCACCCTCGCCGCCTCCGAGTGAAAGGCTGCCGAAGAGTTCCAGCCGGATTTCCTCGCCCAGAATGGGGGCGCCAAGGGTCAGGGTTTCGGCGGAAATCTCACCGATATTGACCGAAACGGGCAGGTCGGGCAGGGCAAAGGGCTTGGCCTCTGCATCCTCGGGGGTGACGGGCTCTTCGCTCTCGGGCAGGCGCGAGAGGGTGATCTCGGCAGCGGTCAGGCTGTTGACCTCGACCCGGCCCGCGAGCAGCGCCGAGCGCGTCCAGTTGAGCGCCACATCTTGCAGCTGAAGCCAGACGCCCTCCTCGTCGGCGATGGTCAGTGTGTCCAGCGTGGCCTCGGAGGACAGCGCCCCGGCAAAACCGGTGATCCGGACCTCGCGTCCTGCCCCTGAAAGGTTGTCTTCGATCAGCGCTTGCAGAAATCCGCGATCCTCGTCGCTGTCTTGTGCGTGGAGGGGCGCGGCCAGAAGTGTGAGCGCCAGCGATATGAACAGCAGTATGCGCATCAGAACGCCTGACCAATCCCGATATATAGTTCGTATTCAGTGCCCGCGTCGCCATCGAGCGGGGTCGCAAGATCGACACGCACCGGCCCCACGGCGGTGAAATAGCGCGCGCCAAACCCGGCACCGCTGTGCCATTCACCGGTGCCCGAGCCGAGCGCGTCTTCGCCGACAAAGCCGGTATCGGCGAAGGCCACGGCCTGAATATCGCGGGCGACCATGGTGCGGATCTCGCCCGAGAATCCCATGAACGAGCGCCCGCCGATATCGGCCCCCGAGGGCAGGGTGACGCCGAGCGACTGATAACTTTGCCCGCGCACCGTGCCCGCGCCGCCCGAATAGAACAGCATGTCGGCCGGCACCTCGGAAATGCCCGCCCCCGCGACCGAGCCGAATTGCGCGCGCCCTGCAAGGGTGACGCGATCCGAACTGCCAAAGCTCAGGTAATCGCGGATATCGGCAAAGAACCGGCTGCCGAGACTGCCGCCCGTGTCGAGCCCGATGAAGGGCGTGACGGACAGGTCGACGAAAAGCCCCTCGGTCGGGTTCAGCAGGTCGTCGCGGCGGTCCCATGTCAGGCGGGACGGAAAGAGCAGGTGCTGCAATTCGCGCTTGCCCAGATCGTCGGTGATTTCGGAATAGCGGTAGGTCAGGCCGGTCTCGCCGGTCAGCTGGTCGCTGAAGATATGGGTAAGGCCGCCGCCGATCTCGGCCTTGCGCTCCTTGTAGTCCGGCTCGTCATTATCCTCGATATTGGCAAGCAGGAAGGCTCCGGTATCGGGGGTGAAGGTGGCGGGCCGGTCGATCCGTGCGCCAACGCGGAAATCCATGCCGCCGGAATCGCCGCCGATGCCGCCGATCATCGCGTCGATGCGCAGCCGCTCAGCCCCGCCCAGAAGATTGCGGTGCAGCCAGAAACCAGAGAGCGTGACGCCCTCGAGCGAGGACAGTTCCGCGCCTGCGCCAATGCGGCGGCGCTTGGCATCGACCACCTGTGCTTCCATGTCGAGCGTGCCGTCGGGGTTGGGTGTCTCGGCCTCACGCACCACGACCGAGCGGAAGGCTCCGGATCGGCGCAGGCGATTCGCGGCACGCTCCTGTTCCTCGGGCGAAAAGGTCTCGCCTGTGGGCAGGCCCGCGATCTCGCGGATGCGGGCCTCGCGGACCCGGCTTGGCCTGTCGCCCTCGTCGATCAGCAGGCTGCCGAAGCGCAGTTGTGGCCCCGGCGCGAGGGTGATTTCGGCGTCGAGCGTCTCGCGGGCATGATCGGCTACGACGTTCTGCTCGGCGACCTCGGCCTTGGCGTGACCGGCGTCGCGCCAGGCCGAGATGCCAGCGCGGGTGGCCGCGCCGATCCGGTCGCCCTTGGCCAACTCGCCGGTGGCGAATTTTTCCGGAAGTTTGGTCCCGGGCGGAAGCGGAGCCACGCGCGCCGTGTCGAAAAAGAAGCCCTTGCCCCGGTCGATGGTGATGTCGATACGCTCGATTTCTCCGGGAGCGCGCAGCGGAGGAATGGCCGCAGCTTCCTCGCCATCGACGCGGATGTTGATGTCGAGGCTATAGTACCCTTCGCCATAAAGCACGCCGACCAGCCGTCCGTAATCGGCCTGTGCCGCCGCCAGCATGTCCTGCGCGGTCGCATCCTCCTGCTCGGCGGTGCTCACGCTGAGGGAGGCAGCGCGCATCCGCTCGGTGAAATCGTCTGACGCACCGGGCACGGAGAGCGTCACATCGGTTGCCATAACCGGCAGGACCGACAGGGCCCAGGCCAATGCGGCCGAGCCGCAGGTCTTCAGATACCGTTCGATCACGCGTGACATACCCCCCGGCTCGCTTCCTCCTGTATCGCATCACAACTAGGAGATTGCCAGACCGGGGCGAGGGGAAATTCCGGTCCGGTCGCGACACCGGCGAAAAATCACTCGGCTGGCTGCGGCGCAGGCCCGTCAAGCTCGGCTTCGAGCGCCTTTTCCACCGCCCCCCGTGGCTGCGTGAACCGCGCAAGCAGATCGTAGAGGATCGGGGTCACGAAGAGCATCAGCAGCGTGGCGAGGCTGAGCCCGGCGATGATCACTGTGCCCACGGCGATGCGGCTCTCGGCGCCCGCGCCGCTGGCCAGCACCAGCGGCAGCGCGCCCAGCACGGTGGAGATCGCGGTCATCATGATCGGACGCAGGCGCAGCACCGAGGCCTCGATCACCGCATCGCGCACATCGCGGCCCTCGTCGCGCAGCTGATTGGCGAATTCGACGATCAGAATACCGTTCTTGGAGATCAGGCCGATCAGCAGGATGATCCCGATCTGGCTGTAGACGTTGAGCGACAGACCACCCACAACCATGGCATAGATCGCGCCCGCCACGCCGGTGGGCACGGTGAGCATGATCACGACGGGGTGCAGGAAGCTCTCGAACTGCGCGGCGAGCACGAGGTAGACGATCACGAGTGCCAGCACGAATACCACGCCGAGCCCGCCGGAGGTGTCCTTGTAGGTGCGCGATTGCCCGTCATAGCCCAGCTTGGCCTCGGCGGGCAGGATCTCGGCGGCAATGGTTTCAAGCTGCGCCAGCACGTCGCCCAGTTCCGCATCGGGGGCAAGTGCGCCGGAAAGCTGGATCGAGGGCAGCCGGTCGAAGCGTTGAAGCGAAGGTGCAGCGGCGTTTTCCTTGAGCGTCACCAGCGCGCCCAGAGGCACCAGCGTCTCGCCGTCGGCGGCACGGATGAAGATGTTTTCGATATCCGTAGGGGTGCGCCGGTCCTCGTCCTCGGCCTGCACCAGAACCGGGTATTCGCGGCCCCGGCTGACAAAGGTCGTGACCTCGCGCGAGGCCAGCATCGTTTGCAGCGTGGTGGCGATCACCTCGGCGGAGATGCCGAGGTCGTCGGCGCGTTCTCGGTCGATCTCGATATCGAGCTGCGGCAGGTTTTCCTCGAAATTGATTTCAGGGTTCACCAGCCCCTCGACGCCCTCGGCGCGTTTGAGGAATTCGGTGGCCCAGCCTTCGATGCTTTCGAAGTCGGGCCCGCCGATCACCACCTGAACCGGGGTCGAGCTGCCGCGCAGACCAAGGCCCGCAGGTGTCACCGGAAAGCCGCGCGCGATGGTCACCTGGCTCATTTGCGGTGCGAGATCGCCGACCAGCGCCGATACCGGGCGGTCGCGCTCTTCCCAGGGCGCGAGGCGGAACACCACGAAGGAGCGCCACGCGCGCCCGCCCCAGCCGGTGAAGGTGAACACGGTTTCGATCTCACCGCTTTCGACATAGGGCACGAGCAGTTTCTCGACCTGACGCGCGGCCATGTCGGAATGCGGCACGGTCGAGCCTTGCGGTGCGGTGAGCGGCACGAAACCGACGCCGCGATCCTCGCGCGGGGCAAGTTCGCGCGGCAGGCCGTCGTAGAAAAGCGCGGCACCGGCCGTGATGACAAGCGTCACCGGCAAGACCACCAGCGGCATGCCGATGGCGCGGGTCAGAAGCACACGATAGGCGCGCTGGATGAAGGGGGTGCCATGCGCGCGGCCATCCTTGCGGGCCTTGCGCGCGCGCAGCACCTTCGAGGCCAGCGCCGGGCAAGCGGTCAGCGCCACAAAGGTCGAGATCGCGACGGTGCCTGCCATGACCCAGCCGAATTCCACGAAGAGCCGTCCGACCTGTCCGGGCATGAACGACAGCGGCACGAAGACCGCGATCAGCGTCAGCGAGGTGGCGATGACGGCAAAGGTCACCTGCCGCGCGCCCTTGAGGCTCGCGACCAGCGGGCTTTCGCCCTCTTCGATGCGGCGCTGGATGTTCTCCAGAACGACAATGGCATCATCGACCACGAGGCCGATCGACAAAAGCAGCGCCAGAAGGGTCAGCGTATTGAGCGAAAACCCCCAGAGGCCGATCAGAAGAAAACTGCCGATCAGCGCGACCGGGATGGTGATGGCGGGAATGAGCGTGGCGCGGATGCTCTTGAGAAACAGCAGGATCACAGCCACCACCAGCGCCAGCGAGATGAAGAGCGCCGTCACCACCTCGCGGATCGAGGCCCCGACAAAGAGCGCGTCATCCGAGCCGACGATAATCTTCATGCCCTCGGGCAGGCTGCGCTCCATCGCCTTCATCTCCGCGCGCACCGCTTTGGAAATCTCCAGTGTGTTGGATTGGCTCTGGCGCAGGATCCACATGCCCACGGCGTCGGTGCCGTTGGTGCGCACCACCGTGGTGTCGTCGGCCACACCCGGCTCCACCCGCGCGACATCGCCCAGGCGCACCGGGTAGCCTGCCACCCGGTCGATCACGATGGCGCGGAAATCCTCGATGCTGTCGAGGCGGCTGTTGAGACGCACGGAGAGCTGACGATTGAACGATTCCACCTCGCCCGCAGGCAGTTCGATATTGTTGCGCCGGAGCGCTGCCTCGACGTCCGAAACGGTGAGGTTGCGCGCCGCGAGCGCGCGCCGGTCGATCCAGATGCGCACCGCGAAGGGCCGCTCGCCCACCAGATTGACATTGGCCACCCCGTCGAGCGTGGCAATGCGGTCGACGATCAGCCGGTCGACGTAATCGGTGATCTCGGCGGTGGTCATCCGGTCCGAGGTGACGGCGATGCGCATCACCGGGTCGGCATCGGCGTCGGACTTGACGACCTCGGGCTCGTCCGCCTCTTCCGGCAACTCGCCACGCACCCGGCCCACGGCGTCGCGCACATCGTTGGCAGCGACGTCGATATCGACACTGCTGTCGAATTCGATGGTCACGCGCGAGCGGCCCTGACGGCTTTCGGAGCTGATCGTGCGGATGCCCGAGATGGTGGCGATGGCACCCTCGATGGTTTCGGTGAGGTCGGTGTCGATCACCTCGGGCGCGGCGCCGCGATAGGTGGTGGTGACGGTGACGACGGCGTTGTCCACATCCGGCAGTTCGCGCACTGCCAGGCCGCGCAGCGCTGCAAGGCCGAAGATCACGATCAGCAGGCTCATCACCGCCGCGAGAACGGGACGGCGCACCGAGATGTCAGACAGTGTCATGTCGGCTGCTCCGGCTCGGCGTTGGCCGAGGCGGTGGCTGCATCATCGGTCTTGAGCACGTTCAGCGGACTGCCGTCGCGCACCCGTTGCAACCCGCGCACCACCACCGCCTCTCCTTGCTCGAGACCCGACAATATCGCGATGCGCCCGTCCTGGCGCTGCCCAGTCCTGACGACCCGGCGGTGCGCGACATTGTCCGTGTCAGCGACAAAAACATAGGTTTCAGCGGCCTGGAAGATGATCGCCTCTTCCGGCACGGTGACACGTTCGTCCTGTGACAGGATCAGGGTAAGCGACAGGAACATGCCCGCAGGCAGTGTGCTGTCGGGGTTGGGCACAACGGCCCGCGTGCGGAAGGCACGGCTGACCGGGTCGATGCGGCTGTCCACGACGTCGATGGTTCCGATGAACTCGCGGTCGGGAAAGGCGGCGCTTCGGGCAATTACCTGCTGGCCTCGACTGACCTGGGCAAAGACTGTCTCGGGCAGCGAGAATTCGACCTCGACCTCGCTCAGGTCGTCAAGCCGGGTCAGCACCTGCCCCTCTTCCACGCGCGCTCCGGTGTCGTAATTGGTCAGCCCAACCACCCCGGCGAAGGGCGCGGTGATGCGACGATCCTCCAGCCTGCGGCGGGCACGGTCGAGATCGGCCTCGGCCTCGGCAAGACGGGCGATGGCCTCTTCCAGCGTGGCGAGTGAGACGGCGTTTGTCTCGCGCAACTGTCGGGCCCGCTGCACGGCCTGGCGCTGTTCGGTGAGCACCGCCTCGGCCTCGGACAGGTCGGCGCGCTCGATGGTGTCTTCGAGTCGTGCCAGGACGTCGCCTTTTTCGACGCGGCTGCCGGGAGAGATTGTCAATTCGACGAGACGGCCATCGACCTCCGGCACGATGTCGATGGAGCGGACCGCACGAGTGGTGCCGACGGCCTCGATAGTGCGGCGCAGGGTTTGGGTTTCCGCGCGTGCCAGTTCGACGGTGGCCGGGGGAACGCTGTCCGGTCCGGATTGCTCGGCGGGGGTGGCGGCATGATGGGTCCGGTAGTACTCATAGCCCCCGTAGGACAGCCCCGCGATCACGCAGAGCAGCAGAAGCTGTTTGAGAATGGACATTTTCGCGTGCCTTTCCTTGGGCCTCGGAACGGTCGCCAAGATCTTGCCCCGCGACCCTAACCGATACGAAACGTATAGTAAGCCGCGTGAAAGGCAACTCTTTGTGAGCCTGCCCTCAGAGGCCGCCACGATAGTCGTGGATCGCGGCGTGTGTCCGTTGCCAGAGATCGGGAAGTGTCGCCAGCCGCGCCGCCTGCGCAGTGCGGTCGCCCGAGAGGAACGCCTCCTCGGTCGCGGCGAGACCGGATTGGAAGGCGCGCGCGCCGCAGGTGGCAGCCGTGCCTGCGAGATGATGCAACCGGCTGAGGAGCACGTCGTCGGGTAGAATATCGTCCCGGTTCAGTACGGCGATCAGCGCGGCACCTTCCGTCTCGAACATCCGCAGGATGTCGCTGATCCGCGCGTCAGGCAGGCTGCGTGCCACTTGATCGAGATAATGATGATCGAGCCAAGGCAGGGCCACCGCGGTGGGCAGGATTTCCGCAGCCGACAAGGCGGCCCCCTCGGCCAGGATCCGGCGCAACGCGTTTCGGCTGAGCGGCTTGGTCCTGACTTCGTCGATCCCTGCCTCGATCAGGGTCTCGACCATCTCGTTTCCCGCATGCGCGGTAAGAGCCACGATCCGGGTTCCGGCGCAGGGACCATCACCCGAACGGATCGCGCGCGCAGCCGCAATTCCGTCCATGTTCGGCATGTTCACATCCATTAGGACCAAATCCTGGGCCGCCGCCTCCGCCGCCGCAACACCGGCTATGCCGTCCTGCGCGAGGGTTACGTGGTGCCCGTCACGCCTGAGCATGGCTTCGATTACCAGCCGATTGGTAGGATTATCTTCGACGACCAGCACTCGGGCCGGTCTCGCAGGAGCGGCATCTGCAAGGTCCAGAGATGCCGCGCGGCGCGGAATGCATGAGCGCAGTGGCAGGCGCAGCCAGAACAGGCTGCCCTCGCCCAACTCGCTCTCGGCACCGATGCTGCCGCCCATCAGCGACGCAAGTTGACTGGCGATCCCGAGACCGAGCCCGGTGCCCTCGGGCCGCTCCCCGTCCGGATGCTCGGCGCGCATGAAATCGTCGAACACATACGGCAGATCGCTTTCCGAGATCCCGATGCCGGTATCGGCGACCTGAATCTCCACCACATTCGTCGCCGCATCCGGCCACGCCTCCAGGGTGATTTCCCCGTCGCGCGTGAACTTGATCGCGTTGGACAGCAGGTTGAGCAGCACCTGGTGCAGCCGGTCCGGATCGCCCCTGACCACGCCCAACTGCCCGGCGGGCGTCAGGAGGCGCAGGCGGTTGCCGCGGGCAGCCGCGGCTGCGGATTGACTGTCGAGCAGATCGGCCAGAAGTTGATCGAGATCGAACTCCGTGTAGTTCAGCCGCAGCTTTCCGGACTCGGCCAATGTGATGTCGAGCGCATCGGTGATCTGCGTCAGTAGCAACTTCCCCGACGATCGCATGATCCGCACATAGCTTTCCTGTTCGACGTTCAGCCCGGTCTCGCCGAGCAGTTCGAGCGCGCCAAGAATGCCGTTGAGCGGCGTACGCATCTCGTGGCTGATCATCCCGAGAAAGCGCGCCTTGGCCTGCTCGCCTGCGAGCGCGCGATCGTGGGCCGAGGCGATTTCCGACTGCGCCGCGCGCCGCACCGAGATATCGCTTATGAAACAGATGCAAACCGGGGCGTCGCCGCGCGCGGCAAGATCGGCGGAGAGTTCCGCCGCGAAGCGGCGCCCGCTCAGGCTGTGCCCGGTGAGGCTGTCGGATCGGAACGGGCGCTCGGCGCAGGCCTCCATCAGGCGCGCGGCATCCATGCGCACCTCCTGCGCCCCGGTCACGAGGTCGGCGACCCGGATATCGCCGGTTTCCTGCGGCGGCAGATCAAACATGCGCCGGGCGCGCTCGTTGCTCTCGAGCAGGTGTCCCTCGCTGTCGATCACAAGAATCGCATCCTGCGAGGTGTTGAGGATCGTTGCCAGCCGGTTTGAGCTGCGTCGGTTTTCCTCGGCGCGCAGGCGATGGCTCCGGTACAGACGCCAGAGCATGATCAGCAGGGTGAAGAGCGCCGCCACCATCAGCAGGATCAGGACCGTGAGGGTCACGATCTGCGAGGTCAACGCCGCGCGCTCGGCATCGGATCGGCGCGCATCGACGGTGATCGCCTCAGTTGCCACGGTGCGGATCGGTGCTGCCATGCGCCGGGCGAGCGCGGCAAGTTCGGTGCGCCCGGCATCGAGTTGCCCGTCAGGTGCGTCGATGATCGGCACCATCTGCGCCAACAACGCCAACATCAGCGCAAGCTCGTCCTCCAGGGCAGCGTCGCGGATCGCCTGCGGATAGACATCGCCGCGTTGCAGGGTCATGATCCGGCTGTACAGCAGGTCGAACCGTCGGCGTAGGTGATGAAGCGCCTCCGGATCGGTGTCGGAGAACTGCTCCAACTTCATCAGGAAGCGCAGGTGATCGACTTCAAGCTGCGACATGGTCCAGTGCAGGTTGTCCTGCTTGGCGCGACCGTAGTGATCGAGCTTGCCCAGAACCTGCACGGTAAGCAGCGCCGCTGCCAGCATGCAGGCCGCTGCAAAGGCGCTCAGGATGCTCAGCGCAAGCCGATCGCGGGTCGGCATGCTGGGATCTGTCGTGGCACTCATCCGGTTTCATTCCAGGGCGCGCGCCATGCGCGGCGGGTGGTGATTCAGTCACGCAGCCAGACACTGCGTTGCGGAGCGCAACATCGGCCAGGACGTGATGCTCCGGAACCGCTGGCCTCGCATGTCATGCCCTGCGTCATTTTGTGCAAAGGCTATCCTTGGCAAGTCTTGACCGAGTATCGAGACGGCCATGCCCTCGGAATAATCTTTTCACTGCAAGAATTCCAGTATCTCCACGCGCACCCGTAGAAAGCACAGGAAAAGCCGTGTTGACCTCAATTGCTCGTCAGAACAAATCGCGCCCATGTTAGACCGGCGCTTTGGGATCCGCGCCGACAGCGGCAGCTCAGCCGCTCATTTCCCGCTCGGGCGAAACCCGGTGTCGCGCGAAGTGCGACGACAAAATGTGATGAAACCGTTGTCATCTTACCGGTCGAATGCATAAGTGTTGTGCAGGTTGCGGTGGTGTGTGCGCGGCGCATGCGGTGTTCCGGCGCAATGAAAGGAAGAGACATGGGCAGGCTCTTGCTGGCCGACGATCATGACCTCGTCCGAGAGACGGTCGCCGAATTTTTGCGCAACCAAGGCGGGTTTTCCGTCGAGGTTGCGGATTGTCTTGATGCAGCGCTGGCCGTGCAGCGGCAGGCGGGGCCGTTCGACTTGGTGCTACTGGATTTCCAGATGCCGGGGATGGAGGCGCTGAGCGGGCTGGAGCGTATGCGGGCGCAGGCGGGCTGTCCGGTGGCGATCCTGTCGGGCACGGCGCCGCCAGACGTGGCACGTCGGGCGCTGCGCGCCGGGGCGGCAGGCTTTCTGCCCAAGACGCTCAACCCGCAATCGCTGATCGCGGCTGTCCAACATATGCTATCGGGCAAGGTCTATGCCCCGCTGGGGTTTCTCCTTGATAACGAGCCGGAAGGAGACGGCCCCCGGCTGACCCCGCGCGAACGCGCCGTTCTGATAGGGGTGTCGGAGGGTAAATCCAACAAGGAAATCGCCCGCGATCTCGACATTCAGGAGGTGACGGTGAAGCTGCATCTCAAGACCCTGTCGCGGAAACTGGGCGCGCGCAATCGCACCCACGCCGCGATGATCGCCCGCGATCTGGGCTATGCCTGATGGAGGGATAGGCGCCATTGCAGCGGCGGTGCACTGAGGGGCCGGCCCTCGCCATCCGAACAAAAGGTAACTGTTGGATGGTTTTCGTGTGAACTGACGCCCTATTGCATGGCTCGGAGCACCCCTTGCTGAAAACGAGAACCCCGCCTTGCGGCGGGGTTTTGTGTTGAGTGTCTTCAGACCTCGGCTCACGCCCGGCGGCGACGGCTGCGGGAACCCGCGCGGCCACCTGCACGAACCTCGTCGCCGGGTTTCGGCGGGGCTTTGTTGAACTTGATCCAGTTGCCGCCATGGGGGTCGTTGTTGGTCAGGAAGTTGGCGGCCATGATCGCCTCCATCTCCTTGCCCGCGCGCGGCGTCATCGAGCCTAGGCCGAACAACTGGCAGAAGGTCTCGTCGTCCATGTCTTCGGGCAGGATCAGACCGGCGGCGGCGACCTCGGCCTTTTTCGCCTCGATCTCGGCCTGTTTCACCGGCAGCGCGATCGGGTTCATGATCGCTGACGTCATGCCCGCACCCATGGCCATTGGCAAAAACGCGTTGTTGATGCCGTGACGGTTGGGCAGACCGAACGAGATATTCGATGCACCGCAAGTGGTGTTCACCCCCAGTTCCTCGCGCAGGCGGCGCACCAGGGTGAAGACCTGCTGACCGGCGGTCGCCATGGCCCCGATCGGCATCACCAGCGGGTCGACCACGATGTCATGCGCGGGGATGCCGAAATCGGCAGCGCGCTCGACGATCTTTTTCGCGACGGCGAAACGCACGTCGGGGTCTTCGGAAATCCCTGTGTCGTCGTTGGAGATGGCGACAACGGGGACGTTGTATTTCTTGACCAGCGGCAGCACGTATTCGAGACGCTCTTCCTCACCCGTCACCGAATTGAGCAGTGGGCGGCCATGGGCGGCCTTGAGACCGGCCTCGAGCGCTGCGGGAACCGAGCTGTCGATGCAGAGCGGCAGATCGACGAGACCCTGCACCAGCTCGATCATCTTGGTCATCAGCGGCGGTTCGGTCTCGTTCGGGTTGGGGTTGGAGTTGTAGACCACGCCCGCGTTGATATCGAGCACGGTGGCGCCCGCGGCGGCCTGCGCGATGGCGTCGGATTCGACGGTCGAGAAATCGCCCGCCTCAAGCTCGGCGGCGAGCTTCTTGCGGCCGGTGGGGTTGATGCGTTCGCCAATGACGCAGAACGGCTCGTCAAAGCCGATGACGGCGGTTTTGGTTTTGCTCTCGACGATGGTGCGGGTCATGGTCTGGTCTTATCCTTGCTGGTTGGCGGGCGTGGCCGAAGCCCCGCCGTTTTCGATGGCCCATTCGGCATTGGCCTTGATCCCGCCGAGCGGGAAGAAATGCACATGCTCGATGTTGAAATTCGGGTTCGCGGCCTTGTGGGCGGCGAGTTCGCTGAGGACGTCGGTCGGCTCGTAGGGCAGGAGCAGTTTCGAGACGTCCATGGCGCGTTTTTGCAGGACCTTGAGCGAGGGGCCGACACCGCAGGCGATGGCGAATTTGATCAGGGTCTGCAACTTGGCGGGACCGGCGATGCCGATGTGGATGGGCAGGGTGATGCTTGCCGCGCTGAGGCTGTCGGCCCAGGCGATGATCGGCTTGGCGTCAAAGGCGAATTGCGTGGCGAGGGCCATTTTCGCATCGGTGGTTTCCGAGAATTTCTGTTTCCAGCGAAGCGCATCCTCGACGTTCTTCATGCTGCCGTCGGGGTCGATGTCCTTGTTGCCCTCGGGGTGGCCTGCGACATGCAGGCGCTTGAAGCCCGCGCGGTCGAATTCGCCGGATTCGAGAAGCTGGATCGAGCTTTCGAACGCGCCATGCGGAGTGGAGACACCACCGGCGAGCAGGAGGGCCTGATCGACATTGGCCTCGCCCTGATAGCGGGCAATCCAGTCGGCCAGCGTGGCGCGGTCCTTGATGATGCGCGCGGGGAAGTGCGGCATGACGGGGTAGCCATCGGCATTGAGCCGCGCGGCGGTGGCGACCATATCCTCGATCGGCGCGCCCTCGATATGGGCGATATAGACGCGGGTGCCGGCGGGCAGCAGGTCGCGGAAATTCTCGACCTTTTCGGCGGTGCGCGGCATCACCTCGATGGAATAGCCCTCAAGGAACGCCTCGAGTTGGCCATTCGCGGGGGTGAATTTCTCACGCTTCTTGAAGTTGAAAAGTGCCATTGCGGCCTCCCATATCGAACCGGGGCGCATTCACGCCCAGCCATTGTTGGCGATCAGGGTTTTGATGCGGTCCTGATCATACTCAGCATCGAGCCGCGCCGCCTCGGATTTGGCGACGGCGTCGGGCTCGCCTTCCACGGGATAGGGATCAGCCTTGCGCCATTCGGCGAGGTAGTCGTCGGTGCCTGCGGCACCCGTCTTCATCGCTGCGCGGTCGATGGCCTGCTCGAAGCGTTCGGGCAATTGCACCTTGGCTCCGCGACGCCCCTTGCCGACGATGACCTGAGCGGGGATGTCCCGCCAAAAGACGATGGTGACGTCAACCATGCTGATTCCTTTCTCCTCAAGGCTCCTACCTAATGCAGGGCGGGCACGCGTCAGTGCATGATTTCGACAGAACGGGAGCGTCATGCGACGCGGCGAGAATAGCCGGGGCGCATTCGGGGAGCCATGGGCAGGAATGGGAAAATGATTCATGATCTTCATCGGATCATCGCAACGCTTGCGCGAGCGCGCAGATGACATTACCTTGAGGACAACTTGAAATGGAGGGCGTGTTGTCATGGCGCCCAAGCGTCCCGAAAGTGCGGGCGCGATCCCGAAACCGGTTGAGAGCCCCGCACTGAGCCTGCCGGATCAGCCGTCGCTATATGCGGCGCTGGATCTGGGAACGAACAGTTGCCGCATGCTGATTGCCCGTCCCGAGGGCACGCAGTTCAAAGTCGTGGACAGTTTTTCAAAATCGGTGCAGTTGGGGGCGGGGCTGGAACGCTCGGGTAGGCTCTCTCGCGCCTCGATCTACCGAACCATTCAGGCGCTGCGGGTCTGTCGGCAAAAGCTCAAGCGGCACAGGGTGACACAGATGCGTCTGGTGGCGACCGAGGCCTGCAGGCGCGCGAGCAATGGTGCCGATTTCATGGCGCGGGTGGAGCGCGAGACGGGCCTGCGGCTCGACATCATAAAGCCCGAGGAAGAGGCGCGGCTGGCGGTCGTGTCCTGCGCCCCCTTGGTGAGTGCCGGGACCGAGCAGCTCCTGGTGGTGGATATCGGCGGTGGGTCAACCGAACTGGTATGGATCGACCTGCGCGACGTGCCGCAGCCGGAACGCCGCCGCGCGATCATGCGCATGCATCTCGGCTTTCAATCTCCCGACGGGCGGCCGGGCGCGCGGGTGGTCGACTGGATCAGCGTGCCCCTAGGCGTAGCGACGCTGCGTGATCAGTTTCGCGATGTCGAGGATGACAGCGCGCGCTTTGCGCTAATGAGCTGGTACTTCGAGGAGAACCTCGCGGAATTCGCCCCGTACAAGGACGAGCAGACGCGCGAGGGCTTTCAGATCGTCGGCACATCCGGCACCGTGACCACGGTGGCAGCAAGCCACCTTGGCCTGAAGCGCTATGATCGCAACAAGGTGGACGGTCTGACCATGACCAGCGACGAGATCGACAAGGTGATTCGCACGTATCTGGCGCTCGGCCCCGCGGGGCGCAGGCGTGATCCACGGATCGGGCTGGACCGGCAGGCACTGATCATGTCGGGGGCGGCGATCTTGCAGGCGCTGCTCAGATGCTGGCCTACGGACCGGCTGAGCGTGGCGGATCGCGGGCTGCGCGAGGGCATGCTCTACGCGCAGATGGCAGCGGATGGCGTATTGATGGACGGGGACGACTGATGGCGAAGGGGCCGGACGGCAAAAACACCTCGGGGCGCGGGCAGCGCGACCTGACGGTCAAGGTCAAGACGGCGCGAGGACGGCGGGCGTCTTCGACGCGCTGGCTGCAACGGCAATTGAATGACCCTTATGTCAAACGCGCGCAGTTGGAAGGCTATCGCGGACGCGCGGCGTTCAAGATCATGGAGCTTGATGACAAGTTCCGCTTTCTGGTGCCGGGCGCGCGGGTGGTCGATCTTGGCTGCGCGCCGGGCGGCTGGTGTCAGGTGGCGGTGCCGCGCGTCAACGCGCTTGGCGAGAAGGCGGGCAAGGCGCAGGGCCGCATCCTGGGCGTCGACCTGCAGGAGGTGGAGCCGATTGCGGGTGTCGAATTGCATCAGCTTGACTTCATGGAAGATGGCGCCGACGAAAAGGTCAAGGACTGGCTTGGCGGCCGCGTCGATGTGGTGATGTCGGACATGGCGGCCTCCTCCTCGGGGCACAAGCAGACCGACCATCTGCGCATTATCGCGCTGTGCGAGGCGGCGGCCTATCTGGCCTTCGACGTGCTGGAAGAGGGCGGCACGTTTGTCTCGAAGGTGCTGGCCGGGGGTGCCGAGGGCGAGCTGCAGAAATTGCTGAAGCAGCGCTTTGCCAAGGTGGCAAACGTCAAACCGCCCGCGTCGCGGTCCGACAGTTCCGAGAAATTCGTGGTGGCGACCGGGTTTCGGGGATGATGTCCGGTGGGGCTGTCGGGCGCTGCGCGGCGGTGCCTGCGGCACCTTGAGCCGGCGCATTTGTGCCAGAGGCGAACGCCCCCTTCAGGGCATCCCTCGCCATCCGCCCCCGTATCCTACCGTCTCGCGCGCAGGTCACCCTCGCCATGCAGCGAGCGGTGCGCCCCGGCTGCAAACCGCCGCAACTGCGACGGATCGGGCGGCATCTGTTGCGCGAGGCGCAGATGCACCTGCCGGGCAAGACCGTCCTGGCGGATAAGTTCGAACAGCCGCGCGTGGCGCACGGGCGAGGGCAGCTCGGTGGGCATGGCGTGGGGCATGAATTCGCTTTTCATTCGGCACCGGATCAGGATGATGTGCCCATGTTGACAGGTGATTAAGGCGGATCGTGGTCCGAAGCGTGCCGATTGCGTGCTGGGCGATGTCGGCGAGGCGTTTGCGTCTGGCCGCGAGTTGCGGGATAGTCAGCACAAACGCGGCCCGAGTCTCCGGGCCTGACCCAGAGGAAAGGACAACCCAGATGCGATACGAGGCACCGACCCGGCTGGAAGAGGCCGTGAGCCTGCTGGCCGGGCAGGACGGCGCGCATGTGTTGGCGGGCGGCACCGACCTGCTCGTCAAGCTGCGCTCGGAGATGATCGAGCCGGAGATGATCGTCGACATCAAGCGGATCGAGGGCATGCGTGACATTGCCGCCGAGGACGGCGGCTGGCGTATCGGGGCGGCTGTCTCGGGCGCCGAGATGGGCGAGCATGCGGGGCTTGTCGCCGATTGGTCCGGCGTAGTCGAGGCAGCGGGGCTGATCGGCTCGACGCAGGTGCAGGGCCGCGCCACTCTGGCGGGGAATCTCTGCAACGCGTCTCCGGCGGCTGATTCCGTCCCGGCGATGGTCGCGGCGGGTGCTACCGTGCGCATTGTCGGGCCGAACGGTGTGCGCGACATGGATGTGATCGACGTCCCGAAAAGCCCGGGCAAGACGGCGCTGCAACGCGGCGAATTTATCGCTTCGGTCTGGCTGCCCGCGCGCGGCAAACGCTCGGGCGACGCCTATCTGCGCTTCATCCCGCGCACCGAGATGGATATCGCGGTGGTGGGCTGCGGCATTTCGCTCAGCCTTGACGAGGGCGACCGGGTGACGGCGGCGCGGGTGTCGCTCGGCGCGGTTGGCCCCAAGGTAATGCTGGTCGAAGACGCGGCAGAGGCGATCACTGACCGCGTGCTCGACGAGGCGGTGCTCAGTGATCTGGCGGCGGCCTGCTCGGCGGCGGCCACACCGATTGACGACAAGCGCGGCACGATTGATTTCCGCAAGCACGTGGCGGGCGTTCTGGCCCGCCGCGCGGCGGTGATTGCGGCCAAGCGCGCGAAAGGAGAGACGGCATGAGCCAGCTACACGTAACCACCAAGATCAACGGTGACGCCACTGAGTTTCTCTGCGAGGCCGAGGACACGCTGCTCGACGTGCTGCGCGACCGGCTGGGCCTCACGGGCACCAAGGAAGGCTGCGGCACCGGCGATTGCGGCGCCTGTTCGGTGGCGGTCGATGGCCGTCTGGTCTGTTCGTGCCTGATGCTGGGGGCCGAGGCCGAGGGCCGCGACATCGCCACCATCGAGGGCATGGCGACCGGCGATCAACTGCACCCGTTGCAACAGAAATTCATCGAGATGGCCGCCCTGCAATGCGGCATCTGCACGCCGGGCATCCTCGTGGCGGCGCAATCGCTGCTGGAGCGCAATCCCGACCCGAGCGAGGAGGAGGTGCGCTATTGGCTGGCGGGCAATCTCTGCCGCTGCACCGGGTATGACAAGATCATCCGCGCCGTGATGGAAACGGCGGCGGACATGCGGAGGGCGTCGTAATGGCACTGGATGACACGAAAAAGACCCGCGAATTCAAGGTTGTGGGCACGCGGCCCGACAGGCCTGACGGCATTGACAAGGTGACCGGACGCGCGCGGTTTGGTGCCGACATGGTGGCCCCCGGCATGCTGACCGGGCGCATCCTGCGCTCGCCCCATGCCCATGCCCGGATCGTGAAGATCGACGCGTCCAAGGCCGAGGCGCTGTCTGGCGTCAAGGCGGTGGTCACCCGCGCCGATTTCGGCGAGGTGTCCGAGGACGTGGCCGATGTGCTCGACAATTGCATGGCGGGCGACAAGGCGCTTTATGACGGCCACGCAGTGGCCGCCGTCGCCGCAAGCAGCCCGGCCGTGGCGCGCAAGGCGCTCAAGCTCATCGAGGTCGAATACGAGGTGCTGCCGCATGTGACGGATGTGGATGCGGCGATGAAGCCCGACGCCCCGGTGCTGCACAAGGGCCGCCAACAGGAGACGGTGCCCGAGGGCATGTCTCAGAACGTGATCGCCCGCTCGGAATTCGGGCATGGCGATATCGAGGCGGGGCTGGCGCAGGCCGACCGCGTGGTCGAGCGGACCTACCGGACGGCCGCCACCCATCAGGGTTATATCGAGCCGCATGCCTGCCTGGCCACGATGGGCTCGGATGGCCGGGCCGACCTGTGGGTCTGCACCCAAGGTCATTACATGGTGCGCAACACCTGTGCGGCAATTCTGGGCATGGAGCAGGGGCAGTTGCGCGTCACCGCCTCTGAAATCGGTGGCGGGTTCGGCGGCAAGACGGTGGTCTTTCTCGAACCCGTCGCGCTGATGCTGGCCAAAAAATCGGGCCGCCCGGTCAAGATGGTGATGAGCCGCTCCGAGGTGCTGCGCGCCACGGGGCCGACCTCCTCGACTTCCATCGACGTCAAGATCGGCATGACCAAGGACGGCAAGATCACCGCCGGGTTCGCCGAGTTGCGTTATCAGGGCGGGGCCTATCCGGGATCGCCCGTCGATATGGGCGCGATGTCGGGCTTTGCACCTTACGATCTGGAAAACGTCAAGACCGTTGGCTGGGACGTGGTGACCAACCGGCCCAAGGCCGCCGCCTACCGCGCCCCCGGCGCGCCGATGGCGGCGTTCGCCATCGAAAGCGCGATTGATGAGCTTGCCAAGGGTTTCGGCCTTGACCCGCTGGAGGCGCGGCTGATGAACGGTGCGGATGAGGGGACCAAGGCGTCTTACGGCCCGACCTATCCCGCCATCGGCCTCAAGGCGACGCTGGAGGCTGCGAAATCGCATCCGCACTGGTCCGCCCCTCTGGGTGAAAATCAGGGCCGGGGGGTCGCCTGCGGGTTCTGGTTCAACTTCGGCGGCGATACCTGCGTGTCGCTCAACATCACGCCCGACGGCACCGTGACGGTATCCGAGGGCAACCCCGATATTGGTGGGTCGCGCGCGTCGATGACGATGATGGCCGCCGAGGAGCTGGGCATTCCCTACGATCAGGTGCGCACGATCATCGCCGATACCGGATCCTTGGGCCAGAACGAGGTGACCGATGGTTCCCGCGTGACATTCGCCGTGGGGCTGGCCACGATCAAGGCCGCAGAAGCTGCGAAGAAGGAGATGTGCCGCCGCGCCGCGATGGTCTGGGGCATCGACGAAGAGGCCGTGGAATGGGAAGACGGCGCCGCGCGCCCCGCCGGGCCGAACGCGGGCAAGTTCCCGCCGATGACGCTCAAGGAGATCGCCGCCATCGCCTCGAATACCGGCGGGCCGATTGCCGGGCATCATGAGGTCAACGCCGAAGGCGCGGGGGTGAGTTTCGCCACCCATATGGTGGATGTGGAGCTTGACCGCGACACCGGATCGACGAAGATTCTGCGCTATACGGTGTTCCAGGATGCCGGCAAGGCGGTGCATCCCTCTTACGTCGAAGGACAGTTTCAGGGCGGGGCCGTGCAGGGCATCGGCTGGGCGCTGAACGAGGAGTACATCTACGGCGAGGATGGCATCTTGCAGAATGCCGGGTTCCTCGATTACCGCATTCCCGTGGCCTCGGACCTGCCGATGATCGACACGGTGATCCTCGAAATTCCCAATCCCGGGCACCCTTACGGCGTGCGCGGCGTGGGCGAGACCTCGATCGTGCCGCCGCTTGCGGCCATCGCCAATGCGGTGTCCGAGGCGGCGGGCGTGCGGATGACGCAACTGCCGATGTCGCCGCCCCGCGTGCTGGCGGCGTTGCAGGCCAAAGCGGAGGGCTGATGGTCGAAGTGCTGCTCTGGGGCTCGCTCGCCGATCAGGCGGATGGCGCGCGCAAGGTCGAGATCGAAGCCGACACCTTGCGCGAATTGCTCGACGGGCTGGGGGAGAAATTCCCCGGCCTGCGCCCGGAGCTCGAGCGCGGCGTCTCGGTCTCCATCGACGGGCGGGTCTATAACGACAGCTGGTTTCAGCCGATTGCCGAGGATAGCGAGGTGGTGTTGCTGAAGCGTCTGAAGGGGGGGTGAGACAGGGCGAGATTTGTCTAAAGACGCCATGGGATTGAACCACCTGAGCGGAATGAAGCTTCGATTCGGATCAAGCGGGCCTTGCAGCCATGTCCTCTCGGATGCAAGTGCTGTTTTCGTTCCCGTCAAGGGGTACAGGGTGTGCGCCTATGCGAGGATGGCTGTGAGCGAACCGGGCTTTGCGGCGCGGCACGGGGCGCTTAGCTCTGCTTTCACACGACCACGCAAAAGGAGCGCTCCCATGTCCGATACGCTGTTTTCCCCCGCCACCATCGGTGATCTCGATCTGCCGAACCGCATCGTTTTGGCCCCGCTGACCCGCAACCGGGCCGATGACATGACCGGCGAGGTCGGCGATCTGCAGGCCGAGTATTATGCGCAACGTGCGAGCGCAGGCCTGATCATCACCGAGGCCACGCAGATTTGCCCCGAGGGCAAGGGCTATGTCGGCACGCCGGGCATTCACAGCGCCGAACAGGTGGCGGCGTGGAAAAAGGTGACCGATGCAGTTCATGCCAAAGGCGGCCGGATTGTCGTTCAGCTCTGGCATGTCGGGCGGATCAGCCATGTGTCGCTGCAACCCGACGGCCAGTCCCCGGTCGCGCCGTCGGCCATCGCAGCCAAGGCCAAGACATTTACCCGGGCGGGATTCGAGGACACCTCGGCGCCGCGCGCCTTGCGCGAGGACGAGATGCCGCGCGTGGTGGCCGATTACGTGCAGGCCGCGCGCAATGCCAAGGCGGCAGGCTTCGACGGGATCGAGCTGCATGCCGCCAATGGTTACCTGCTCGATCAGTTCCTTAAGGACGGGCCGAACCGGCGCGAGGATGCCTATGGCGGGCCGGTCGAGAACCGCGCGCGGCTGCTCTTCGAGGTGCTGGACGGGTTGAAACCCGTCTGGGCCCCGGGCCGTATCGGCATTCGCCTCTCGCCATGGTCGGAATTCAACGATGCCGCCGACAGCGACCCGGATGCCTCTTTTGGCTATGTCGTGGACCGTCTTAATGCTTGTGGCCTGGCCTATCTGCACCTGATCGAGGGCAGCACCGGCGGTGAGCGGCATGGCGGGTTCGATGCGCTGCGCGACCGCTGGGGTGGGGCCTACATGGCCAATAACGGCTATGACGGCGACTTGGCACGCGCCCGAATCGAGGAGGGCCGTGTTGATCTGGTGGCCTTCGGTCGGCCCTATATCGCCAATCCCGATCTCGTGGAGCGCCTGAAATCCGGCGCGCCGCTCAACGAGGGGGATCAGGCGACTTGGTATGGCGGCGGGGCCGAGGGCTACACCGATTATCCCGCGCTCGAGACGGCCTGACGCAGGCCACGCGCACCGCGCCGGAATTGTCGCGAATGCCCCGCAATGCGCCCTTGTGCCGAGGGTCGCGGCGGGGCATTCTGCGCCAGATCTGTTGAAACGGGGCCCGGTCTGCCCCAAGTAACACCCAAGCGAAACGGAGAGGGCCGGGGCTGCCGCGAAGCCGGGGCCGGCGTCCTCTTGCCAAGAACAGGAAAACGAGCATGCAAGACCCACTCAACGCATCCTATCCCGTGCTTCCGCTGCGAGACATCGTGGTGTTCCCGCACATGATCGTGCCGCTCTTCGTGGGGCGCGAGAAGTCGGTGCGCGCGCTGGAAGAGGTGATGCAGGACGACAAGCAAATCCTGCTGTCGAGCCAGATCGACCCCGCCGATGACGACCCCGCAGAGGGCGATATCTACCGCGTCGGCGTACTGGCCAATGTGCTGCAACTGCTGAAATTGCCCGATGGCACCGTCAAGGTGCTGGTCGAGGGCGTGGCGCGGGTGCGCATCACCGAATATCTGGAAAACGACGATTTTTTCGAGGCGCGCGCCGAATACGTGAGCGAGACGCCCGGCGATGCCACCACCATTGAGGCGCTGCTGCGGAGCGTCGGCGATGAGTTTGCGCGCTATGCCAAGGTCAAGAAGAACATCCCCGACGAGGCGCTGGCCGCTGTGACGGATTCCGACGAGGCGGCAAAGCTGGCCGATCTTGTGGCCGGGCATCTGGGCATCGAGGTCGACCGCAAGCAGGACCTGCTGGAGACGCTGAGCGTGAGCGAGCGGCTGGAGAAGGTTTATGGCCTGATGCAGGGCGAAATGAGCGTCTTGCAAGTCGAGAAGAAGATCAAGACCCGCGTCAAAAGCCAGATGGAGCGCACGCAGCGCGAGTATTACCTGAATGAGCAGATGAAGGCCATTCAGAAGGAGCTTGGCGATGGCGAGGACGGCGAAGGCGAGATTGCCGAGTTGGAAGAACGCATCGCCAACACCAAGCTGAGCAAGGAAGCCAAGGACAAGGCCGAGGCCGAGCTCAAGAAGCTCAAGAACATGAGCCCGATGAGCGCCGAGGCGACCGTCGTGCGCAACTATCTCGACTGGATGCTGGGCATTCCGTGGGGCGTGAAAAGCCGCGTGAAGAAGGACCTGCACAAGGCGCAGGACATTCTCGACGCCGATCACTACGGGCTGGAAAAGGTCAAGGAGCGCATCGTCGAGTATCTGGCGGTGCAGCAACGCTCGAAAAAGCTCAAAGGCCCGATCATGTGCCTTGTCGGCCCCCCGGGCGTGGGCAAGACGAGCCTTGGCAAGAGCGTGGCACGGTCGACGGGGCGTGAGTTCATCCGGATTTCTCTGGGTGGCGTGCGCGACGAGAGCGAGATCCGCGGTCACCGCAGGACCTATATCGGATCGATGCCCGGCAAGATCATCCAGGCGCTGAAAAAGGCCAAGACCACCAATCCGCTGATCCTGCTCGATGAGATCGACAAGATGGGGCAGGATTTCCGCGGTGATCCGGCGAGTGCCATGCTGGAGGTGCTGGACCCGGAGCAGAACTCGACCTTCGTCGATCACTATCTCGAGGTGGAATATGACCTCTCGAACGTGATGTTTCTGACCACGGCGAACAGCTACAACATGCCGTCGCCGCTTCTCGACCGGATGGAAATCATTCCGCTCGCGGGCTATACCGAGGATGAAAAGCGCGAGATTGCCAAGCAGCATCTGCTGGACAAGCAGATCAAGAACAACGGTCTGAAGAAGGGCGAGTTCGAGCTGACCGATGCGGCACTGACCGATATCGTGCGCTACTACACCCGCGAGGCCGGGGTACGGAACCTTGAACGCGAGATCGCCAAGATCGCGCGCAAGGCGGTGACGCGCATCATCAAGGGCGAGGACAAGGCGATCACCGTGACGCCCGACAACCTTGCCGATTTCCTCGGGGTGCGGAAATACAAGTTCGGTCTGGCCGAAGAAAGCGATCAGGTCGGTGTGGTCACCGGGCTGGCCTATACCTCGGTCGGCGGTGAGCTCTTGAACATCGAGGCGTTGCGCCTGCCGGGCAAGGGCCGGATGAAGACGACTGGCACCCTGGGTGACGTGATGAAGGAGTCGATTGATGCGGCCTCTTCCTATGTTCGCTCGGTCGCGCCCGAAATCGGGGTGAAGCCGCCGAAGTTCGAGAAGTGGGACATCCACGTCCACGTCCCCGAAGGGGCGACGCCCAAGGATGGCCCTTCGGCGGGCCTAGCGATGGTGACCTCCATCGTGTCGGTGCTGACCGGTATTCCGGTGCGCAAGGATATCGCCATGACCGGCGAGGTCACGCTGCGCGGTAACGCGCTGCCCATCGGGGGCCTCAAGGAGAAACTGCTTGCGGCGCTGCGGGGCGGCATCAAGACGGTGCTCATCCCGCGCGACAACGAGAAGGACCTGGCCGAGATCCCCGACAACGTGAAAGAGGGGCTCGACATCATTCCCGTCGATCACGTGCGCGATGTGCTGAAGCTGGCGCTGGTGCGAACACCCGAGCCGGTGGATTGGGACGAGGAGGCCGAAGAGGCCGCCGCCGCAGAGGCCGCCCTCAAATCCGGCAATGAGGGCCGGGGGGCGGTTGCCCACTGACAGTTTTGAAAAGCCCCGGACATGATCCGGGGCTTTTTTGTACCGGATCAGTTACAAGGAAACTGGATCAACCAATCCCGGTTGGTTGCAGCGTGATGCGGCCTATTCGTCCACATCGTCCATATCCGCCTGTCCCGACAGCCGCCGACGGACATGGCTCCAACTCAGCCCGATGCCGAGCACCAGCGACAGCGCCAGCAGCGCCAGCCAGACGTTGAGCGTCGGATCGTCGAAGCTGATCAGCCCGAAATCGTGCAGCACCCAGATCAGCGATGCCGCAATCGCCAGCACCAGCGCCATGCCGACCCCGCCGATGGAGCGCAGGGTGGCGCGCAGGTAGATGATGTAGCCTACCATCAGCAAGAGCCCAAGCAGCACGGTGAGCGGCAGTTGCGTGCTGACATTCGCCCGCGCCCAGGCAATGAAATTCCACTCGGTCGGGTTGAAGGTCGACGCCAGCAGGCCGAAAGCCACCACCCATCTTGCCAGAAACCCCATGTCTTTCCCCCTTCGCCCCGAGACCTTGCCAAGATTTGCCGCAGCCTACGCACGCTGTCCAGTGGATGTCGCTATTTAACTGTTTCGTCCGCGGCTGCGCCCCGTTATACCGGCGCGCGGTTTGGACCAAATGCCGAGGGGTAAATCATGGCAAATGTTGTCGTCGTCGGGGCCCAGTGGGGGGACGAGGGAAAAGGCAAGATCGTGGACTGGCTGAGCGAGCGCGCCGACGTGATCGCGCGGTTTCAGGGTGGTCACAACGCGGGCCATACCCTTGTGATCGACGGCAAGGTCTACAAGCTCAACGCGCTGCCGTCGGGCGTGGTGCGGGGCGGCAAGCTCAGCGTCATCGGGAATGGCGTGGTGCTCGACCCGTGGCACCTTGTGAAAGAGATCGCGCAGATCCGCGAGCAGGGCGTGACGATCACGCCCGAGACGCTGATGATCGCCGAGAACACGCCGCTGATCCTGCCGATACACGGCGAACTGGACCGCGCCCGCGAAGAGGCCGCGAGCAAGGGCACCAAGATCGGCACCACAGGGCGCGGCATCGGCCCCGCCTATGAGGACAAGGTGGGTCGGCGCGCGGTGCGGGTGGCGGATCTGGCCGATGAGGCGACGCTGATCGCGCGGGTGGACCGGGCGCTTCAGCATCACGACCCGCTGCGCCGGGGGCTGGGGATCGAGGCGGTGGACCGCGAGGCGCTGATCGCGCAACTGATCGAGATCGCGTCGCAGGTCCTGCCCTATGCCGCCCCGGTCTGGAAGGTGCTCAACGAGCAGCGCCGGGCGGGCAAGCGTATTCTCTTCGAAGGGGCGCAGGGCGCATTGCTGGACATTGATTTCGGCACCTATCCCTTTGTCACCTCGTCGAATGTCATCGCCGGGCAGGCGGCGACGGGTGTCGGCATCGGGCCGGGCTCGATCGATTACGTTCTGGGCATCGTCAAGGCCTATACCACGCGCGTGGGCGAGGGGCCGTTCCCGACCGAATTGCAGGATGCCGACGGGCAGCGTTTGGGCGAGCGGGGTCATGAGTTCGGCACCGTAACCGGGCGGCAGCGGCGCTGTGGCTGGTTCGATTCTTGTCTGGTGCGCCAGACCTGTGTCACGTCGGGGGTTACGGGGATCGCTCTGACCAAGCTCGATGTGCTTGACGGGTTCGAGACGCTCAAGATTTGCGTGGGCTATGATCTTGATGGCACGCGGCTGGATTACCTGCCGACCGCCGCCGATCTGCAGGCCCGCTGCACGCCGATTTACGAGGAAATGCCGGGTTGGTCCGAATCGACCGAGGGCGCGCGCAGCTGGGCCGATCTGCCCGCAAACGCGATCAAATACGTGCGCCGCGTCGAAGAGTTGATCGACTGCCCGGTCGCGCTACTCTCCACCTCACCGGAGCGCGAGGACACCATCCTCGTGACCGACCCGTTCGCAGATTGAGGAGGCGCAATGCTCAGTTACAAGGCCCGGAAACGCTGGTCTCTGGTGGTGCTGCTGGTCGGCTTGCCCGCCTATATCGTGGCGGCCGTGAGCCTTGTGAACTGGATCGACCGACCGTCGTTCTGGGTCGAACTACTGGTCTATGTGGGGCTGGGCCTTGTCTGGATCATCCCGCTCAAACGGCTGTTCCTCGGCGTGGGGCAGCCTGACCCGGGCGAGCGGCAGGATTAACCTTGCCTTTCATCGTTCTGAAAATACTCAAGTAAACCCCGGCGTGGACCATAACCTGCGCCGGGGTCTTGCGATCAACCCCGCATCCGCGCCCCGTCCGCAACAAAGAGCGGCTCGGTGATCAGCCGGGCGGCGCGGCGGTGGCCGAGGATTTCGATCTCCGCCTCCAGCCCGTCGCGCGCGCGCTCAGACGGGATGAGGGCGAGGGCGATGGATTTTCCTGCGTGGTGCGAATAGCCCCCCGAGGTGCAGAACCCGTGCACTTCGCCCTCGATCCAGACCGGCTCATAGCCGTTCACATCGGTATCCTCGGCCGCCACCTCAAAAGCGACGAGCGTGCGCGCAGCCCCTTGGGCGCGCTCGGCCTCTGCCGCCGCGCGGCCGATGAAATCGGTGTTTTTCTTCCACGCGATGAACCGGTCCATCCCGGTCTCGCCGGGGGTGTAATCGGGCGAGAACTCCCGGAGCCACGCACCGAAGAAGCGGTCAAGCCGCAGCGACATCATCGCGCGCATGCCGAAGGGTTTCATGCCGTGGTTCTGCCCTTCGGACCAGAGCACATCCCAGAGCGCGCGTTGCGCCATCGGGTCGCAATAGATCTCGTATCCGAGATCGCCGGTATAGCTGACGCGCTGAATGAGGCAATCGACCATGCCGAGGACCGCAGGGCGGATATCCATGAACTTCATGTCCGCCACCTGATCGCGGGTGCAGGCCATGAGCACGTCGCGTGCGCGCGGGCCCGCGATCTGAAATCCGTTGAGCCGGTCCGAGATATTCTCGACGCGCACGCCCGCCGCCTCGTTATGGGCGAACCAGCGCATGTGAAACGCCTGCGCGCCGTAGGAGGCGGTGAGCTGGAAGGTCTCGTCATTCAGGCACGACACCGTGAAATCGCCCCAGAGCCGTCCCTTGGGTGACAGCATCGGGGTGAGCGAGAGTCGCCCCGGTTTGGGGATGCGCCCGGCCATGATCCGGTCGAGCCAGTCGCGGGCGCCTGTGCCGCTGACGAGGTATTTGCCGAAGTTGTGGACCTCGTTGATGCCGACGCCCTCGCGCACCGCGCGCACCTCGCGCGCCGTGGCCTCCCATGCGTTGGAGCGGCGGAAGGAGGGGGTCTCGAAGCGTGGCTCGTCGCCTTGCGCGAAGTAGTTGACCACCTCCAGCCCGTATTGCGCGCCCCAGACCGCGCCCATCCGGTCGAACACGTCATACATCGGCGTCTGGCGGAACGGGCGGGCGGCGGGAAGTTCCTCGTTCGGGTAGGAGACCGAGAATCTTTTTTGATAGTTTTCAACGACTTTTGGGCGGGTATAGCCCGGGCTGATCCAGTCGCCGAAGCGGGCGACGTCCATGGCGGTGACGTCGCGTTCACACTCCCCCTCGGTCATCCATTGGGCCAACATGAGGCCCACGCCGCCACCTTGGGAAAAGCCCGCCATCACGCCGCAGGCCGACCAGTAGCCGCGCAGGCCGGGGATGGGCCCGACCAGCGGGTTGCCGTCGGGGGCGAAGGTGAAGGGGCCGTGGATGACCGATTTGACGCCCGCCTTTTCCAGCACGGGAAAGCGGCGGTAGGCAAACTCGATGCTGGCCTCGATCTTGTCGAGGTTGTCGGGCAGCAGTTCATGGCCGAAATCCCACGGCGTGCCGTCGACCGCCCAGGGCTTGCAGGGTTGTTCATAAAAGCCGATGCAGAGGCCGCGCCCCTCTTGCCGCAGATAGCTTTCGCCCGCCGGGTCCATGACGTGGGGGTGTTCGGTATCGCGGCTGTATATCGTCGGTATCTCGTCGGTGACGATATACTGATGCTCCATCGGGTGCAGCGGCAGGGTGACGCCCGCCATCGCGCCCACCTCGCGCGCCCAGAGGCCGCCCGCGTTGACCACGTGGTCGGTGTGGATGGTGCCCTTGTCCGTCACCACGTCCCATGTGCCGTCGGGGCGCTGGTTGGTCTCTTGCACCATGCAATGGGTCTCGATCTGCGCGCCGCCCATGCGCGCGGCGCGTGCATAGGCATGGGTGGTGCCGGAGGGGTCGAGATGGCCGTCGAGCGGATCATAAAGCCCGCCGATGATGCCCTCGATATTGGTGACGGGGGCGATCTCGCGGATTTCCTCGGGTGTCACGATATGGGTGTCGAGGCCCATGTAGCGATGCTTGGCGCGCTCCGCGAGCAGCATGTCGAAGCGGTCGCGATTGTCGGCCAACGTCACGCCGCCGACATGGTGCAGCCCGCAGGACATGCCGGTGATTTCCTCCAGTTCCTTGTAAAGCCGGATCGTGTAGCCCTGAAGCGCGGCCATGTTGGTGTCGCCGTTGAGGGTGTGGAACCCGCCCGCCGCATGCCATGTGGAGCCCGAGGTCAGTTCCGAGCGTTCCAGCAGCATGACATCGGACCAGCCCAGCTTGGTCAGGTGATAGAGCACGGAACAGCCGACGACACCGCCGCCGATCACGACCACACGGGTGCTGGTTTTCATTTCATGCCTCCTTGATGATGCTGCGCCCAGAGTTGAAGCCGCGCCGCCGCGCCGCATGCCGGTTTGCGACAGGATGTGTCGTTTCTCTGGACTGGCCGCGTCTTTCCATGCGGTGCGGCTGCGCCGCGCCGGTTTTGTCGGATGAGGGGCGCTGCCCCTCAAACTCCCCGGAGTATTTGAGCCATAAAGAAACAGCGGGGCTGTGTATCACCGCGACAGAACGTGTCGGAAATGGGCAATCGCGGGGAGGCTGCGGGCTTCAGGGTGCGGGTGTGAAAAACCCGAGGGGCACCCCATGAAGACCCATGCACAGGCTGTCGTGATCGGCGGCGGCGTTATCGGATGTTCGATCCTCTATCACCTGGCCAAGCTGGGCTGGTCCGATGTCGTCCTGCTGGAGCGCGACGAGTTGACGAGCGGCAGCACGTGGCACGCGGCGGCCAATATCCACGGGCTGCATGACAGCGCCAATATCAGCCGTTTGCAGCATTACACGATGACCCTGTATAACGCGCTGGAGGAGGAGACCGGGCAAAGCTGCGGGGTGTTTCAGCCCGGCTCGCTCTATCTCGCGCAGACCGAGAACCGGGCGCATCAGCTGCGGCTTCAGGCGGCGAAGGCCAAGCTTTACGGGATGAACTTCCACGAGATCTCGCGGGACGAGGCCGAGCGGCTGCACCCCTTGGTGAATTTCGACGGTATCCGCTGCATCATGTATGAGCCCGATGGCGGTAATGTGGACCCCTCGGGCGTGACCAATGCCTATGCGGTGGGGGCGCGGCAACGGGGGGCGGAGATCCATCGCTTCACGCCGGTGATGGCGACGGTGCCGCAAGCTGACGGGACGTGGATCGTCGAGACGCCGAAGGGCAATATCCGCACGCCTTGGGTGATCAATGCGGCTGGTCTCTGGGGACGCGAGGTGGCGAAGCTGGCGGGAATCGAACTGCCGTTGCAGCCCACCGAACACCAGTATTTCGTGACCGAGACGATTGCCGAGATCGCCGGGATGGATCGGCGGCTGCCCTCGGTGGCGGACCGGGACGGGGAATATTACCTGCGGCAGGAGGGCAAGGGCCTGCTGATCGGCGCCTATGAGCGCGACATGCGGTTCTGGGCGGAAGAGGGCACGCCGCTCGATTTCGCGCATGATCTTTTCCCCGACGATCTGGAGCGGATCGAGGAGAACATGATGCGCGCCATCGACCGGGTTCCGGTGGTGGGCGAGGCCGGCATCAAGCGGGTGATCAACGGCCCGATGATCTGGTCGCCCGATGCCAATGTGATCCTCGGCCCGGTGCCGGAGTTGAAGGGCTATTTCTGTTGCAACGGCATCATCCCCGGCTTCAGCCAATCGGCGGGCATGGGCTGGATGGTGGCGGAATGGCTGGTGCATGGCGAGATGAAATACGACATGTTCGCCTGGGATATCGCACGGTTCGGTCTCTGGGCCAATGACCGGGCGTTCGTGAAGGCGAAGGTGCGCGATCAATATGCCCATCGCTTCGCCATCCATTACCCGAATGAAGAACGCGCGGCGGGGCGGCCCTTGCGGGTGCGGCCCGCCTACGAGATGCAGCGTGAGATGGGCGCGGTGTTCGGGCTGAATTATGGCTGGGAGCATCCGCTGTGGTTTGCCGATACGCCCGGCACCGTCGATACCAACGGCTTTACCCGGCAGAACTGGTGGGGGCCGGTGGGCGAGGAGGCCCGCATGCTGCGCGAGCGGGCGGGGATCATCGACATCTCGAATTTCGCCAAGTACCGGGTCAAGGGGCCGGGGGCGGAGGCGTGGCTCAACGCCGTCTTCGCCAACCGGATGCCGAAAGCTGTGGGACGGTCGTGCCTGACGCCGCTGATTGGCGTGCGCGGCGGGATTGCCGGGGATGCGACGGTGACGCGGCTGGGCGAGGATGAATTCTGGGTGATCTCCACAGGGATGGCGGAACGCTATCACAAGCGGTTTCTTGATGCCGTGCCGCTGCCGGAGGGGACCGTGTTCGAGAGCCTGACCGAGGCGGTCTGCGGCTTCAACGTGGCGGGGCCGCACGCGCGCGAGATGTTGCAACGGCTGACCAATGCGTCGCTGGCCACGGAGGATTTCCCGTTCATGCGCTCGGCGAGGGTGGAGATTGCGGGGGTGGCCTGCGTGGCGCTGCGGGTGAGTTTCACCGGCGATCTGGGCTGGGAGTTGCATTGTGCGGCGCAGGATCAGGCGCGGCTTTATGCGGCGCTGATCGAGGCGGGGCGCGAGGTCGGTGCCGGGCCGGTGGGCAGCCGGGCGCTGATGAGCCTGCGGATCGAGAAAGGCTACGGATCATGGTCCCGGGAATACAGCCCCGAATACTGGCCGCAGGAGGCCGGGCTGGCGGACCTGTGCAAGATGGACAAGGAGTTCCTGAACAAGGCGGCGCTGGAACGGGTGATCGGAGAGCCCCCGCGCGAGCGGCTGGTGCTGCTGGCGCTGGAGGAGGCGGATGTGAGTGCCTCGAATGCCGATGCGACGGGCGGCGAGCCGATCTTCAGGCGCGGCGTGGGCGTGGGGCGCGTGACCTCGGGGGCCTATGGCTATGCGGTGGGGATGAGCCTGGCGCTTGGCTACGTCAAGGGTGATGCCGGGCCGGGCGACGCGGTGGAGGTGATGGTTCTGGGCCAGCCGCACCGCGCGCGCATCCTGCACGAGCCGCCGTTCGATCCGGAGGGGTGGCGGCTCAGGGCGTGAGGGCGGTGGCGGAAGCGGTAGCGAGTCCTCGGCTGGAGTTTGGCGCTTGCAGTCCGACCCCGAAGCGGATGAAGAGCCTGCCGAGAGGTCATATCTAGCGCCCGAGAATCTCGAAATGCGCCTCGGTGGGGATGCAGGCGGCGCCGTTGATCGGAAGGATATCCTGCGGGCAGGCCGACATCACGACGATGCAATCCATCGCCGCGCGCAGGGTCACATGATCGCCGGGCGTGCTGAGGGGTTCGCCCCAGGTGGTATTGCCCTCGGCATCGACGGGGATGTTCATCCATAGGTTCAGCGGGCTGGGGCAGTCGGGCGCGCGCAGGCCAAGCTGTCGCAGGGCCGCGTGGAGGTTGTCGGTGCAATTGTCGTGATAGTCGGTGCACCCCAGAAGCCCGTAGCGGTAATCGTCGCAGGCCGCGATCAGCGTGTCGTGCCGCCCCGGCGAGGTGTCCGCTTCGAATTGCAGGATCGGGCGGCGCCGATTGGTGACGAGCGCATCGCCCGCGCGGGGGAAGATCCGGCCAAGGGTGGGGCGGATATGTTCCATCGACATGAACTCGGTCATGTCATCGGCGTTGAAGGCCCAGGTGTCGACAACCTGCGTGCCATGGGTGTTGATGATGCGGATCGCGTCGCCTGCATTGAGCCGCGCAGCCGTGCCGCGCCGGGCGGGAATTGTGTGACGGGGTGTGGTCATTCTGGAGCCTTTCCGGGATCGGTCATCGCACAGGCTAGCAGCTTGGGCGGGCAGGCCAAGGGCAAACCGCAAGCGGGGTGCGGAATGCCTCTTGCACGGCGGCGCGGGCTTGGCTATCAGCCACGCCACGGGTGATTAGCTCAGTTGGTAGAGCGCTTCGTTTACACCGAAGATGTCGGCGGTTCGAGCCCGTCATCACCCACCACGCCTTTTTTGCGTGTCGTTCCAAGTGTTCAAGGGCCGGGTGACGGACCGGTTCGGTCGGTGGCATGGTTGCGTCGGTTCCGATGAGCCGGTTCAGGTCGAACATGAACAGGACGATCTGGCCGGACGCCACAGCGATAGCACGGGTTCCGGCCGTGGCGCGTGCCCTTTCGATGACCGAAGGCCCACCGCGAGGTGCTGCCTCCCGTTCAATCTCAGCAGGTGTCAAGCGCGCATGCCTGGCGCTCTTCTGGGCCACAGAACGGGCTATGGCGCAGCCCTTGATGCCGAGGCAGTGCGCAGCGAGGCGCGCGCCGAACGTCATGGCGGACCGGTTGCGGGCCGCGATCCATTCCCGGACAATTTGGCTATCCGGCTCTACGTGGCGGATGCCGCGCTTGACCTGCCGACGCAGCCGGTTAGGTTGACCGGCCAAACCGCTGCGACCTCGGGGATGCGGTGGCCATCGCGAAACAATACGAAGGTATCTTTACATGCTGCGACTGCTGGCGAGCGTTCTCATATCCCTCTTTCTTGTGCTTGGTGCAGCGCAGGCGCAGGAGGGCAATGGTGCATCTGCCGAGGCCACCGGGCCGAGGACGAGCGTCGATCTGCTGCTTGATGTCATCGAGGACGACGCGGCGCGCGCCGAGTTGGTCGAGCGGCTGCGCGCGGTGGATGCGGTGCCGGCGGATGTGCCCGGTGACGCGGTCGTAGAGACGCTGGCAGACGGCGCGGTGCCGCCGGAGGACCTGTCCTTCGGGCGGCGGATCGCGCTGGTCACGCAGGCAGCGGCCGAGGATGTGGTGGGCTGGGGCACCCGGTTCGGGCGGCAGCTGGCGCGCGCGCCGAAGGTGTTCGGCGGGCTGAGCGGCGGCGAGGCCGGTGTTCTGGCCGAGGCCTTGCGGGAACTGGCGCTGGTGATCGCGGGCACGGTCGTGGTGTTCTTCGTGCTGCGAGGGTTGGGAAAATCGCTCTATGCGAGGATGAGCGCGTCGGCGCGCGACGGCGGCGTGGCGCGCATGGCGGTGCTCTTTACCGCCTCTGCGGTGATCGACGCGGTGATCGTCATCCTGGCCTGGGGCGCGGGCTATGCGCTGGCGATTCTGGCGCTTGGCGAGTTCGGGCAGATCGGCATCCGGCAGACGCTCTATCTCAACGCCTTCCTGCTGGTGGAGATGGCCAAGGTGGCGGTGCGGCTGGTGTTGTCGCCCTCGGCGACCGCGCTGCGGCCCCTGCCGATCGGCGACCGGGCGGCGGCCTACCTGTCGTCGCGGATCAACCTGATCGTGGGCGTGGTCGGCTATGGCCAGCTTCTGGTGGTGCCGATCATCAACAGCAATGTGTCGTTCGCGGCGGGGCGGGCGGTCTCGGCGCTGATCGCGGTTGCGGTGCTGGGCTTTGCAATCTGGCTGGTGCTGCGCAATCGCCGGGTGGTGACGGATTGGCTGCTGGGCGATGAGGCGGGCAGCCGGTCCGCGGCGCCCGAGGCGATGGTTGATCCGGCACCGGTTGGGGACCGCCGGGGCCGGGGCGCGCTGGCCTATCTGGCGCGGCACTGGCACTGGCCGGCGCTGGCCTATCTCATGGCGCTGTTTGTCATCGTGATGCTGCGACCGGGCGACGCGGTGTTTCAGACGTTCCTTGCCTCGGGGCAGGTGCTGGTGGTCGGGCTGCTTGGCTTTGCCGCCTCGGACTTCATCAGCCGGGCGATGGTGCGTGGCGTGAGCCTGCCTGTGCGGCTCTCGGACCGGGTGCCGCTGTTGCAGGGACGGCTCAACGCGTTTGTGCCAAGGGTGCTCTTGGTGTTGCGGGTGGTGATCTTTGCGGGCGTTGTGCTGCTGGCGCTCAATGCCATCGGGCTGATCGACCTGCGCGGCTGGATGGTCAGCCAGTTTGGCCTGCGCCTCACCGGCATGATCCTGTCGGTGTCGCTGGTGCTCTTGGTGTCGTTCGGGCTGTGGCTGGCGCTGACGTCGTGGGTGGATTACCGGCTCAACCCCGAGTTTGGCCGCGTCGCCACGGCCCGCGAACAGACGCTGCTGACGCTGTTGCGCAACGCCGCGACGATCGCGCTGGTGGTGATCACGCTGATGTTCGTGCTGGCCGAGATCGGGCT
This sequence comes from Roseovarius sp. MBR-154, assembly GCF_053628595.1. Taxonomy (NCBI): domain Bacteria; kingdom Pseudomonadati; phylum Pseudomonadota; class Alphaproteobacteria; order Rhodobacterales; family Roseobacteraceae; genus Roseovarius; species Roseovarius sp. MBR-154. The sequence goes on from NZ_JBRJGR010000004.1 coordinate 216,191, forward strand.
TGATATCGCGCCGCTGCTGGCCTCGGCCGGGGTGCTGGGTCTGGCCATCGGCTTTGGCGCGCAGAAGATGGTGCAGGATATCATCACCGGCATCTTCATCCAGTTCGAGAACGCGATGAACGTGGGCGACGTGGTCACCGTCGCCGGCGTCACCGGGACGGTGGAGCGGTTGACGATCCGCTCGGTCAGCCTGCGCGACGTGCAGGGGGTGTTTCACATCATTCCGTTCTCGTCCGTCGACATGGTGTCGAATTACGTCAAGGATTACGGCTATTTCGTCTGCGACATGGGTGTGGCGTACCGCGAGGACGTGGAGGAGGCGAAGCAGGCGATGCTCGATGCCTTTGCCGAGTTGAAGGGCGATCCCGAGCAGGCGAGCGGCATTCTCGACGATCTGGAATGGTTCGGCGTGAACAGCTTTGGCGACAGCGCGGTGATGCTGCGCGCGCGAATCAAATGCGTTCCGGGGCGGCAATGGGGCATCGGGCGGGCCTATAACGGCGTGCTCAAGACGGTGTTCGACGCGCGCAACATCGAGATTCCGTTCCCGCATCAGACGATCTATTTCGGCGAGACCAAGGACGGCCAGACCCAGAGCGTCAAGGTGGATGTCGAGGCGCCGGGCGCTGCCGCCTGACGACCGCGGTCGCGGTGCGGCGGCTACGAAACACAGCCGCCGCACCTGTTTCAGGTTCGCCATGTTGAATTTTTCAGATCATCACGTTACCGTGAAGATGCAAACGTGCTCGCCGCAAGACCCCAAGGAGGAAGCTGTGTCAGAACGACAGGCTACCGAACCTGCCTCGCCAACCCTCGGATCGAGGCGCCAGGAGATCGGGCATTTTCTGATTTTGGCATTCGGGATCTGGCCCGTTTTGGCCGTCGGTGTCGTCGGTGGATACGGCTTTCTGGTCTGGATGTATCAGCTTGTCCTCGGGCCGCCGGGTCCGTCGGGACATTAGGGGCCATGGCACCCCTAGCCCGCATGTCCCGCCGAGATCTGCTCCGGGGAAACGCGCGCCCGGGCCCGGTCCGGGCCCGCCCGCCGGGCGTATCATCACGGTCTTTGACAGCCTGCACCGCCTGTGGAGCCTGTGCAGATGCCTGTCCCGAAAGCATCCTCGAGATGGCCGACGATGGCGTTGCGCTGCGGCCGGAGGTCGGCGAATGCACGTTCTGCGGTGACTGTGCGACAGCCTGCCCCGAGGATGTCTTTGGCGACCAGGGCGGCATGGCGCATGTCATGACAATATCCGGTGACTGCCTCGTTCATGCGGGGATTGCCTGCATGACCTGCCGGGATGTCTGCCCCGAGCAGGCGATTTCGGTGCACCCGCGAATTGGTGCGCCGTTCTTGCCGGAAATCGACGCGGCGGCCTGCACGGGCTGCGCCGCATGCACGGCCTCCTGTCCGGCGGATGCCATTGCGGTGATGCAGAAGGGAGGGCGGTGATGACTGAGGCGCGATGGCACGTTTCCTCTGCGGTGGTGAGCATTGCCGAGGGGGCCATGAGCGAGGTGCGCGACCTGGTCGAGACGCTGGATGGCGTTGAAGTGCATGGCGGCGACGACACCCGCCTGATCCTTACCATCGAGGGAACAAGCACCGGGCAGCTGGGGGACACACTGACAGCGATCAACCTGATGAACGGCGTTCTGGTGGCCAACATGGTCTTTGAGCACGCCGAGGAAAGCGGAGAATAGGATATGCCACTCGACCTGACCCGACGCCAGCTTCTGAAGGCTCATGCCGCCGCACTCGCGGCCTCTGCGGCGGGGCTGTCGCAAGAGGCCATCGCGCAGCCCGTTCCGGGCGGTGTCGAGGCGCTCAAGATCAAATGGTCCAAGGCGCCCTGCCGCTTTTGTGGCACCGGGTGCGGGGTCATGGTCGGCGTCAAGGAGGGCAAGGTCGTGGCCACCCATGGCGACATGCAGCACGAGGTCAACCGCGGGCTGAATTGCGTGAAGGGCTATTTCCTGTCCAAGATCATGTATGGCGAGGATCGGCTTACCACGCCGCTGATGCGCAAATCCGGCGGCAAATTTGACAAGAATGGCGAGTTTGAGCCGGTCAGCTGGGATGAAGCCTTTGACGTGATGGCCGACCGGGTCAAGACGCTGTTGGCCGAGAAGGGGCCGGAAAGCATCGGCATGTTCGGCTCCGGCCAGTGGACGGTGATGGAGGGTTATGCCGCATCCAAGCTGATGCGCGCCGGGTTTCGGTCGAACAATCTCGATCCCAACGCGCGGCACTGCATGGCCTCGGCAGCGGCGGCGTTCATGCGCAGCTTTGGCATTGACGAGCCGATGGGATGTTACGACGATTTCGAGCATGCCGACGCCTTCGTGCTCTGGGGCTCCAACATGGCGGAGATGCACCCGATCCTGTGGTCCCGGCTGGCCGACCGGCGGTTGGGCACGCCCGGCGTGAAATGCGCGGTGCTCTCGACCTTCACGCATCGGTCGATGGATCTTGCGGATATTCCGATGGTGTTCAAGCCGGGCACTGATCTGGCGATTCTCAACTATATCGCCAATTACATCATCCAGACCGGGCGGGTGAACGAGGATTTCGTCTCCAGGCACACGACCTTCATGACGGGCGAGACGGATATCGGCTATGGCCTGCGTGACGACCATCCGCTGCAACTTGCGGCCGAGGGGGTGGGCAATGCCGGGTTGATGGAACCGTCGGATTTCGAGGCGTTCAAGGCACATGTCGCCGAGTATACGCTTGAGTATGTCAGCGAATTGTCAGGGGTCGAGCCGGGGTTCCTTGAGGAACTGGCAGAGCTTTATGCCGATCCGGACACCAAGGTGATGTCGCTCTGGACGATGGGTTTCAACCAGCATGTGCGTGGCGTCTGGGCCAATCAGATGGTCTACAATATCCATCTGCTCACCGGCAAGATCTCCGAGCCCGGCAACTCGCCGTTCTCGCTGACAGGCCAGCCCTCGGCCTGCGGAACGGCACGCGAAGTGGGCACCTTCGCGCACCGGCTTCCGGCGGATATGGTCGTGACCAACCCCGACCATGTGAAACATACCGAAGAGATCTGGAAGTTGCCGCATGGCCTGTTGAACACCAAGCCGGGGTTTCACGCGGTGCAACAGGATCGCATGCTCAAGGACGGCGTGCTGAACTTCTACTGGATTCAGGTCAACAACAACCTTCAGGCCGCCCCCAATACGCAGAACGAGACCTATCAGGGCTATCGCAACCCCGAGAACATGATTGTGGTTTCCGACGCCTATCCGACGGTGACGACGATGGCGGCGGACATCATCCTGCCGGCCGCGATGTGGGTCGAGAAAGAGGGGGTCTATGGCAATGCCGAACGGCGCACCCATGCCTGGCATCAACTAGTCGATGCACCGGGCGACGCGCGGTCGGATCTGTGGCAACTGGCGGAGTTTTCCAAACGCTTCACGACGGATGAGGTCTGGCCGGACGAGATCCTGAATGCCAATCCGAACTATCGCGGCAAGACAATCTTCGACGTGGTCTTTGCCAACGGACAGGTCGATGCCTACCCGCTCGACGACATGCCCGAGGAGTATGCCAACCACGAGGCGCGCGATTTCGGCTTTTACATCCAGAAGGGGCTGTTCGAGGAATATGCCGTCTTCGGGCGTGGGCACGGCCACGATCTTGCGCCCTATGACACCTATCAGAGCGACGAGGTGCGCGGTCTGCGCTGGCCCGTCGTCGATGGGCAGGAGACGAAATGGCGCTTTCGTGAGGGGTACGACCCCTACGTGGCCGAAGGGGCAGGGGTGGAGTTCTACGGCAGGCCGGACGGGCGCGCGGTGATCCTGGCGGTGCCCTACGAGCCCCCCGCCGAGAGCCCCGATGACGAGTTCGACATGTGGCTGGTCACCGGCCGGGTTCTGGAGCACTGGCATTCGGGCTCGATGACCCTGCGGGTGCCGGAACTCTACAAGGCCTTTCCCGGTGCCAAGGTGTTCATGAACGCCATCGACGCGCGCGAGCGCGGCCTCAATCAGGGCATGGAGGTCCGGGTGATCTCGCGCCGTGGCGAAATTCGAAGTCGTGTCGAGACCCGGGGCCGCAACCGCATGCCGACGGGCGTGATCTTCGTGCCATGGTTCGATGCCAGCCAGCTCATCAACAAGGTGACACTGGATGCGACGGACCCGATCTCGAAGCAGACGGATTTCAAGAAATGCGCCGTGCGCGTGGAGGCGGTGTGATGCAACAGGTTCGTCTCTTCGCCATCTTTTCCGCGTGCCTCGGCGCGACGGTCGTGTTCGCACAAAACGTGCCAGAACTGTCCGGGGCCAGCCCGAACCCGATGCAGTCGATCGAAGCGGAGCCGCTGGAACGCTATGTCACCGATGATGTGCGCCAGATGCGCGCCTATCCCGAACAGCCGCCGATCATCCCGCATTCGATCGAAGGTTATCAGCTCTCGGTCAACGCCAACAGGTGCATGGCCTGTCACCGGCGCGAGCATACCGAGGGGTCGGGCGCACCGATGATCTCGATCACCCATTACATGACGCGCGAAGGGCAGATGCTGGCGGATGTCTCGCCGCGCCGGTATTTTTGCACCCAGTGTCATGTGCCGCAAGCCGACACGCCTGCATTGATCGAAAACACCTTTACCGACATGTCTGAACTGGGTGCCACGGGCGCCGGGAGCGAGTGACATGCGCTGGATCCTGAAGCCGTTTCGCTGGTTCTGGCGCGTGCTATGGACGCCGGCCGGCACCTTGGGCCTGGGCTTTCTGACACTGGGCGGGTTTGTCGGTGGCGTGGTGTTCTGGGGCGCCTTCAATACCGCGCTGGAATACACCAACACCGAGGAATTCTGCATCTCCTGCCATGAGATGGAGGCCAACGTCTACGAGGAGCTGTCGCGTACCGTGCATTTCTCCAACCGCTCGGGCGTGCGCGCCGGGTGTCCCGATTGTCACGTCCCGCATGACTGGACCGACAAGATCGCGCGCAAGATGCAAGCCTCGAAAGAGGTCTGGGGACATATATTCGGCACCATCAGCACCCGCGAGAAATTCCTCGAACACCGGCTGGTCATGGCCAAGCGCGAATGGGCCCGGCTGCAGTCGAACGACAGTCTGGAGTGCCGCAACTGCCATTCCGAAGTGGCGATGGATCTCAGCCGTCAGGCGCCTCGCGCGGCGCGGATTCATCGCGAGTTTCTGCGCTCGGGGGAGCGCACCTGCATCGACTGCCACAAGGGGATCGCGCATGAATTGCCGGACATGACGGGGGTGGAGCCGGGCTGGACGGTTCCGCAAGAGCTTCAGGGAGAAACCCAGCCCGGTCTGGATCGGTCGGACGATATCCAGAGTTACCTGCTGGACGCGCCATCGGAGGGCTGAGACCGGCACGTCGCATGGCCGCCGGGCTTTGCCATCGGCCTGACCGCGACAGGTTCCTTGCCGTCGAGTGCTGGTCGAGGCCGGGACGTGCTGTCGGGCAGATCACCGGCGACACGGTGTCATCGTGAGGGCTGCTCCGGATGTTGATCCACGGGTGCGGCGCTTTGCGGGGCAGGGCAGGCCGGAAAGCGAAGTCTGACGCGCAGCCCCGGGCCTGCATCCTCGAGGGTCAGCGTGGCGTCATGGACTTGCGCGATGCCTGCCACGAGGCTCAGCCCGAGCCCGTGCCCCGGGGTCGCGCGACTGCGGTCGAGCCGGTAGAGACGGCGCAGGACCAGATCGCGTTCCGCCTCGGGGATGCCGGGGCCGGTATCGGTGACGGAGAGATCGACATGCTGCGCGGTCTGCGACAGGGCGACGGTGATGACCGTGCCTCGGGGCGTGTGGTGCATGGCGTTCTCGATCAGGTTGGCCAGAACCTGTCCCAGAAGAGTGCGGTCGCCGATGACCGGGCGCATCGGCCCGTCGGGCAGGGCGGATGTCAGCGTCTGCCCGTTCTCGGTGATCGAAGGATCATAGACATCGCAGAGCGTGCGGCACAGATCCGAGAGATCCACCGGCGTGAAGCCCGCGCGGGGCGAGCCGCTTTCGATCTGTGCAAGTTGCAGCAGCGCATGGAAGATCGACACGATGCCGTCGAGTTCGGTCTGCGCCTTCTCGAGCAGCGCCCGCGCGTCTTCGGTCAGGTCCGGGCTCTGGCTGAGATCGTCCAGATGCACGGCGGCACGCTGGATCGGGGTCTTGAGATCATGGGCGATGTCGGACGACACCTGCCGCAGGCTTTCGACCGCATCCTCTTGCGCGCGAGCCATCTGATCAAGCTTGGCGGCGATCCGCGCCAGATCGTCGGACCAGCCCGAGACATCGCCCACGCGGGCCTTGAGGTTGCCCGAGGTCAGTTGATCGAGCGTTCCGCTGATCACCGCCACATGTCGCGCGCCGCGCCGCGCCAGAAAAAGCCCGCCCGACAGCGCCACCAGAACCGCAGGCAGAAGCGATATGCCGAGAATGTTCAGGAAGGCATCGCGCAAGGCGTCGATCTGCGCAAGGCTGCGCGCCACGGTCAGTTGGCCACCGCGCAACGAGGCGGTCAGGGCCAGATAGCGGCCCTCGATCTCGGGATTGCCGGGAAGATAGGACAGGATGCGATAGCCATCCGCGTCGCGCGCCACCAGCGCGTTGCCATAATGCCGCCCGTTCGGGGCGAAATAGCTCAGCACAACGCGTTCGGGATCGGTGCTGCGCGCCTCGGCCTCGATCAGCGCGGCGAGGGCGGCGGCGGAGGGGGCGGCGCGAAAGCCCGCCATGTCCTGCGCGAGATCGGCGCGCAGGGTCTGCTCGAAGGACGCTTGCGTATAGATGTAACTCGCCAGAAGCCCCAGCAGCGACACCAGCGAAAACAGCAGCACGAGCCCGGCGGCGAGCCGCAGCGGCATCGAGCGCAGCAGGAAGGCGCGGCCCAAGGTCATGCGTCGATCCGGTAGCCGGCACCGCGCACCGTCTTGATCAGGTCGGTGTCGAACGGCTTGTCGACCTTGGCGCGCAACCGGCTGATATGGGTTTCGACCACATTGGTCATCGGATCGAACGAGATATCCCAGATTGCCTCGAGCAGCATCGTGCGGGTCTGCACGCGCCCCTTGCGGCGCATCAGATATTCGAGAATGGCGAATTCGCGCGGCAAGAGGTCAATCTCTTGCCCGTCGCGCGTCACCGTCCGCGCGATCAGGTCCATCTCCAGCGGTCCGGCGCGCAGCACGGTCGCCTGATCCAGCGCATGCGGACGCCGGGCAAGGGCGGCAACCCGCGCCGACAGCTCGCCGAAGGCGAAGGGCTTGACGAGGTAATCGTCACCCCCCGCGTTCAACCCGCTGACCCGCTCTTCGACACTGCCGAGCGAGGTCAGGAACAGCACCGGTGTCCGGTTGCCCGCGCCGCGCAGGGTCTTGACCAGCGTCAGCCCGTCGATTTCCGGCAACATGCGGTCGATGATCAGAACGTCGTACTGGCCGCCTGTCGCCTGAATCAGGCCATCGCGCCCGTTGCTGACCAGATCGACGCTCTGGCCTTCCTCGCGCAGGCCGCGCGCGATATAGGCCCCCGTCGTCGCATCGTCTTCGACCACCAGCAGCTTCATGTCGTCCTCAATCATGCCTCCGGCCAGCGATCGGGCCAGCAGGGTTCGGTACTCTTGGCCAGTCGAGGGCCATGCCCGCCCTTGTTAAACTATTTGTATAGCCGGGCACATACGGGTGTGAGATGCGCCCATCATATGGGCAGCATCGGACGCAACACAACGGAGCTTTCACGATGACATCCACTCCTCTTTACCGTCGCCTTGCAGGGTCCGCAGCCCTGGTGGCCGTTATGGGCGCGACCGGCGCCGCGCTGGTCCCCGCAACCCCGGCCCTGGCGGTGCCCGCAGGCGGTTACGGCGATCTCGTCGAGGCGGTCTCGCCCGCCGTGGTCTTTATCGAAGTCACCGGCAAGGCGCAGCCCGCCAACATGTCCGGGCAATTGCCCGAGGGCCTGCCCGAAGAACTGCGCCGTCAGTTCGAGAACATGATGCCGCCGAAGGGCGAGATGCCGACCCGGCAGGGCCTTGGCTCGGGCTTCCTCATTTCCGAGGACGGCAAGATCGTCACCAACAACCACGTCGTCGAAGGGGCCGAGACGGTGAACGTCAAGCTGGCCGATGGCCGTGAATTCGACGCCAAGGTGATTGGCAGCGACCCGCTGACCGATGTCGCCGTGCTGCAACTCGACACGGATGAAAACATGCCTTTCGTCAGCTTTGGCAATTCCGACAAGATGCGCGCCGGGGACGAGGTGATCGCCGTCGGCAACCCGTTCGGTCTGGGCGGCACGGTGACGTCCGGCATCGTCTCGGCGTTGTCGCGCGACATCAATTCGGGCCCCTATGACGACTACATCCAGACCGATGCGGCGATCAACCGGGGCAATTCCGGGGGGCCGCTGTTCAACAATGACGGCGAGGTGATCGGCATGAACACCGCGATCTTCTCGCCGGACGGTGGCTCGGTCGGCATCGGCTTCGCGGTGCCCTCGGATCTGGTGCAGCGCATCGTGGCGGATCTGTCGGATGACGGCACCATCACCCGTGGCTGGCTTGGTGTGCAGCTCAAGCCGATGCCCGAGGACATCGCCAACGTCCTGGGCTATGACACGCCCAAGGGTGCGGTCGTCGAGAAGGTGATGGACGACAGCCCCGCCGCCAAGGCCGGTCTGAGCAATGGCGACATCATCCTGTCCTTCAACGAGACCGAGATCGCGGACTTGCGCGACCTGACCCGCGCCGTGGCCGCAAGCGACCCCGAGTCCGTGGTGCCGGTCACCGTTTTGCACAGGGGTGAGAAAAAGACCCTTGAGGTGACGGTTGGAAGCCGGGGCGAGCCGAACGCCTGATAACGCGCGCTGCCTCGGCGCGTGCGTACGCCGCCGAGGCAACCGTGATCTTGGGGGATGGGCCGCAAAAGCCTGTCCCCCCAGTCGACACCACCAAACCCCATGACTTTCGTTGCGCGCTGCGAGAAAGCGTCGGCGTGCACCGGGACTGCACCTTGCAGCGATGTTTGGGGATACTTTTATCTGAGTTTGCCGACAGCAGATGAAGGCGGCGCGTCACCAGCCAAGCTTGCCTCAGAACTTTATGATCACGTCGTTTCAGTCATTGCCAAAAGCCGCTCGGAGCATTTCTCCGCAAGGTTCTCATTTGGCTCGTCAGAACCGGGCAACGTGGCCCATCCCTGCTTTGCGACAATTTCACCCTGTTCCCACGAACTCAGCTTTTCCATGGCCGCAATCTGCGTGTCCTGAATCTGTGCTGGCTCTGCTTGGAACTGCGCAACGCAGATCGGAGTAAGGGCGGACAGGACCGCGACCTCCGACTCTGCCTCCGCCATTTTGTGAGCCGAACCCGTCGTCATGACCCAATCGGCGCTGAACCCAATGATCGTAATGGCCAGCGCGCCGCCAATGGCACTCCAGACTGCTGGTTTGATCCATTCTGGCGCGTGCATTGTTTCACCTCCGTGTTGTTCATATTGAACCCAAGACGTGGGGGCGATCGGCAGCAGGTTCAAGCGGGAATCCGCCTAGGTGCGTGAGAATTACTTTGAAAACAAAGTGTTTTCCTGAGCTTAAGATCCAGAATCACGCGCTCTGGGCGTGCGTTGCTGTCATGGGCAATGGTAAAAGGACACTGAAGAGAGCAGATAAAAAAATTTAGGGCAGGGCCAAAACATCATCAAAATCTCTCCAGAAGAAGCCTCCCCGAGAGCAGACGAGCGATGGCGAGACGGTCAATATGGTTGTCCTGCAACTTTGTAGAGGCGGCGGCGAGACGCCGCCGCCCTTGGACCCTCTCAAAGGTCGAAGAGGCCTTCTTCGCCAGCATCGTCCCATTCGCCGTTGTCCCAATGTCCACTCTCGTCGACATCATAAGACGAGTAATATCCGTCATAGAACTCGCCAGCATCAACATAGCTGTTTGCGTCAGCATCCCATGTGTCGTAATCCCAGTCCGTGTCGAGTGCGCCGAATTCCTCTTCATCCAGCAGACCATCGTCATTGGTGTCCCAATCTGCATAAATGCCGGCATCAGCGACCGAACCGTAGAATTCGTCCTTCGTGATTTTGCCGTCGCTGTTCTCGTCATAGCTCACGAAAGACTGTGCGAGCGCGGGGCCAGTCACAGTCGCGAGCGCGAAAGCGGCGGTGAGCAGTTTGAGGCGTTTCATCGGAGTTCCTCCTTTGGTTTCGTTTCAACGCGTGCAAGTTGCACTGGTTGGAAAACGATTTGCCTGTGCAACTGTTCCAAGTTTTTTATGATATTTCAGAGCGCGATAGGGGGGGAGGGTGTTCTTCAACGTGCTAGCTCCGGGCAATGGGATAGCCCTGACAATGGCTGTCCCGGCAGTCGGTGCCATACGCAACATTCTTCGGGACCGCGCAGTGTATTCGGGTTGCGAGAAACGCCCCTTCTTCGTGACAGCGGCCCGGTTCGCCCTAGGTAGACCCAGACACGGAATCAGCGACAGAGAAGACAGGTGCACAGAGCGGGCGTTGCGAAACAGATTGTCATTTCCGCGCTGTTGATCGCGGGGGCAGGGCTGGTGTGGCACTATCGCGCCGAGCTGAGCGCCGCGATGAACATGCGTCCGGCAGAGCCCGCGCAGCAGGCCGGGCAGGGGGCACAGGCGCCCGGCGTTCCGGTGATTGCCGCCGAGGTGCGAACCATGCGCGATGATCTGAGCTTTTCGGCCATCGGCACCGGCCTTGCCCTGCGGTCGGTCACGCTGCGGGCGCCTGCGAGTGGCGAGATTACCGAGCTTGCCATCGCCCCCGGCGCGCGGTTCGAGACGGGCGATGTCCTGTTGCACCTGCGCGATACCGACGAGCGGCTGGCGCTGGCGCTGGCCGAGGCACGGCTGGAGCGCGCCACATCCGAGCGCAATCGCTACCGCGCGTTGCAGGATACCGGTGCCGCCGCCACCGCGCGTTTCGAGGAGGCCGAGACCGATTTCAAGGTGGCGCGGATTGCGGTCGAGCAGGCCCGCGCCGATCTGGAGGATCGCACATTGCGCGCGCCCTTTGACGGGGTGTCGGGGCTGGCAAGCGTCGAGGTCGGCGACCGGATCGTCGTCGATGACGCGATTGCCAGCTATGATGACCGCAGCCGAATTCTGGTGGAGTTCGATCTGCCCGAGGCCCTGCTGGGCCGGATGCGGATCGGCCTGAAGGTCAGCGCGCAGACCCCGGCGGTCGAGGGGCGCCGCTTTGATGGCGAGGTGGTGGCCATCGACAGCCGCGTCGAGGCCGCAACCCGCACCGCGCGGGTGCGCGCCGCCATCGACAACGCGGGCGATCTGCTGCGGCCCGGCGCGTCGTTCTCGATCCGGCTGGACCTGCCCGGCAAAAGCTATCCGGCGGTGCCGGAACTGGCGCTGCAATTCTCGGGCGGGGCGTTGCAGATCTGGCGCATCGCTGATGGCGCGGCAGAGCCCGTTCGGGTGGAACTGGTGCGCCGCCGCGACGGGCAGGTGATCGTCGACGGGCCACTGACCGAGGGGGAGCGGATCATCGTCGAGGGCACGCAGCGGCTGCGTCCCGGTATCGAGGTCAATGTGCTCAACGATCCGGACGCGGTGCGCTCATGAGCAGGGGCGGGCGCGGCATTTCCGATCTGAGCGTGCGGCGGCCCTGGCTTGCGGCGGTGATGAGCCTCTTGATCGTGATCGCGGGCATTGGCGCGCTCTTTGGCATCGAGGTGCGCGAATTGCCCGATGTGGACCGGCCCATCGTTTCGGTGCGTGCCAATTATCCCGGTGCGTCGCCGACCACGGTCGATGCCGAGGTGGCCTCACTGGTCGAGGGCGCTGTGGCGCGGGTCGCCGGGGTCGAGGCGGTGCGCACCTCTTCGGAAGAGGGCAATTTCCGGATGCGGGTGGAGTTCAGCGCGGATCGCGATCTGGCCAATGCCGCCAATGACGTGCGCGAGGCGGTGAGCCGGGTCGAGACGCGGCTGCCGGACGGGGTCGAGGATCTGTTCGTGGTGAAATCCGAGGAGGATGCCGATCCGGTCGTAGATGTCGCGGTCTGGAGTGATGAGCGATCCATCGGGGAATTGACGCGGCTGGTCGAGGATGCCATCGCCACCGAGTTCACCGCCGTGGATGGCGTGGCCGAGGTTGTCTTGTTCGGGGATCGGCAGCGGGTCTTGCGGGTCGAGGTCAGGCCGGACCGGCTGGCGGCCTTCGGCCTTTCGATTGGCGAGGTTGCGGAGGTTTTGCGCGCGGCGCAGTTCGACGTGCCGGTGGGCAGTTTTTCCTCGGGGCCGCTGGAGGTGCTGGTGCGCGCCGACGCCACCGTGGCCGAGCCTGCGCGCATCGAGGAGTTGCTGCTCAATGACCGGGTGCGGCTGGGGGATGTGGCCGAGGTCTATTTCGGGCTGGCCGCGCCCGACAGCGTTGCGCGGCTTGATGGGCGGCAGGTGGTCAGCCTCGGGATCGTGCGGCAGGCGCAGTCCAATACGGTGCGGATCTCCGACGAGGTGAGCGGCGCGATCGAGCGGCTGAAACAGCGGTTTCCCGATCTCGGCTTTGCCGTCACCAGCGATGATGCGGTGTTCATCAAGGGCGCGATTTCCGAGGTGCTCAAGACGCTTGGCGTGGCGCTGGTGATCGTGATTGCGGTGATCTGGGTGTTTTTCGGCCGTCTCGGGGCCACGCTGATCCCGGCCGTGACCATCCCGATTGCCTTGGTGGGATCGGTCGCGGGGATTTACCTGATGGGGTTCTCGATCAACCTGATCACGCTGCTGGCGCTGGTGCTGGCGACCGGGCTGGTGGTGGATGATGCCATCGTCGTGACCGAGAATATCCAGCGCCGCAGGCAGGAGGGGATGGGCCGCCGCGCCGCCGCCGTTCTTGGGTCGGGGCAGGTGTTTTTCGCGGTGATCGCCACCACGGTGACGCTGATCGCGGTCTTTGTGCCGATTTCCTTTTTGCCGGGCGATGCCGGGCGGTTGTTTACCGAATTCGGTTTCGTGCTGGCGGTGACGGTGGCGATCTCGTCCTTTGTCGCGCTGACCATGTGCCCGATGCTGGCCTCGCTGTCGGAGGGGTTGGGGCGCGGCGGCGGGGTCTTTGGCGGGTTGGGAACTCGGCTGGCGGCGCTTTACGGCGCGCTCATCCGCCCGATGATCCGCGCGCCGCTGGTGACGCTGGTCGGGGCGACGCTTGTCGCGGGTGGCGCTGTGCTGGTCTATGAGCGCCTGGGCGAGGAACTGGTGCCGCCCGAGGATCGCGGCATGGTTTCGGTCTGGGTGCAGGGACCGGACGGCACCGGGCTGGATTATACCGACCGGCAGGTGGTGCAGGTCGAGGACATGCTGCGCCCCTATGTCGAGCAGGGCGTGGCGCAGAGCCTCTATTCGATCACCGGGCGCTATGATCTCAACCGTGGCAGCATCGGCGTGCGGCTGGTCCCGTGGCAGGAGCGGGATGTCTCGCAGGCGGAGATCGAGGCGGAGATCCGCGATGCGCTTGAAACCCTGCCGGGCGCGCGCGCCCGCTTTCGCAGCGGCAACAGCCTCGGGCTGCGCGGCGGATCGGGCGGGGGCTTGAGCATCGCGCTGACCGGACCGAACTATCCGCAGATCGCCGAGGCCGCCGACGCCTTCGCGCGGGATATGGCAGAGGTGACGGGTGTCTCGGGCATCCGGGTGCAATATCAGGCGACGCAGCCGCAGCTGAGCATCGGGGTGGATCGGCAGCGCGCCTCGGATCTGCGGGTGCCGATGGAGACGCTGTCGGGCACGCTGCGCGCGCTGGTCGACGAGGACGAGGTGGCGGAACTGACCATCGACGACGAGGCGCTGCCGATCTTTCTGCAATCCGCCAAAGGCGTCGTGCGCGACCCGGTGGATCTGATGAACCTCAATATCCGCTCGGATGCGGGCGATCTGGTGCCTCTGAGCCAGATCGTGACCCTGAACGAGCGCGGCGTCGCGGCGGAGTTGGACCGGCATGAGCAGCGCCGCGCCATCGAGATCGACGCCTCGGTGTCGCCAGAGGTGACGCTGCGCGAGGTGATCGACGAGGTGCGCGCGATGGGGCAGGAGCGGCTGCCTGCCGGCATCGGCCTCATCTTTCTTGGCGAGGCCGCGTCGCTGGACGAAACCTCCTCGGCGCTGACCGCGACCTATGTGATAGCACTTCTGGTGGTGTTCCTCGTGCTGCTGGCGCAGTTCGAGAGCCTGACGAGCGCGCTGGTGGTGATGACGACGGTGCCGTTCGGCGTCTGTGCCGCGATTTACGCGCTGCTGCTGACGGGCACGACGATCAATATCTACAGCCAGATTGGCGTGCTGATGCTGATCGGGGTGATGGCCAAGAACGGCATCCTGCTGGTCGAGTTCGCCAATCAGCTGCGCGATGAGGGGCGCGAGGTGATGGATGCGGCCCAGGAGGCGGCGCTGGCGCGGCTGCGCCCGATCGCGATGACGCTCATCTGCACGGTGATGGCCGGTTTGCCGCTCATTCTCGGGACCGGGCCGGGGGCCGAGGCGCGGGCGGCGATCGGTTGGGTGATCGTGGGCGGGCTGGGCATGGCCGCGATATTCACCTTGTTCCTGACGCCTGCCGCCTATGCTCTGCTGAGCGGTCTGACGCGCGCGCGGGCCTCGGCGTCAGAGGCGCTGGACCGGGAGTTGCGGGACAGCGGCGCCTGACGGGCCGCATGTGGCAGAGCCGAAGGGTCAGACAGCGGGCGTTCCGCGTGAGATGATGAGGCCGAGACTTCGTGCATGCGTCGCGGCAGGGACGTGTGATGGGGCGGCATCTGGTGACCCGTGCGGGAGCGGGGCGTTGCGGATGACGGGTTCGGCCGGATGGTTTTTTGGCGCATAATCAGTATTATGTTAAATTTGCATTATCCATCGGCAACTGCGCTTCCGAAGTAACTGCTTATCTCGCAATGCTTTAGCGGACGTAATTCATCTGATGAGCCATGTCCCGATGTATGTTCATCGCCCTGTGCTTTCTTGCCTGTGGCTTCTGCGCCGCCCGTCGTCGCGGATATGCCGCGCCCGGCATGCCACTCTCGACAGAGCAAGCCAAAGCGGTTTAAATCTCGCGTGGAGGGATTCCCATCATGACGTCCATTCTCGTTCTAAATGGCCCTAATCTCAACCTCTTGGGAACACGGCAGCCCGAGGTTTACGGGCACACGACGCTGGCCGATATCGAGGCCATGTGCCGGGAGCATGCCGCCGCGCACGGGGTTGATATCGGTTTCGATCAAAGCAATCACGAGGGCGTTCTGATCGACGCGATCCATGCGGCGCGCGGGCACCATGACGGGATCATCCTGAACGCCGGTGCCTATACCCACACCTCGGTCGCGCTGATGGATGCGTTGAGTTCGGCACAGGTGCCGGCGATCGAGTTGCATCTGTCGAATGTGCATGCGCGCGAGGCGTTCCGGCACCAGTCCTTTATCGCCAAGGTTGCCGTCGGCGTGATCTGCGGCTTTGGCGCACAGGGCTATATTCTCGCGCTCGACGCGATGCGCGGTCATCTGGAGCGCGCCGGATGATCGACGCCGCCACGATCAACCGCGTTCTCAACGCGACCACGATCGAGGAACTGTGGGATCTGCACACGCGCAAGATGGCGGAATATGGGTTTGACCGGCTGATCTATGGCTGCACGCGGTTTCGCACCCGCACCTCGCTTGGCGATCCCGATGATTTTGTCGTCCTGTCCAACCATCCGCCGGGATATATCGAAAGCTTTGTCGGCGATGGGCTTTATTTCCATGCGCCGATGGTGCGCTGGTCCATGGAAAACGACGGTGCCTGTTCCTGGGCGCTGGTGGAAGAACGGGTCATGGCGGGCGACATTACCGAGGACGAGCGCGCGGTGCTTGACTTCAACCACGCGCATGGGGTGACGGCGGGCTACTCGATCAGTTTCAAGTCGCTGCGCCCGCGGATGAAGGCGGCCATGGCCCTGACGGCGCGGCACGGCGTGAGCCAGAGCGAGGTTGATGCGCTGTGGCAGACGTGCGGCGAGGTCATTCTGGCCTATAACAATCTGGCGCATCTGTGCATTCAGGCCCTGCCCTATGAGCCGCCCAAGCGCGCGCTGACCGGTCGCCAGCGCGAGGTGCTGGGCTGGGTCGGTGACGGCAAGACGGTTCAGGACATCGCGATGCTGATGGGCCTCACACCAGCAACGGTAGAGAAACATCTGCGACTCGCGCGAAAGGCTTTGAGCGTTGAGACCACCGCGCAAGCGGTGCTGAAAGCTGCATTCCAGAATCAGATGTTCTTTCTCGAAACCTGAAAATCGTGTGAAATCAAGTATTTGGCGTACTGGTATGGAATTCCTTACTTTCCTTACGTAGCGTAAGACGTCATGGTATCACGGTTCCGTGAGTGGTGGCTATATGCCTGGAACGTATAGACGGCGATCAGCCTTTGGCGTTTTGAAGGGGTCACCGTTTTTTCCGGACTTTCCGGATGTCGGCTGCGCCCTTCTATTCCATCGGAGGGCGCAGTCGATGCAGTAAAGGCCGTCGTTTCATCCCCAATAGACGACCGGTCATGAGCGGTGCCGCCCCTTCGGGCGGCACCGTTTCTTGTTTCGGCTGCCCCGGATTTGGGTATCCTTGACATGAAAAAAGGGGCCCGGCCGGGCCCCTTATCTACCGGATCTCGCGACTGGCTCAGCCCTGAGCGACCTTGGCCACTTCGGCGGCGAAATCCTCTTCCTTCTTCTCGATGCCTTCGCCCACTTCGAGACGCACGAAGGCGGAAATCGTCGTGCCCGCCTCCTTGGCTGCGGCCTCGACGGTGAGATCGGGGTTCATCACGAAGGCCTGTCCGAGCAGGGTGACCTCGGACATGAATTTCTTCATCCGGCCGATGATCATCTTCTCGATCACCGCATCCGGCTTACCGGATTCACGGGCGATGTCGATCTGAACCTGCTTTTCCTTTTCGACAAGCGCCGGATCGAGCGAGGCCTCGTCGAGCGAGGCGGGGTTGGTGGCGGCGATATGCATCGCGACCTGCCGGGCGAATGCCTCGTCGCCCGAGAAGGCCACCAGAACGCCGATCTTGCCCATGCCCTCGGCGGCGGCATTGTGGACATAAGAGACGACGCCGTCACCCTCGACACGGGCCATGCGGCGCAGCGACATGTTCTCGCCGATGGTGGAAATCTTGTCGGTGATCGTGTCGCCCACGGTCTTGCCGCCCAGATCGGTGGCGGTCAGTGCGTCGATATCGGCAGCGCCAAGCGCGGCTTCGGCGATCTGTGCGACCATGGCCTGGAAATCGGCGTTCTTGGCGACAAAATCGGTCTCGGAGTTGATCTCGACCGCGACACCCACGCCGTTTGCGACCTTGACCGCGACCAGACCCTCGGCGGCGGTGCGGCCGGATTTCTTGGCCGCCTTGGCCAGACCCTTGGTGCGCAGCCAGTCCACGGCCGCTTCCATGTCGCCATCGGTCTCGGTCAGGGCCTTCTTTGCGTCCATCATGCCTGCGCCCGTGCTGTCGCGCAGTTCTTTTACCATTGCAGCAGTGATCGCCATCTTGGCTCTCCTCAAATTCGATATATCGCGGGGGCGGGATAACCCTGCCCCCGTGTCAGTTTCGTGACAGGTCTCAGCCTTCCGCGGCGGCGGTTTCCGGCGCGACTGCGTCTTCCATCGGGGCCTCTTCCATCGCGCCGAGATCGACACCGGCCGCACCCATCTGGGCGGTCATGCCGTCAAGCGCCGCGCGGCTGACCAGATCGCAATAGAGCGAAATGGCGCGGGCTGCGTCGTCATTGCCGGGGATGATGTAATCGATGCCATCGGGCGAGCAGTTGGTATCGACCACGGCCACGACCGGAATGCCCAGTTTGTTGGCCTCGGCGACGGCAAGCGCCTCTTTCTTGACGTCGATGACGAAGAGCATGTCCGGCACGCCGCCCATTTCGCGAATACCGCCGAGCGAAGCCTGAAGCTTGGTCTGGTCGCGCTCGATGCCGAGACGCTCTTTCTTGGTCAGGCCTTCGCCGCCCGCCTCGAGGATCTCGTCGATCTGCTTGAGTCGCTGGATGGATTTCGACACGGTCTGCCAGTTGGTCAGCGTGCCGCCGAGCCAGCGGTGGTTCATGTAATACTGGGCGCATTTCTCGGCGGCCTCGGCCACCGGCTGCGCGGCCTGACGCTTGGTGCCGACAAAGAGCACGCGGCCGTTTTTGGCAACGCATTCACGGATCGCGTTGAGTGCCGCGTCGAGCATCGGCACGGTCTGCGTCAGATCCATGATGTGGATGCCATTGCGCGCGCCGTAGATGAACTCGCCCATGCGGGGGTTCCAACGCTGCGTCTGGTGGCCGAAGTGAACGCCAGCTTCCAAGAGCTGACGCATGGTGAACTCGGGAAGAGCCATGGTCGTATTCCTTTTCCGGTTTGCGCCTTGGCACGGGGTGAGAAGCGGGATGCTTCAACCGGTGGACTGCAACGGGGATGTCTCCCCCGTCAGCCCGCCCATGCCTGCGGATTTCAGTGCCGCGCGTATAGCGGTCCCTGTCCGCCTGCGCAAGCCCCGCCGGGGTTTTTTGCCGAGACCCCTGTGCGGACCATTGTGGGGGGGACGCAATACGCATAGATAACCCACGTTCTGTGCCGAGAGTTGCCATGACCACGCCCTTCGAAGAGTATCCGATCGCGCCGAAGAAACCTGCCCGGTTCGGCGGGTTGCGCACCAGTTTTCTGACCGGTCTGGTGGTGATCGCCCCGGTCGGCCTGACGATCTGGCTGATGTGGACGCTGATCGGCTGGGTCGATGGGTTCGTGCTGCCGCTCATTCCCGACCGCTACCAGCCCGAGCAGTATATCGGCATCAACCTGCGCGGCGTGGGCGTGGTGATCTTCCTGATCTTCACCGTGCTTGTGGGGTGGGTCGCCAAGGGGCTGATCGGGCGCTCGCTCATCCGGTTTGCGGAATCGCTGGTTGACCGCATGCCGGTGGTGCGGTCGATCTATTCGGGGGTCAAGCAGATCGCGGAGACGGTCTTTGCCCAGACGGAAAGCAATTTCGAAAAGGCCTGTCTGGTGCAATATCCGCGTAAGGATATCTGGGCCATCGGTTTCATCTCGACCGAAGCCAAGGGCGAGATCAACCAGAAGGCGCAAACCGGCAGCGACCTGCTGAGCGTCTTCGTGCCGACCACGCCGAACCCGACCAGCGGCTTTCTTTTGTTCTTTCCGCGCGAGGACGTGATCGAACTCGACATGAGCATCGAGGACGCCGCCAAGCTGGTGATCTCGGCGGGGCTGGTCTATCCGGGGCAGAAGACGCCCGAGGAGTTGCGTAAGAAAGACGCCTGAGGTGACGAGGCGCGGTATTACGGTGCCGCGCCAAGCGCCTTGGCCAGACGCGGCAAGCGGGCCTTTTTCAACAGCGGGTGCATCTCCCAATCGTCTTTCGACAGGCGGCGCGCCTTGGCCAGAACGCCCTCGGCCACCGCCGCGACCTGACCCGGCTGCGCCTGCCAGATACCATGCAGGAACCCGTCGGGATCGGCCCGCCAGAGCCCCTCCTCGGCTAGGACGTTGCGCGGGAAATCACGCGCGTTCAACGTGAGGATGCCATCGGCGGACCCGGCGATGGCGGCTGCCAGAACATGGGTATCCGCCGGGTCGGGGAGCCAGAGCCGCGCCTCCAGAGATGGTGTGTAGCCAACACGGGCCTCGGGCCAGCGTGCCGCCATCAGCGCCGCCTCGCCCGCCGCCTGTGCCTGTGCCTCGGGGCCCAGTTTCGCCGCCGCATGCAGCCATTCGGCGATGATCCGCTCGGACCAGAGCGGGGTAAAGGCCCCTGCGCCGGCCACGCCCAGGATCATCTCGCGCATCACCGTGGGGTAGATCACGCAGGTATCCAGCAGGACCTTCATAGCCGGTAAAAGAGCGCCTTGAGATAGCCCGATTCCGCCAGTTGCGGATGCAGCGGATGATCCGGCCCCGCAAAGCCGGTGTGAATGAGCGCGCCCGCGCGCCCCGCGCGCCCGATGCCACGATTGCAGGCGGTGCGAAAGCGCGTGAGGTCGGCGGCATGCGAGCAGGAGCATAGCCCCAGATAGCCGCCCGGGGCCACCAGACCCGCCGCCAGCCGCGCCACCCGCTCATAGGCGCGCAACCCCTTCTCGAGCGCCGGTTTCGAGGGGGCAAAAGCAGGCGGGTCGCAGATCACCACGTCGAATTGCGCCCCCTCCTGCGTCAGTGCCTCCATCACCTCGAACGCATCGCCCTTGCGGGTGTCGAGACGGGCATCCTGTCCCATCCGCGCCGCGCCCTCGCGCGCCAGATCGAGCGCTGGGGCGGAGCCATCGACCGCAAGCGCATGCGTGGCCCCACCGGCAAGCGCGGCCAAGGCAAAGCCGCCGACATGGGCAAACATGTCGAGCACCCGCGCGCCGTCAGCCAGACGCGCGGCAAAGGCGTGATTGGGGCGTTGGTCGTAGAAAATGCCGGTCTTCTGCCCGCCCAGAAGATCAGCCATATAAGTGGCCCCGTTCATCGGCACCGGCACCGGTCCATCGGGGGCCGTGCCCGCCAGAACAGTGCTCTGATCGTCCAGCCCTTCGAGCCCGCGCGCGCGGCCCGAGGCGTTCTTGAGCACGGTCGAGACGCCTGTCACCTCTTGCAGCGCCGCCGTGATCTCGGGCAGCAGCGCCTCGGCCCAGGCCGCATTGGGCTGGATCACGGCGATGTCGTCGAAGCGGTCGATCACAACGCCGGGCAGGCCATCCGCCTCGGCATGGACGAGCCGATAGAACGGCAGCTCGAACAGCCGGGTCCGCAATTCCTGCGCCCGCGAGAGCCGCGCCGTGAACCACGCCGCATCAACCCGTGCGCCCGCGTCGCGGTCAAGCATCCGCGCCGTTATACGAGAGGCGGGGTTGACCGCCACGAGGCCAAGCGGCGCGCGCTCGGCATCCTCCAGCACGGCGACCGTGCCAGGGGCAAGGGCGCGGGTGCGCCGGTCGGTGACAAGTTCGTTGTCGAATACCCAAGGTGCGCCGTGCCGGATGGCGCGGGCGTCGGTCTTGGGTTTCAGGCGGATCACGGGATAAGGGGGCGCTGTCATGCCGCCCCCCTTACGCCGTTTCCCACTGCCGGGAAAGATCAGATTTGATTGAGCGCGCCCATGAGACCGAGGGCCTGCACGTGGTAGCCTTCGGGGTCCAGCAATTCGGCGCGGATCACGTTCGAGAGTTGCTCGGAGATGCGCCGCTTCTGGGTGATGCCCTCACGCTCGGCATTGATCGCCTTCTGGCCGCCGAACGCCTTGAAATCGGCCTTGACGAATTTCGGCGTGCCATAGGCCGCGCCGGTGTCGGGGTTGCGCAGAACGAATTCGAATTGCACCGCGTGCACCCCGCCGATGGTGTAGCGGGCCTTTTCGCTGAGCGCATGAAAGCGGGTGACGGTGACGTCGAGCACGGCGGGCACGGCCCCCCTCGGCATCTGCGCCACGCCATCCTGCAATGCGGCCTCGAAGATCGCCCTGACCTGCGCGTGGCGGTCGCCGGGGGGGTCTTCACGCCAGACGATGTCGCCGCCGGGATAGTAGCTGTTGGCCCCGGACACGCGCAGCGTGTCGGGCACCGAGACGCGGATGTCCTGAATGTCGAGCGAGACCGGCACCGGCTGCATCATCGGGCTGTCGAGCGGGGCGTTTCGGCTGGCGGTATCGACGTTGGCGCAGGCCGACAGGCCAAACCCCAGAGCCAGTGCGGCGGCGAGACGGAATGCGATCATGGTGTCCTCCAAGGCGTTGCCTGTTGTTCGTGCAACCGGAAGATGACGCTCCAATAGGGCGCATTTGAGACCAATTCAGCGCATTTTGCGTGCATTCGCGGGGCACGGGGGCAAGATCCGCGGCCTTGTTTCAGCTCTCTCGCGGGCGCGACCGCCAGCCACCGCGCCGCCGCGCGGGGGCGGATTTCTCCATCCCCTCGTGCAGGACCCGGGTCATCGGGTGATCGGGATTGTCGGGCGCATATTGCTCGATCAGCGCGGCGATCGCCACCTGCGGGGCGTCCTCCTGCGGCTGTGACAGCGCCCAGTCAAGAAAGATCGACCGGCATTCGCCCGGCCCGATCCCGTCGATGCGATAGGCTTCGCGGATGAGCCCCTTGGGGTCGAGCGGATCGCGCTGCATGGCCATGGCTCAGCCCTCTCCGGGGGTGCGGTCGAGGCAGGCGTCGATCACCTCCGCCGCCGCCGCGCAGGTGGTGGTCAACCGGTCTTCCAGCATGCTCAGCGTCTCCTCTGCGGTCGCGCGCAGCAGGAATGCCGCGCCGCCCTCGCCGATGCGGTCGGGCGCGAGCGTCTTGTCGCTGATCAGCCTTGCCACCATCTGCACGCGCCAACAAAGCGCATAGGCACGTGTGAGCGCTGCGCTGTCGGCGTCACTCAACCAGCCGATTGCGACACCGCCCGCAAAGCCCGACGCCACATCACGCGCCGCCTGCCCCGCCATCAGGTTCCCGGCCTGCGCCACAAGCTCCAGATCGAGCAGGCGGCCCGGCCCCAGCTTGGCATCCCAGGGTCCGTCGGAGGGCTTGGCCTCGGCCACGCGGGCGCGCATTTCCTTGACCGATGCAAGCGCGGGTTCGGGCGTGGATTTCTCGGCAATGAGGCTGGCACGGAACGCCTCGACATCCTTGGCGAGCCCTGCATCCCCGGTGATCACCCGCGCCCGGGTCAGCGCCAGATGCTCCCATGTCCAGGCCTCGTTCTGCTGGTAATTCCGGAACGACGGCCAACTGGTCGCGACCGGCCCCTGATTGCCCGAGGGGCGCAACCGCATGTCGACCTCGTATAGCCGCCCCTCGGCCATCGGTGCGGTCAGCGCGGTGATCATCGCCTGGGTGAGCCGCGCGTAATAGGGGCGCGGCGTCAGCGGGCGGCGGCCGTCGGAGCCCTCCGCATCGCCCGCGTCATAGATCACGATCAGGTCGAGATCGGACCCCGCGTTGAGCCGTTCGGCCCCGAGCGAGCCCATGCCGACCACGACCGCGCCCCGGCCCGGTGGGTGGCCATGTTTCTCGCTGAATTGCGCGATCACCCGGGGCCAGACCGCCGCGATCACCGCGCCCGCCAGATCGGCATAGTGCTGCCCCGCCTGATCCGCGTCGATGAGACCGCGCAGGTGATGCACGCCGACGCGGAAATGCCACTCCTTGTGCCAGCGCCGGGCGGCATCGAGGGCACGCTCGTAATCCGCTTCGCGCGCCAGCCGCGCCGCCAGTTCCTCCTCCAGCGTCGTGCGCCCCGGCCAGTCGGCAAAAAAATCCCCGGCGATCACCGCGTCGAACACGCCTGCATTGCGCGAAAGATACTGCGCCAGCACCGGGGCGGTGCCGACGATATCGACAAGCAGGTCGATCAGATGCGGATTGGCCTCGAAGAGCGAAAACACCTGCACCCCCGCAGGCAGGCCCGAGAGGAAGCCGTCAAAGGCCAGCAGGGCCTCATTCGGCTCGGTGGTGCGGGCGAGACGCGCGAGGATATCGGGCTTCAGCCGTTTGAAAATCTCCACCGCCCGCGCGGAGCGCAGCGCCGGATAGCTGGGCCAGCGGGCGATCACATCGCCGTCGAGCGCGTCGGGCACGGCGCAGTCCTCGGCCCCGGAATCCTGCGCGAAGAACCCTTCGATCAGGTCATGCACCTCGGTCAGCCGCGCCTCCAGATCGGTGCGCAGATCCTCCGTGTCGCGGCCCATGAAGGCGGCGAGCCGGTCGAATTCCTCGGCCGAATTCGGCAGAAGATGCGTCTGCGCGTCGCGCAGCATCTGCACCCGGTGCTCGACCTCGCGGTGAAAGCGGTAGTGACGGGTCAGCGTCTCGGCGGCGCTCTCGGGAATCCAGCCCTTTTCGGCCAGCCGCGCCAGCCCCGGCACCGTGCCGCGCACCCGCAGATCGGTGTCGCGCCCGCCCGCGATCAACTGCCGTGTCTGGGTGAAAAACTCGATCTCGCGGATGCCACCGCGCCCCAGCTTCATGTTGTGCCCCTCAAGGCAGAGGCGCCCGCCCAAGCCCTTATGCTCGCGGATCGCAAGGCGCATGTTATGGGCGTCCTCGATGGCTGCGAAGTCGAGATGCTTGCGCCAGACGAAGGGCGTGAGCGTGGACAGAAAGCGGTCGCCCGCCGCGATATCGCCCGCGCAGGCCCGCGCCTTGATATAGGCCGCGCGCTCCCATGTGCGCCCCAGGCTCTCGTAATAGGTCTCGGCGGCGGCCATTGCCATGCAGACCGGGGTGACGCCCGAATCCGGACGCAGCCGCAGATCGGTGCGAAACACATAGCCCTCGGCGGTGCGGTCGCTGAGCAGGGCGGACATCTTGCGCGTGGCGCGCACAAAACTGGCGCGCGCCTCGTGGAAATCATCGCGGTCAAACCGGGTCTCGTCAAACAGGCAAATGAGGTCGATATCGGAGCTGTAATTGAGCTCATGCGCGCCCATCTTGCCCATGGCGATCACCACCATTCCGGCACCCGTGGCGATGTCGGCCTCGGTCATGCCGGGCAGCTTGCCGCGTCGGATTTCCGCACCAAGGGCTGACTTCAGCGCCAGATCGCAGGCCAGATCGGCAAAATCGGTCAGACGGCCCGTCACCTCCTCCAGCGGCCAGACGCCCGCCAGATCTGCAAGCCCGGTGAGCAGCGCCACGCGCCGCTTGGCCTCGCGCAGGGCCGGGCCGAGACGGTCCGGCGGCACCTCTTTCAATTCATCGAACAGCCCCTTCAGCGCCGTCTCGGGCGCGTTGAATGCGGCCCCGAGCCACGTCGCCTCCTGCAGGATCAGCGTCTTCAGGAACGGGCTGCACCCCCCTGCCCCGTCCAGCAGATCCGAGACCGGATCGTGTAGATCGGGCAGCGCGGCGCGCGCCTCCTCTCCCTCGGCGGGATCAAAGGGGCGCGGCAGGCGGGTCAGGCGGTCGGTGAATGTCATGGCACGAGTGATACAAGGCGGGCGGGTCTGGTCAATGGCTGACGGAGTTGAAATAAGGGGAAAAAACCGGAGAACTACCATGAGCAAGAGCTTGGCCCGCGTGACCAGTGCGCTAGAGCACGCCGGGCTGGAGATCACGCCCGTCGAGATCGGCAATGCCACCACCGCGCAGATGGCCGCCGATCTGGTGGGCTGCGATATCGCGCAGATCGCCAAGTCGATCATGTTTCGCGGAGAACTGAGCGGCACGGCGATCCTCTTTGTCACCTCGGGCGCCAACCGTGTCGACGATGCGCGCGCGAGTGCCGTGGCCGGTGAGGCGCTTGGCAAGGCCGATGCCGCGCTGATCCGGGCGCAGACCGGCTTTGCCATCGGGGGCGTGTCGCCGGTGGGGCACCTGACGCGTCCGCGCGCGTTCTTCGATCCGCATCTCTTGACCTTCGCAGAGGTCTGGGCGGCGGCGGGCACGCCCCGGCATCTTTTCGGCATCGCACCGGAGCGCCTGATGGGGATTTCCGGCGCGCAGGGGGCCGCTTTCACCGGCTGACCCCTTGCAAATGCCCCGCCCATGCCCATCCTAATGCGACATGACCCAGACCCGATTGGCCCCCGCATGAGCGACATCACCTGGCACCTGCCCGACCCGGAGCGGCAACCGGAATTCTATGCCGATGTGGCCTCCAAGCGGCTGGTGGCGTTTATCGTCGATACCATCCTGATCATCGCGATCTGCCTGCTGATCGTGCCCTTCACCGCCTTCACGGGCCTGTTCTTCTTTCCGGTGCTGATGGCGGTGGTGGGCTTTGCCTACCGGGTGGTGACCATCGCGCGCGGCTCGGCCACATGGGGGATGCGGCTGATGGCGATCGAGTTTCGCGGGTCCGATGGCCAGCGCTTCGACCTGGGGCTCGCCTTTGCGCATACGCTGGGGCTGACGATTTCCTTTGCCCTGCCGATCCTGCAGGTGATTTCCATCGTCCTGATGCTGACCGGAGCGCGCGGTCAGGGGCTGAGCGATCTGGTTCTGGGCAGCGTCGCCGTCAACCGCCGCGCCGCGATGTGACAGAGGCGTGACAAGGCTCTTGGCGGGAACGATGATGGTTGTTATCGTCGCGGCCAAGGACAACGCGGAACACCCCAATGCGACACACGCTTCCCATAGCGCCCCAGTTCTATGTGACGGCACCGCAGCCCTGCCCCTACCTGCCGGGGCGGATGGAACGCAAGCTGTTCACCGCGCTGCAGGGCGAGGGCGCGCAGCGCCTGAATGACGGGCTGTCGAAACAGGGCTTTCGCCGGTCGCAGAACGTGCTTTACCGGCCGTCCTGCGCCGATTGCGCGGCCTGTCTTTCGGCGCGGATCAACGTGGCGGAGTTCACCGCCTCCAAGAGCCAGAAGCGCACCGCGCGCCGCAACGCGCATCTCAAGCGCCGGGCGACCTCGCCCTGGGCGACCGAGGATCAATACGACCTCTTCCGCCGCTATCTGGAGAGTCGTCACGCCACCGGCGGCATGGCCGACATGGACACGTTCGAATTTGCCGCGATGATCGAGGAAACGCCGATCCGCACGCGGGTGGTGGAATATAGCGACCCCGAGGAGGATGCGCTGATCGCCGTCTGCCTCACCGACATCCTCGATGACGGGGTGAGCATGGTCTATTCCTTCTATGAGCCCGACATGCCCCGGGCATCGCTCGGTACCCATGTGATCATGGATCATATCGAGATCGCACGCGAGAATGACCTGCCCTACGTCTATCTGGGCTACTGGGTGCCCGGCAGCCCCAAGATGGGCTACAAGGCGGCGTTTTCCGGGCTTGAGGTCTATATTGGCAACAACTGGCAGAAGATGCGCGACCCGGATGCGTTCCGCTCGCAGGCGCATCCGCTGGTCAACGATCCGATTTCCGAGCAGGTCGCCAATATCGCCCTGCCCGATGGTGGCCCGGCCCGGCGCACCGGGCGCTGAGGTGGGGCGCTGGGGTGCGGCGCTGAGGCGGAACGCTACGCCGGATCAGGGGCGGCACAGCCCCGGATATCCACCGCATCCCCGGTGCTGAGCACCGTGAACCGCAGGCCCGACCGGTCGAGCATGAAGCCCAGCCCCTCAACGTGGTGCAATTCGGTCTCGGCCTGCAGGGTCTGGCCGGTGCGCTGCGTGTCGGTGTGCGCGATCCAGAGCTGCGGATTGCCCGTCTCCACCACGACCATTTCCTGCGCGCCCATCTGTTTCATCTCGATCTCGGCCACCAGGCGCATGCCGCCCCCGGCCAGCGGTGCGACCGTGCAGGCGACCCGCCCCACCCCAGCCTCCTCGGCGGTGTAGGGCCGCGCGGCGAGCGCTGCGGCAATCCTCGGATCGCGCTCTCCCGGGCCAAGCGGCAGCTCGAGTCCGGTCTCCATCTGCACGGGCACGCAGATATCGCTGCACAGGCCGATCTCGATCTCTGCGGCGAGCGAGATCGGCTGATCCGCGCGATCCGGGGTGAGCCGCACCGGCAGCACCAGATCGTGCTCATAGCCGATGGTGCGCAACCCGCTGGTCATGGTTTGCTGCGGCGTCGGCCAGATGATCTCGATCGTCTTGAGGTTGCTTGAGCCGCGCCAGTCGAAGCGCGGCGGAATCCCGGCGTCACCCGGCGCGCGCCAATAGGTTTTCCAGCCCGGCTCCATCTCGAACCGCAGCGCCGCCATATGGCTGCCATCCTGCATCCGCCAGCCCGGAAGCACGGAGACCGTAACCATGTCATCGACCGATTGCGCCGATGCCGGGGCCGCGAACGCCAGTGCAACCGGCACGATTAGGGGGATCAGCATTTTGAACATGAGTATCAAATGGGGGATTCCGCCGGAAATGCCAACTCACATTCCAGCGAGAAATCTTGCCACAAGGTGAACGCCCACCTTGCACCGGGCGGCGCGCGCCCCCATTCTGGAGTCACCACGACGAGAGGCAAACGGTGACGGATAATACCGATCTGACAGGAAAAATACTGATTGCGATGCCCGAGATGGGCGATCCGCGTTTCGCAAATGCGGTGGTGTTCCTGTGTGCCCATTCCGCCGAAGGGACGATGGGACTGATCATCAACAAGCCCACGCAGGAGCTGCGCATGCGCGACCTTCTGGAACAGTTGGAGATCACGCCAGGCATCGAAATGCGCAACCTTCCGGTGCATTTCGGCGGCCCGGTGGAGCATGGGCGCGGCTTTGTGCTGCATGATCGTGGCTATCACTCGGCGATCTCGTCGCTTGAGGTGAACGACGCCTTCGCGATGACCGCGACGCTCGACATCCTCGAGGATCTTGCAGAGGGGCGTGGTCCGACCCATGCGCTTCTGGCGCTTGGCTATGCCGGCTGGGGGCCGGGGCAGCTTGAGGCGGAGATTGCACAGAATGGCTGGCTCACCTGCGAGGCCGACATGGATCTGGTCTTTGCCACCCGCGATGCCGACAAGTGGGAAACCGCGCTCGGTCGGCTTGGTGTCTCGGCGCTGATGCTCTCGTCGGACGCGGGCCGCGCCTGAGCGGATTGCCGCTGGTCAAGCGCTGGCGCGCGCTGATAGATTGGCCCCCATGTTTCTCCGCGCCTCACGGACCCTGCTTGTCGCCCCGTTCCTGCTGGTCACTGCCCTGGTGACCGGAGCGGTCTGGCAGTATGGCTACGGCCAGGCGCTCGACGCGCTGGCGCGCCGGGGCACGGCGGATATGTCGCTGGTGCTGGGCGGGCTGGTCTCGGATCTGCAACGCTACCGCGATCAGGCGGTGGCGCTGGCCGGGCATCCGACGCTGACCGTGCTGACCGGCGCGCGCGCCCCGCATCAGGAGGCGGCAGCGAACCGGCTGTTGACCGCTTCGGCAGACCGTACCGGGGCGACCGGGCTCTATTTTGTGAACGCTCGGGGCGATCTGCTGGCGGGCACCCGAGGCACCCCGCCGCCGAACCTCACCGGCTCCGAGGCATTTGCCCGGGCGATGGACGGCGCGCTTGGCACGACCCACTCGATGCAGGCCTCGGGCACGTCACGGCTGTTTCAATTCGCCGCCCCGTCCTTTGGCGCGGATGGCAGGGTCAACGGCGCGCTGATCGCCGTGGCCAATGCCGAGAATGTCGAATTCGGCTGGCGCGGCTTGCAGACGGCGGTGTTTCTGGTCGACGAGGCGGGCCGCGTCTTCATGTCCAACCGCTCCGAGTTGCTGGGCTGGGGCAAGGTGCCGGGTGAGGCGCAGCTGGTGCCGCCTGGAGGCGCGCCGGTCCGGTTCACGCAGACCCGCAGCGGCCCGCATGAGATCTGGCAGATCGATCTTGGCCCCTACCTGCCGCGCCGCGCGCTTCAGGTCAGCGAGGCGCTGCCGCGCATCGGCATGACCGGCGCGGCGCTGGTCGATGTGGCCCCCGCGCGGCGCATCGCGATGTTGCAGGCGGGGGCCGTGGGCGGGCTGCTCCTGTTCTTTGGCGCGCTGCTGCTTTTCGCGCAGGAGCGCCGCCGCACGCTGGCGCGCGCCAATGCCGAACTGGAACGCCGCGTCGCCGACCGCACGGCGAGTCTCACAGAGACCAACCTTGCCCTGCGCCGCGAGATCCGCGAGCGGCAGGAGGCAGAGGCTGCACTGCGCCGCGCACAGGCCGAACTGGTGCAGGCCGACAAGCTCAGCGCGCTTGGCAAGATGAGCGCCGGGATCAGCCACGAGCTCAACCAGCCGCTGATGGCGATCCGGCAATTCGCCGCGAATGGTGGCGCGTTCCTGCAACGTGGCACGCCTGACAAGGCCGCCGAGAACCTCGCCCGCATCGACGAGATGGCCCACCGGATGAGCCGCATCATCCGCAACCTGCGCGCTTTCGTGCGCAACGAGAACGAGCCTGTGACCCGCGTCGACATGGTGCAGGTTGTGCAGTCCGCGCTCGAGATGACCGCCGAACGGCTGGCCAAGGATGGCATCAAGGTCGATTGGCAGCCCCCTGCCCGGCCCGTTCCGGTGCGCGGCGGCGAGGTGCGGCTCGGGCAGGTCGTGCTCAACCTGATTGCCAATGCCGCCGACGCCATGTCCGATAGCGCCGAGCGCCGCCTTTCGATCACCCTTACCGATGGCGCGCCGGTCACGCTGCGCCTGTCGGATACCGGGCCGGGTATCGAGGAGCCGGAGAAAATCTTCGATCCGTTCTATTCCACCAAGCTGATTGGTGCGGGCGACGGGATGGGGCTCGGCCTGTCGATCTCCTATGGCCTCGTCCAGAGCTTCGGCGGAAAGATCAGCGGGGCCAATACCGGCCACGGCGCGGAATTCACCGTCGAGCTGGAGCCATGGGCAGAGCAACAGGAGGGGGCGGCATGATCGGCGAGGTGCTGATCGTCGATGACGACCGCCCCGTGCGCGAGGCGCTGACGCAGACGCTGGAACTGGCGGATTACAAGGTACGCGCCGCCGGATCCTTCATCGAGGCCAAGGACCACATCGCGCCCGGTTTTCCCGGCGTGATCCTGTCGGACATCCGCATGCCGGGGCGCGACGGGTTTCACCTGCTCAGCTATACCCGCACGCTGGACGATGAATTGCCGGTGATCCTGCTGACCGGCGAGGGCGATATCCCGATGGCGGTCAAGGCGATGGGCGACGGCGCGTTCGATTTTCTCGAGAAGCCCTGTGCGCCGGATCAGCTTATCCCGGTGCTGGAACGCGCGCTCAAGAACCGCCGTCTGGTGCTGGAGAACCGCCGGTTGAAGGCGCAGCTTGAAACCGGCGACCCGGCGGCGCGGATGCTCTTTGGCACCTCGCACCTGGCCGAAGACATGCGCCAGACCGTGCGACAGGCAGCACGTGCCGGTACCGAGGTGCTGGTCACCGGCCCGCCCGGCGCGGGTGTCTCCAAGGTGGCCGAGGTCATCCATCTGATGTCGCGGGGCGCGAGTGGCCCTTTCGTCAAGCGCGCGGCGGCGGGGCTCGATCCCGACGCGCTCGATGCCGCCTATGCGCAGGCGGCGGGCGGCAATCTCTTTCTCGACGAAATCATGGCTCTGCCCAAGGTGAGCCAATATTCGCTGCTCGAACGGCTCGATCCCGGGGGTGAGGCGCGGCTGATTGCGGGCAGCACGGCCGAACTGGCGCAGGCCGCTGCCGAGGGCCGCTTCAACGCCGATCTCTTCTATCGGCTGGAGGTGCTGCGCGTGCGCATCCCGGCGCTGTCGGAACGGCCCGAGGATATCCCGGTGCTGTTTCGGCATTACGTGGCGCAGGCCGCCGAACAGGCCGGGCTCTCGGCCCCCGAAATCAGCCCCGATCACCTTGCCGCGCTGATGGCGCAGGACTGGCCCGGCAATGCCCGCTCGCTGATGTCGGCGGCGATGCGCTTTGTGCTCGGCATGCCCGACAGCGCGGCGGAGGCGGCGGAGCTGGGGCTTGCGGAACAGATGGCGCGGGTCGAACGCTCGCTTTTGGTTGCGGCGCTGGGGCGGCAGAACGGGCGCGCGGCGCAGGCCGCACAGGCGCTCAAGCTGCCGCGCAAGACGTTTTACGACAAGCTGGCGCGCTACGGGATTCGGCCCGAGGATTATCGCCGTTGAGTCTTGCCCCGGACGTGCGGAAATCCGCACACTTGCGGCGGCGCACGTGCGGATTACCGCACAAGCCATGATGCAGGCGCAAACCTGCCATGTGAGACTCACCCTTCAACAGACTGATAAAAGGTCAAAAAGCAGGCAAATCGCCCGAGAATCACGCAACAACTTGAGCGGCGCGCATGATTCTCTCACCATAGCGATACCGCGCCCCGAACCGGGCGTTTCGGAAATGACAGAAATCCATGGGAGGAGACCCACATGAAATTCCTGACCGCTGCCGTATCGGCACTGGCGCTGACCGCCTTCGCAGGCACCGCGATGGCCGCCTGTGACGATGGTGAGATCGTCGTCAAGTTCAGCCACGTCACCAACACCGACAAGCACCCCAAAGGCATCGCCGCCTCGCTGCTGGAAAGCCGCGTCAACGAGGAAATGAACGGCACCATGTGCATGGAGGTCTATCCGAACTCCACGCTCTACAACGATGACAAGGTGCTCGAATCGATGCTGCAGGGCGATGTGCAGCTGGCTGCGCCCAGCCTGTCGAAATTCGAGAAATTCACCAAGCAGTTCCGCCTCTTCGACCTGCCCTTCCTGTTCTCGGACGTGCATGCCGTCGACCGTTTCCAGGCCTCCGAGACCGGTCAGGCGATGCTCGACAGCATGCAGCGCCGCGGCCTTCAGGGTCTCGCCTACTGGCATAACGGCATGAAGCAGATGTCGGCCAATGTGCCGCTGCTGGAGCCGTCGGACGCCAATGGCCTCAAGTTCCGCGTGCAATCCTCGGACGTGCTCGTGGCACAGATGGAGGCAATCGGCGGCAGCCCGCAGAAGATGGCCTTTTCCGAGGTCTACGGCGCGCTGCAGCAGGGTGTCGTTGACGGGCAGGAAAACACCTGGTCGAACATCTACGGCAAGAAGTTCTTCGAAGTGCAGGACGGCATCACCGAGACCAATCACGGCATCATCGACTACCTGCTGGTGACCAGCGTCGACTGGCTCGACAGCCTTGAGCCGGACGTGCGCGACCAGTTCCTGACCATCGTCGCCGAGGTGACCGAGACGCGCAATGCCGACTCCTCCAAGGTCAACCAGGAGGCCAAGCAGGCGATCATCGACGCGGGTGGCGAGGTGCGTCAGCTGACGCCCGAGCAGCGCGAAAAGTGGGTTGAGGCGATGAAGCCCGTCTGGGAGCAGTTCAAGGGCGATGTCGGAGCCGAGAACATCGACGCCGCAGTGGCCTCCAACAGCAGTTCGTAAAGCTGAATTGACGGTGCCGCCCCGCATCATCGGGGCATCGGTATCAGTATCGGGCGGGCCCCCGTGGCCCGCCCGACGTGCAAGAACCTTTTGAAAAATCAGGGAACCGGGACGATGCAGCACAGGACAGGGCTAATCGACCAGATCGAGGAGACGGTGATCGCCGTGCTGCTCGGACTGATGACTCTCATCACCTTCGCCAATGTGGTGGCACGCTACATGTTCAACTCGAACATCCTCTGGGCGCTCGAACTGACGGTGTTCATGTTCGGCTGGCTGGTGCTTCTGGGGGCCTCCTACGCGGTCAAGAAACACGCGCATCTGGGGGTGGACGCGATCCTCAACATGGTCTCGCAACCGGCGCGCCGCGTGCTCGCCCTCATCTCCGTGACGGCCTGCCTCGTCTTCTCCTTGCTCCTGCTCAAGGGCTGCTACGATTACTGGGCGGTCTTTGCCGACCTGCCCCCCACATCGGGGCGCTGGTTCCCGACCGGCTTCGACATGGAGGCCCGCAGCCAGAGCTTTTACGAGGTGCAGGATGTGCCGATGGTCGGTGCCTTCCGCTTTCTGGAGGACATGATCAATTACGGCGAAACCTACGAGAAACTGCCCAAGGTCGTGCCCTATATCGTGCTGCCGGTCTCGGCGCTTCTGCTGGTGCTGCGCTTTTCGCAAGTGGCTGTCGCCATCTGGCGCGGCGATGTCGACCGGCTGGTGGCCAGCCACGAGGTCGAGGAAGAGCTTGACGAGTTCCGCGCAAGCCATGCGCAGGACAGCCGCGGAGGATCCAACTGATGGATGTCGTCCTTCTCTTTTCCATGGTGATCGGGCTGCTGCTGATCGGCGTGCCGATTGCCGTCTCGCTCGGTCTCAGCTCGACCATCTTCCTGCTGATCTATTCCGAAAGCTCGCTCGCCTCGGTTGCAGGCACCCTGCTTGAGGCGTTCGTGGGCCATTACACCCTGCTCGCGATCCCGTTCTTCGTCCTCGCCTCGGCCTTCATGACCACGGGCGGCGTGGCGCAGCGGATCATTCGCTTCTCCATCGCCTGCGTCGGGCACCTGCCGGGCGGGCTTGCCATCGCGGGGGTATTTGCCTGCATGCTCTTCGCGGCGCTCTCGGGCTCCTCGCCCGCCACGGTGGTGGCCATCGGTACGATCGTCATCGCGGGCATGCGGCAGGTCGGCTATACCAAGGAATTCGCCGCCGGCGTGATCTGTAACGCCGGCACGCTCGGCATCCTCATCCCGCCCTCCATCGTGATGGTGGTCTATGCGGCCTCGGTCGATGTGTCGGTCGGACGGATGTTTCTTGCCGGGGTCATCCCGGGCCTGCTGGCCGGGTTCATGCTGATGACGACGATCTATGTCATCGCCAAGGTCCGCAACCTGCCGAAAGGCGACTGGCAGGGCTGGGGCGAGATCTGGGCCTCGGGGCGTGAGGCGGGCTGGGGCCTGTTTCTGATCGTCATCATCCTCGGCGGCATCTATGGCGGCATCTTCACGCCCACAGAGGCGGCGGCGGTGGCGGCGGTCTATTCCTTCTTCATCGCCTGCTTCATCTACCGTGACATGGGGCCCCTCGCCACCACCGGCGAGGGCAAGAACACAAGCCTCCTGCGCAAGCCGCACGCGCTGATCACCGCGTTTGTGCACCCCGACACCAAGAAAACGCTTTTCGAGGCGGGCAGGCTCACGGTGACGCTCCTCTTCGTGATCGCCAACGCGCTCATCCTCAAGCATGTGCTGACCGACGAGCAGATCCCGCAAAGCATCGCCAATGCCATGCTCGGGGCGGGCTTTGGACCGGTGATGTTCCTGATCGTGGTCAACGTGATCCTGCTGATCGGCGGGCAATTCATGGAGCCCTCGGGCCTTCTGGTGATCGTCGCGCCATTGGTCTTTCCGATCGCCATCGAGCTTGGGATCGACCCCATTCACCTTGGCATCATCATGGTGGTCAACATGGAGATCGGCATGATCACGCCACCGGTGGGGCTCAACCTCTTCGTCACCTCCGGCGTGGCGGGCATGCCGATGATGGCGGTGGTGCGCGCTGCCCTGCCCTTCCTCGCGGTGCTGTTCGTGTTCCTGATCATCATCACCTATGTGCCATGGATATCGACCGTCCTGCCCAATACCTTCATGGGACCGGAAATCATCACCAACTGACGCGGGCAGACCGCGCCTGAGACGCCACGCGAGGAGTGCCCCTCTCCGCGTGGCGTTTACATTTGCGATTTGAAACACCGCGCAGCGCGCGCTACCTGCGGTGTCGCAATGGCGTCTTTACCACGCCATGTTTCATCGCTACCCATAAGGCCCAATCGAGGAGAGACGCGTGACCCAAGAGACCCTGAGCGTGCACCGTGACGCCTTTCTTGCGGCCATGCGGCAGGTTGCGAGCACCGTCACCGTGGTCACGACCGATGGGCCTGCGGGGCGCGCAGGGGCCACGGTCAGCGCCTTCACCTCGCTCTCGGCCGATCCGCCGTCAGTGCTCGTGTGCCTGCGCGTCGACAGCAGGATCGCGCGCACCGTGGCCGAGAACCGCGGCTTCTGCGTCAATATCCTGGCCGAACATGCGGTCGAGGTGGCGCGTGCCTTTGCCGGGCCCTCGCCGGACGATCCCGAGGACCGCTTTGTCGGCCTGTCCTTCGAGCCCGATGCCCACGGCCCCATCCTGCCACGCGCGACGGCCTTTTCCTGTGTGCTCACCGACCGGATGATCCACGGCAGCCACGCGATCTGCATCGGGCGGGTCGCCCGGATCAGCAACGCAGGCGAACGGCCGCTGACCTATCTGAGCGGCGACTACCATATCGTGCGCCCGCATCGCGACTGACAGCTTCCCGTTTCTTTATGGCGAAAATACTCAGATCGCCCGGCTGGCCAAACCGCACCACGCCTGCCATATCTGCGCGCGAGCCAGCCAAGGAGACGTGCCCATGACCCGTATCATCACCGCCCTGAGCGAGGTATCCGACCGCTACGACGCGCTCTTCGTCGATCTCTGGGGCTGCGTGCATGACGGCGTGCGCGCTCTGCCCGAGGCGGTTGCGGCCTTGCAGACCTACCGCAAGGCCGGTGGCGCCGTGATCCTGGTGACCAACGCACCGCGCGCCCGCGACTCGGTGGCGCGGCAACTCGACGGGTTCGGCGTGCCGACCGATGCCTGGGACAGCATCGCCACCTCCGGTGACAGCGCCCGCGCGGCGATGTTCCGCGGCGTCGTGGGGCAAAAGCTGTGGTTCATCGGCCAGGCCCATGACGAGAGTTTCTTCGAGCCGCTCCAGATCATCGACGACCCGGTCGAGGTGACCCGCGTGCCGCTGGAAGAGGCCGAGGGCATCGTCTGCGCCGGTCCCTTCGATCCCAATGCCGACCCCGCCGAGATGCGCCCGCAGTTCCTTTATGCCAAGCAGAAGGGGCTCAAACTGCTCTGCGCGAACCCCGATATCGTGGTGGATCGCGGCGAGCGGCGGGAATGGTGCGCCGGCGCGCTCGCCCGACTCTATACCGAGATGGGGGGTGAGAGCCTCTATTTCGGCAAGCCGCATCCGCCGATCTACGATCTTGCGCGGCGGCGGCTGGCGTCCTTGGGACGCGACGTCGAAAACCACCGTATCCTCGCCATCGGTGACGGGGTGCAGACCGATATCAAGGGCGCGATGGGCGAGGATATCGATTCCCTTTTCATCACCGGCGGGCTGGCCGCGAAGGAGACCAAAACGTCGCAGCAGCCCGAAGAACAGGCGCTAAGCGATTATCTTG
Source organism: Roseovarius sp. MBR-154 (assembly GCF_053628595.1). Taxonomy (NCBI): domain Bacteria; kingdom Pseudomonadati; phylum Pseudomonadota; class Alphaproteobacteria; order Rhodobacterales; family Roseobacteraceae; genus Roseovarius; species Roseovarius sp. MBR-154. The sequence goes on from NZ_JBRJGR010000004.1 coordinate 252,762, forward strand.
AAAAGGAAATGTCGGCGCCGACCTATGCGATCGGTTTCCTGCGCTGACAGAATCCGCTTGCTTTTTCTGCGTCCGCGAAGTAATAAAATTCCAACTTGGGCCATGAAGCCGCCCGAATATTACACGCCAAACCAAGCGGAGGGCGGAAATGTTGGATAATATGCCGCGCGGCACGATCTGTATCGAAGACATCGAGATGGGCATGACGCGCCACCTGCGCAAAGTCGTGACCGACCGCGATATCGAGATGTTCGCGGAGGTCTCGACCGACCGCAACCCGGTGCATCTCGATGATGCCTACGCGCAGGATACGATCTTCGAGGGGCGCATCGCGCATGGCATGCTCACTGCGGGTCTCATCTCGGCGGTGATCGGCGAGCAGCTACCGGGGCACGGTACGGTCTATATGGGCCAGACGCTGAAATTCCTTGCCCCCGTGCGCCCCGGCGACATGGTGCATGCCGAGGTCGAGGTGGTGGGCATCGACCACGGCAAGCGGCGGGTGCAGCTTGACTGCCGCTGTCTGGTGAACGGCAAGAAGGTTCTGATCGGCGAGGCCACAGTGCTGGCACCGTCGCGCAAGTTCGACTGAGCCCCGTCGGTTCGCCGCCCGACGGAGCGTTCCGGCACCGGCTGCGCGCACGCATGTCGGTGCGGATGGGCCAGCCGGGGTGGGGGGGCCGACGGGCAACCGCCACTCCGCGCCTCAGACCAGGTCCTGCGTGTGTTTGCGCAATTCCGCGCGCGCCACCTGTCGGCGGTGCACTGCGTCGGGCCCGTCGGCCAGGCGCAGCGTGCGCACATGGGTCCACATCGCGGCCAGCGGCACATCCTGTGAAATGCCCTGTGCGCCGAACATCTGCACCGCCTCGTCGATCACCCTGAGCGCCACGCGCGGCGCCACCACCTTGATCTGGCTGATCCAGGGGTCTGCGGCGCGGGCATCGCCCTGATCCATCATCCACGCCGCCTTGAGGCACAGGAGCCGCGCCTGCTCGATCTCCATCCGGCATTCGGCGATGATATCGTAGTTTGCCCCCAACTGCGCCAGCGGTTTGCCAAATGCTTCGCGCGCGAGGCTGCGTTTGCACATCATCTCCAGCGCGGATTCGGCCTGACCAATGGCGCGCATGCAATGATGGATACGCCCCGGCCCGAGCCGTCCCTGCGCGATCTCGAAGCCGCGCCCCTCGCCCAACAGCATGTTCTCTGCGGGCACGCGCACATTCTCGAACCGGAAATGCATATGCCCGTGCGGTGCGTCGTCATGGCCGTAGACCTGCATCGGGCGCAGCTTTTCGATGCCGGGGGTGTCGGCGGGCACCACGATCATCGAATGGCGCTGATGCTTGGGCAGATCGTCGCCACCGGTCCGGACCATCACGATATAGACCCGGCACCGCGGATCGCCCGCCCCCGTGGCCCACCATTTCTGACCGTTCAGCACGTAGTGATCGCCGTCGCGCACGCAGGACATGGCGATATTGGTGGCATCCGAACTGGCAACCTCGGGCTCGGTCATCAGGTAGGCGCTGCGAATCTCGCCCTCCAGCAGCGGGGCGAGCCACTCGGCCTTCATCGCCTCGGTGCCATAGCGCTCGAACACCTCCATGTTGCCGGTATCGGGCGCGTTGCAGTTGAACACCTCCGCGCCCATCGGCGTGCGCCCCATCGCTTCGGCGAAGCAGGCATATTCGACCGTGGTCAGGCCAAAGCCCCGCGCGCTGTCGGTGAGCCAGAAATTCCACAGCCCCTCGGCCTTGGCGCGCGCTTTCAGCCCTTCGAGGATCTCGGCCTGCCGGGGGGTGTAGGTCCAGCGGTCACCCTTGCCCACCTCGGCGTGATATTCAGCCTCAAGCGGCATGATCGTATCGTGGACCATGGCCGCCACGCGATCCAGGAGCGCGCGAATCTCGGCTCGCATTCCAAGGTTCATTTCCATGCCTCTTCTCCTTCCGTGTCCAGCTCTTCGCGGGCCTCGGCTGGGTGATTGCAACCCTTGCGCGACCTGTTGGCGGGTACGTGCAATCGCAGACGGGCAGGCCCCGCCGAATGACAAAACCTTACCAGGACCTGCGCCAATTTACGCCACATTGCAGGTGCCAACTACCCTTGCGCAGGCCGCGTTTGGCCGATCCGCCAGCGACCTGCGCGTTAAGTGACGTGAGTGATTGAAGAGTGATCTGTTTTCAGTACGGTACGCAATAGCAAATCAGGTGGCCGCCGCATGGCGGTCGCCTGATCCCGGCCTGATCCCGGGGCACGTCGCCGGGCGGGATTGACGCGCGCCCCGTCTCTGAGCCTGATACCGCAGGCTCGAGAATCTCGATGCCGGGCCCGGCATTTACGCAACATGCCCTACCCTTGATGAATGTAGCTACCCGGCGCGTCTGCGAGCGCGGGACAGGACGCGGTGGCGCCCGGAATGCGGGCGGCGACCGGGCCGCTGCTGTGCCGGGCCAGCCAGTGCGCCCATTCCGGCCACCACGAGCCCGGCACCGGCTCATGCGCCGCATGCCAGGTGTCGGGGTCGCGGTAGAGTGCCCCGGCCGGGCGGTGGCCGGTCCGGTAGTGGCGCCCGGTATGGCCCGGTTCAGACAGGATGCCGCCATTGTGGCCGCCCTTGGTAAGCAGGAACTGCATGTCGCAATCGGTGAACAGCGCGGTCTTGTAGACCGACCGCCACGGCGCGATGTGATCGGTCTCGGTCGCCACCACGAAGAGTGGCCCGACAATATCCTTGAGTGCGATCACCCGCCCGTCGACGGCGAAGCGCCCCGCCGAGAGACGGTTTTCGAGAAAGATGCCGCGCAGGTATTGCGAATGCATGCGCGCGGGCATGCGCGTGGTGTCGTTGACCCATACGGTGATATCGGTGGGCAGGTCCGGCTCGCCCAGGAAATAGCGCCGCACCGCCCGCGACCAGATCAGATCCTCGGCGCGGATGGCGGCGAACGCGCCGGACATCTGCGGCCGGTCCAGATAGCCCTGCGACCACATCAGATCCTCAAGGAAGGCGACCTGACTTTCATCGAGAAAGAGCAGCAACTCGCCCGCTTCGGCGAAATCCACCTGCGCCGCCATCAGCGTCACCGAGGCCAGCCGGTCGTCGCCGTCGCGCGCCATCGCCGCGGCTGCAATCGCCAGCAGCGTGCCGCCCAGGCAATAGCCGTTGGCGTGCACCTTTTGCCCCGGCACGATCGCGTTGATGACATCGAGCGCCTGCAGGATGCCCTGCTTGCGGTAATCCTCGAGCGACAGTTCGGCATGCTCCGCCCCCGGATTGCGCCAGGAGATGCAGAACACCGTGTAGCCCTGCCCGACCAGCCAGCGGATCATGGAATTCTCGGGCGAGAGATCGAGGATATAGTATTTCATGATCCAGGCCGGCACGATCAGCACCGGCTCGGCCTGCACCTCGTCGGTGGTAGGCGCATACTGGATCAGTTCCATCAGGTCGTTGCGCCAGACCACCTTGCCCGGCGTCGCGGCCAGCACCTTGCCAAGCGCGAACGCCTCGGGCACGGGGCGGTGTTCCTGCGCAAGGATGTGGCGCGCGTCATCGGCGTAATGCTGTGCCCCCTCGATCAGGTTGCGCCCGCCCGTGGCTGCGGTCCGTTCAAGGATTTCCGGATTGCCGAGCGGGAAGTTCGACGGCGACACCGTGTCGAGCATCTGCCGGGCGATGAAGCCGGTGCGCTGCGCGTTGAGGTTGCGCAGTCCGCGCAGGTTCGAGGTCGCGGTTTCCCACCAGTCCTGGCTGGCCAGAAAGCCCTGCTGCCAGAGCGCGAAGGGCGCCTTCTGCCATCCCGGATGGGTCCAGCGCGTGTCGTAGCGCCCGGGGCTGAAGGGTTTGTCCGGCCTGGTCCCCGCCATGCAACCGAGGGCGTATTGCCCCAGCTTCGTGCCATTGGCCTGCGCGCGTTCGACCAGTTCCAACTGCCGCCCCGGCGCGCGGGCCAGATGCATGGCCCAATCGCTCCAGGCGTCGATCATCGCATGAGGAGACAGACCGCCGGTGAAGCGCGCGAGGCTGGCCATGGCGCTGCGGTCGAGGGCGGCGTGGGGGTGCGGGTCGACCGCTTTCGCAGGTGGCGGCGGCGCGGGAGAGCGCCCGGGCGGATGCGGCCCGGGGGTGTCCTCGGGGGCGGGCCGGATTCGGATGCGGGTCGGCTTGCGGGTCATGCCGAAACGGTTTCCTTCGTTGCATGTCGCGGGCAAGTCGTTGGGTCTGCCATGCCGGATCATCGCATGGTGCCGCCCGTTCGTCACTGATCTGAATCAATGAGGGTGACGGGCGGAGTGCCGAGCGTGCATCGGCTCAGAGCGCGGTCCAGCCGCCATCGACGCTGATCGTGGTTCCGGTGATCTGCGCCGCCGCGTCGGAACACAGGAAGAGCGCGGTCCCGCCAAGTTGCTCGGTGGTGGCAAATTCCTTCGACGGCTGCCGCTCCAGCATCACCTTCTCGATCACCTCGTCGCGGTCCATGCCGTATTTCTCCATCGTGTCGGGGATTTGCGCCTCCACCAGCGGGGTCAGCACGTAGCCCGGGCATATGGCATTCGCGGTGATCGGTTCCTTCGCGGTTTCCAGCGCCACCACCTTGGTCATGCCGACAATGCCGTGCTTGGCCGCCACATAGGCCGATTTGAAGGGGCTCGCGGTCAGGCCATGCGCCGAGGAGATGTTGATCACCCGGCCCCAACCCGCCTTGCGCATCATGGGCAGCGCGGCGGCAGTGGTGTGGTAGGCGGAATTGAGGTTGATCGCGATGATCGCGTTCCACTTGTCTGCTGGAAATTCGTCGATCGGGGCGACATGCTGAATGCCGGCGTTGTTGATCAGGATATCGCAGGCCCCGGCCTTTTCGATCAGCGCGCGGCACTGGTCGCCATCGGACATGTCGGCCTGGATGTAACGCGCCTTGGTGCCGGTCTCGTCGGCGATCTTTTTGGCCAGCGCGTGATCCTCGTCCGAATCGGTAAAGGAGTTCAGCACCACATCGACCCCGGCGCGTGCCAGTTCCCACGCGATGCCCAGACCGATGCCGGAATTCGAGCCGGTGATGACGGCGGTTTTGCCCTTGACGCTCATGCCTGTTCTCCCTTGTTCAGAATGCACGCGCAGCATATGTGCCGCATCTGCGAATTGCACGGGGAATGAGGATCACGAGGCTGAGAGCGGGCCAAAAAAAACGCCCGCACGAGGCGGGCGTCAAGTTATTGAGGCAGGTTTCATACAGGCAAGAAACCTATCGAGCAGTAACCTCTTTATAAGCAATCCTGCGCCGCAGTCCAAGCTAAAAGTTTGAAAAGACGTTAATCCGCCTCTACGCTCGGCCCCTGACAAACAAGGATGATTGAGGATTGTCGCCAAAATGGGATCAGAATTATTCCGCCTGATACGGGCCGGACTTTGCGCGATGGTCCTTGCAGGAGGGTCCTCTCAGGCGCTCGGGCAGCCCGCGCATGGCATAGCTATGTATGACGAGCCCGCCCTGCCACCTGATTTTGTGTCCCTGCCCTATGCCAACCCGGACGCGCCCAAGGGTGGGCGGGTTGTAACCGGCAATGTCGGCGGCTTTGATTCGCTCAATCCGTTCATCCTGCGCGGCAGCCCGCCCTGGCAATTGGCGCATCTCACGCATGAGACCCTCATGGGGCGTTCCTGGGACGAGCCATTCACGCTTTACGGGCTTCTGGCCGAATCGGTCGAGACGGACGAGGCCCGCACATGGGTCGAGTTCACCCTGCGCGATGAGGCCCGATTCTCCGATGGGTCTTCTGTCACGGTCGAGGATGTGATCTGGTCGTTCGAGACATTGGGCACCAAGGGCCACCCCCGATACCGGGCGTTCTGGTCCAAGGTCGCGCGCATCGCGCAGACCGGGCCGCGAAGCGTCCGGCTGGAGTTCACCGAGGGCGACCGCGAACTGGCGCTGCTGGCCGGGCTGCGCCCGATCCTGCAAAAGGCGCAATGGCAGGGGCGCGACATCGCCGAGGCGGGGATCGACGATATCCCGATCGGCACCGCCCCCTACGTGGTCGAGGATTACGAGGTCAACCGGCACGTCACCCTGCGCCGCAACCCCGACTACTGGGGCCGCGACCTGCCGTTCCGGCGTGGCACCAACAATTTCGACGAGATCCGGATCGAGTTCTTCGGCGACGACACCGTTCTCAAGGAGGCGTTCAAGGCCGGGATCATCAGCTATGTGCGCGAATTCAACGCCGAGGCCTGGGCTGAGGAATACGATTTTCCCGCCGTCGAGCGCGGTGAAATCGTGAAATCCGAAATCCCGCATCAGAAACCCTCGGGGATGACCGGCTTCGTGATGAACACCCGCCGTGCGCCGCTCGATGACTGGCGGGTTCGCGAGGCGCTGATCACCGCGTTCAATTTCGACTATATCAACGACACGCTGACCGGCGGGCGGCAGCCGCGCATCACGTCCTATTTCTCCAACTCCGAACTGGGCATGGATCACGGCCCCGCCACGGGCCGCGTGCGCGCATTGCTGGAGCCTTATGCCGAGACCCTCCTGCCCGGAACGCTGGAGGGATACAGCCTGCCCCAAGGCGACGGCACCGCGCGCAACCGCACGGGCCTGCGCCGGGCAATGCAGCTTCTGAGCGAGGCGGGCTGGCGGGTCGAGGACGGGCGGCTGGTCAATGCGCAAGGCGCGCCGCTGCGGCTGACGGTGCTCTTGCAGCAGGACGGGCTGATCGCGCAGGCCAGTGCAATGATGGATATCTATGCCCGCGCGCTTGCCCGGCTGGGCATCACCCTCAACGTCGAGACGGTGGACAAGGCGCAATATGCCGAGCGCGAGGCGCAGTATGATTTTGACCTCACGATGATACGCCGGTCGCTGTCGCTCAGCCCCGGCAACGAGCAGATGTATTACTGGGGTTCCGAAGGGGTGGACGATCCCGGCAGCCGCAACCTGATGGGCATGCGATCACAGGCGGCAGAGGCGATGATCCGCACCATGCTGGGCGCGCGCGACCGCGACGCATTCGTCGCCGCCACCCGCGCGCTCGACCGTATCCTGACGGCAGGGCGCTACGTGATCCCGATCCATCAATACAGCGTCGGCCGTATTGCCCATAAGGCGCAGTTGAAGTATCCTGAGAACAAGCTGCCGATTTACGGGGACGGTATCGGTTTCCTCCCCGAGGTCTGGTGGTTCGAGGCAGAAGAATAAGAACAGGCAACAACCATAGGCAGGAGCATGCGAAAACTGATTGCGCTTGTCCTCATCGCCACGCTGGCAGGCTGTGCCACCGTCGACGGTGTGGGACGTGACATATCGGGTGCTGCGCGCGGCGTTCAGAGCTGGTTCTGAGCGCGGCTTCCAGCAGCAGGACCGAGGGTGTTTTGGCCCCTGCCCGCCTGCGGCGGCGCAGGAAAGGAGCGCGCTGTGCGGAAATCGGCGATAGTCCGCACGCCTTTCCCCTTGACGCCCCCGCGCATCCTGTCAAAACCGCCCGCATGAGCAGCGCCACCCTGACCATCGACCTTGATGCCATCGCCGCCAACTGGCGCGCCCTCGATGCCATGACCGGCGGCGAGACCGCCGCCGTGGTCAAGGCCGATGCCTACGGGCTCGGCGTCGACCGCGTGGCGCGGGTTTTGGCGCGCACGGGCGCGCGGCATTTCTTCGTTGCCGTCGCCGAAGAGGGCGTGGCCCTGCGGCAGGCACTTGGCCCCGATGTGGCGATTCACGTCTTTTCCGGCCACATGCCGGGAGATGCGGACATGATCGGCGACATGGATCTCGTGCCGATGATCAATTCGCTCGACCAGATGATCCGCCATGCCGAGGCGTTGCCGGGCCATCCCTTCGGCGTGCAGCTTGACAGCGGCATGAACCGGCTGGGGATGGAGCCCACGGAATGGCAGGCAGTCCGCCAGATCGCGCTTGCGCAGAACCCGGTCATGCTGATGAGCCATCTGGCCTGCGCCGACGAGCCCGATCAGGCGATGAACGCGCAGCAACTGGACACGTTCCGTGCGATGACCGATGACACCGAGGTGCCGCGCTGTTTCGCCAATACCGGCGGTATCCTGCTGGGCCCGGACTATCATTTCGACCTTGCCCGACCCGGCATCGGCATCTATGGCGGGCGGCCCTATACCGACGCGCGCCCGGTGGTGACGCTCGACATACCTGTCATCCAGTGTCGCGACATCGCGCCGGGCGAGACGGTGGGCTATGGCTGCGACTTCACCGCCCCGCGCGCCATGCGTATCGCCACGGTCGCGGCGGGATATGCCGACGGCATCCTGCGCGCCATGGGGCCGAAAACAAGCCTCTGGGACGGCGACACACCCTGTTCCATCACGGGCCGCATCTCGATGGATCTGATCGGCATCGACATTACCCATCTCGGATATGACCCGTCGCATCTGCAACTGCTGGGGCCGCATCAGGCCATCGACGTGCTGGCGGATAATGCGGGAACCATCGGTTATGAAATCCTGACCTCACTGGGGGCGCGCTACATGCGGCGTTATATCGGCGGATGAGTCTGATCCTGAGCTTTCTGGCGTCGATCGGGCGCACGGTGCTGGCGGGGCTGGCGAGCATGGGGCGGATCACGCTTTATGCCACAGACGCGGTCAGCCATCTGGCGCGCCCGCCATTTTACTGGCGCGAGTTTGGTCACGCGCTGGTGCAGATCGGCTGGCTGTCGCTGCCCGTCGTGGGTATGACGGCGCTCTTCACCGGCGGGGCGCTGGCCTTGCAGATCTACGCGGGCGGCGCGCGCTTCAACGCCGAAACCGTGGTGCCCTCGATTGTCGCCATCGGCCTGACGCGCGAACTCGGCCCGGTTCTCGGCGGCCTCATGGTCGCCGCGCGCGTGGCCTCAAGCATTGCCGCCGAGATCGGCACGATGAAGGTGACCGAGCAGATCGACGCGCTCACCACTCTCTCGACCAACCCGATGAAATACCTCACCCTGCCGCGTGTGCTGGCTGCCACCCTCGCGGTGCCGCTGCTCGTGGGCGTGGGCGACGTGATCGGCATCATGGGCGGGTTCCTTGTTGGCGTCGGACGGCTCGATTTCGGCGCGGCCACCTACCTGCACAACACGATTGATTTCCTCGAGACATGGGATGTCGTCTCCGGCATGATCAAGGGCGCGGTCTTCGGCTTCATCGTGGCGCTGATGGGCTGCTATTACGGGATGAACTCGGGGCGCGGCGCGCAAGGTGTCGGACGCGCCACCAAGACGGCGGTGGTCGCGGCAAGCGTGCTGATCCTCGCGTCCAACTACATCCTGACAGAGGTATTCTTTTCGGCATGATCGAGATGCGCGACGTTCATAAGGCCTTTGGCGAGAACCGCGTCCTGCAGGGCGTGAACCTGACCATCGAGTCCGGCTCTTCCATGGTGATCATCGGCGGATCGGGCACCGGCAAATCGGTGGCGCTCAAGTGCATTCTGGGGCTGATCCGGCCCGATAGCGGGTCGATCACGCTGGACGGCAAGGATGTCACCACCGGCGACCGCGATGCCTTCCTCGCCCGCTTTGGCATGCTCTTTCAGGGTGGCGCGCTGTTTGATTCGCTGCCCGTCTGGCACAATGTCGCCTTCCGCCTGATGCGCGGCTCGCTCAAACGGCCCAAGGGTGAGGCGCGCGAGATCGCCATCGAGAAACTGCGCCGCGTCGGCCTCAAACCGGACGTGGCCGACAAGTTTCCGGCCGAACTGTCGGGTGGCATGCAAAAGCGCGTGGGCCTTGCCCGCGCCATCGCCGCCGAGCCCGAGATCATCTTTTTCGACGAGCCGACAACGGGCCTTGATCCGATCATGGCTGGCGTGATCAACGAGCTTATTCGCGAGATCGTGGTGGAGATGGGGGCCACGGCGATGACCATCACCCATGACATGACCAGCGTGCGCGCCATCGCCGACAACGTCGCGATGCTGCATGACGGGGTGATCCAATGGACCGGGCCGGTGGCCGACATGGACCAGTCCGGCGACCCCTACCTTGACCAGTTCATCCACGGCCGCGCCGAGGGCCCGATCGAGGCGGTCAGGTGACACCGGGCGCCAAGAATTTTCGAAAATTCTTGGCAAAATTTCGCGAATTTTTGCGCGCCACCCCTCGGGCGGAGCAAACATCTTGATCCGATTTGCCAATCTCACCCTGCTGATCCTCTTTCCGGTGGCCTGGTTCGCCCCGCTGTTGCGCGCGGGCATCGCGCTGCCATTGTTTGGCCTCAGCGAAATCAGCATCATCTCCGGCCTTCAGGCGCTATGGCAGAGCGACGTCGTCCTCGCCCTGCTGGTCACCTTCTTCGCGCTCTTCGCGCCCTATCTCAAGACCATTGGCCTCGCGCTGGTGCAGTTCGACCTGCTCGTGCCCCGCGCCCTGCCCGCGCTGCACCTGATGGGCAGGCTGGCGATGGCAGATATCTTCCTGATCGCGCTCTACATCATCGTGGTCAAGGGCGTGGGACTGGCGCGGGTCGAGGTGGCCTGGGGGCTCTATCTCTTTACCGCCTGCGTGCTGGCCTCGATCGCCTTTGGCCATCTGGCGAACAAAGCGCCGCGCGCCACCTGAACTGTCGCCATTTCGGCAACAACCCGGCGCAGTCACGCAACACTCCCCCTTTGTTGAGCCTGTGTTGAATGAATTAACCCTTTGCCTTTGGCGCAATCGGCGTAAACTTGCCTATATTGGATATGATCTTTCAGGGGGGAAGTCATGCCCGCACAGTTGAAAACCGTTACGCTGCTGACCCAGTTTTTGTTCCAACGGCTTGCCGTTGCTTTGTTTCTTCTGGCCGCCCTCGCGCTGAGCGCGGCCAGCATCGGCGCGGCGATCGGCCTACTGCCCTGGCTTGAATTCGAGGCCGGGTTCGGGGGCGTAACCTACCACAATGCCGGGCAGATCGCGCAGGTGGCGCTGACCGTTCTGGCGGTGCTCCTGTGCTTCTTCCTGCCCGCGAATGCCCGCATCATGGCGCTGGAAACCTCGCATCGGCGGTTCAATATCGGCATGCGGGACGTAGCCCGCGCCTATCACGCGGCGCATGCGGCGGATCGCGCGGGGCTGTTTCAGCTTTCATCCGAGTTTGACGCCGTGCGCGAGCGTCTGGCCTATCTGCGCGAGCATCCCGATCTGGGCGGGCTGGAGCCGGACCTGCTCGAAGTGGCCGCCCAGATGTCGCATATCAGCCGCGAGTTGGCCGAGGTCTATTCCGACGAGAAGGTCGCCCGCGCCCGGCAATTCCTGCACCAGAGGCAGCAGGAGGTCGAGGCGTTCAACGCGCGGCTGGATCAGGCCAAGCAGATCAGCCGCGAGCTCAAGCACTGGGCGCATGAGGTGGATCTGGAGGAAAGCGTCGCGGCGAGCCAGCTGACCCGTCTGCGCGACGATCTGCGCGAGGTGCTGCCGGAGCTCGGGCTGGAGGAGATGCTGCGCGCCGATGGCACGGTGATCGACATCAGCAAGAAGGCCGCCGAGTAACCGCGCTGCATTTTCGGGTTTGACCGTGGTCCGCCCTTGGGGCATGACCCGGGGCATGGCAAAATCCTCGACCTTCACCTGTTCGGCCTGCGGCGCGGTGCATAGCCGCTGGTCGGGCCGTTGCGATGCCTGTGGCGAGTGGAACACCATCGTTGAGGAGGCCCCACTCTCGACCGGACCCAAGGGCAAGACGCTTGGCGGCAAGCGCGGCACGCAGCTGACACTCACGGATCTCTCGACCGAAGAGGCCCCGCCGCCGCGCACCCTGTCGGGCATAGGCGAGCTTGACAGGGTTCTGGGCGGCGGTCTGGTGCCGTCGAGCGCGGTTCTGGTGGGCGGCGATCCCGGCATCGGCAAATCCACCCTGCTGTTGCAGGCCGCCGCAAGGTTTGCGGCTGCGGGCCTCAAGACCTTCTACGTCTCGGGCGAAGAAGCCAGCGCACAGGTGCGGATGCGCGCGCAGCGCCTGGGGCTGGAGAACGCCCCGGTGAAGCTTGCCGCCGCCACCTCGCTCCGCGACATCCTGACCACGCTCGAGGCGGAAAAGCCCGAACTGGTGATCATCGATTCCATTCAGACAATGTGGTCCGACACCGTCGAGGCCGCGCCGGGCAGCGTCTCTCAGGTGCGCGCCGCGGCACATGAGCTGACCAGTTTCGCCAAACGCTTCGGCACCTCCGTGATCCTCGTCGGCCATGTCACCAAGGACGGGCAGATCGCGGGCCCCCGCGTGGTCGAGCACATGGTCGACTGCGTGCTCTATTTCGAGGGCGAGCGCGGCCATCAGTTCCGAATCCTGCGCTCGGTCAAGAACCGCTTTGGCCCCGCCGACGAGATCGGGGTGTTCGAGATGACCGGCGGCGGGCTGGCCGAGGTCGCAAACCCTTCGGAGCTGTTCCTGTCGGGGCGCGGCGCGCCTTCGCCCGGCTCGGTGGTGTTTTCCGGCATCGAGGGCACCCGCCCCGTGCTGGTCGAGATGCAGGCGCTGGTGGCCCCCACCCCGCACGCGCAGCCGCGCCGTGCCGTGGTCGGCTGGGACGGCGCACGTCTGGCGATGATCCTCGCCGTGCTCGAGGCGCGCTGCGGCATCCCCTTTGCCGGGCTCGACGTCTATCTCAACGTGGCCGGCGGGCTGCGGATTTCCGAACCGGCGGCCGATCTCGCGGTCGCCGCGGCCCTGCTCAGCGCGCGTGAAGACACGGCCCTGCCCGCGGAAACGGTGATTTTCGGCGAAATCAGCCTGTCGGGGGCGCTGCGCCCGGTGGGGCAGTCCGAAAACAGGTTGAAAGAGGCGCAAAAACTTGGTTTCACATCGGCGATCATTCCGTCCGGTGGCAAGACCGGCGCCACCAGCGGCCTCAGCCTGACCCGGATGGGCGATCTGACCGCGTTCGTGGGTGATATTTTCGGCGCAGGCTAGGCGCGCTCAGAGGGACAGGACAAGGCTATGGACGGTTTCACCATCATCGACGGCGTCGTGGCGCTCTTCATCGTGCTCTCAGCGCTCCTGGCCTATTCGCGCGGCCTCGTGCGCGAGGCGCTGGCGATCGCGGGCTGGGTGGTGGCGGGTATCCTCGCCTTCATCTTCGCGCCGCAGGTCGAACCGTTGGTCAAGGAAATTCCGGTGGTAGGCGAGTTCATCGCCGACAGTTGCGAGCTGTCGATGATCGGGGCCTTCGCGGTGGTCTTTGCCCTGGGTCTGATCGTGGCCTCGCTGATCACGCCGCTGTTTTCCTCGCTGGTGCAACGCTCGGTTCTGGGCGGGCTGGATCAGGGGCTGGGCTTTGTCTTCGGCGTGGCGCGCGGCGTGCTGCTCATCGCCATCGCCTATTTTGTCTACGAGACGGTGATCAGCTCACAGAGCATTGCGATCATCGACGACAGCCGGTCGGCGCGGGTCTTTGCACAGCTCACCGGCAAGATCGAGGATGGCAATCCCGAACAGGCGCTCGGCTGGATCACGCAGCAATACGAGGACCTCATCGGATCGTGCGATGCGACTGTGCAGTGACGCAAGGTAAAGGGGCGCAGGTGCGACGCACGAACCGCTTTCTGTGATAGTTTCGTGACATGCCCGGTCTGAGCGCGTATGACGGGCGCAAGTGACAGACACGGGATTCGGAGCAACCAGCCTTGTCTACTCAAATGCCCCCCGCTCACCCCTTCGACGACGACAAACTGAAGGAAGAATGCGGTATATTCGGCGTCATCGGCCTATCCGATGCGGCGAATTTCGTAGCCCTCGGGCTGCACGCCCTGCAACATCGCGGACAGGAGGCTGGCGGCATCGTCAGCCACGATCCCGAACAGGGTTTCAACTCGGTTCGCCGGTTCGGCTACGTGCGCGACAACTTCACTCGCCAATCGCTGATGGAAACCCTGCCCGGGCCGCTGGCCATCGGGCATGTGCGCTATTCCACCGCCGGGGCCAAGGGCGCCGCGATCCGCGACGTGCAGCCCTTTTTCGGCGAGTTTTCGATGGGCGGTGCGGCGATCGCCCATAACGGCAACATCACCAATGCCGATGCCCTACGCAAGGAATTGATCGAGCGCGGCTCGATCTTCCAGTCCGGTTCCGACAGCGAATGCATCATCCACCTGATGGCGCGGTCCCTGCAACGCAACATCCCAGAGCGGATGGAGGATGCGCTGCGCCGGGTCGAGGGCGCGTTTTCCATCGTCGCCATGACCCGCAGCAAGCTCATTGGCGTGCGCGACCCGCTGGGCGTGCGCCCGCTGGTGCTGGGCCAGTTGGGCGAAGGCTGGGTGCTCAGTTCCGAGACCTGCGCGCTCGACATCATCGGCGCCACCTTCGTGCGCGAGATTGCCCCCGGCGAGATGGTGGTGATCTCCGAAAAGGACGGCGTCGAAAGCCATTACCCCTTCCGCCGCCAGTCCTCGCGCTTCTGCATCTTCGAGCATGTCTATTTCTCGCGTCCCGATTCGCTCATCGGCGGCCGGTCGGTCTATGAGACCCGCCACCAGATCGGCGTGGAACTGGCGCGCGAAGCCCCCGTCGAGGCCGATCTCGTCTGCCCGGTGCCTGATAGCGGCACGCCGGCGGCGATCGGCTACAGCCAGGAATCGGGCATTCCCTTCGCGATGGGGATCATCCGCAACCAGTACATGGGCCGCACCTTCATCGAGCCGACCGAGCAGATCCGCAACATGGGTGTGCGTCTGAAACTTAACGTCAACCGCGCCCTGATCGAGGGCAAGCGGGTGATCCTCGTGGATGACAGCGTGGTGCGCGGCACCACCAGCCGCAAGATCAAGGAAATGATCCTCGATGCCGGGGCGGCGGAGGTGCATTTTCGCATCGCGAGCCCGCCCACGGCCTGGCCCTGTTTCTACGGCGTCGATACGCCGCAGCGCGAGAAACTTCTGGCAGCGACCATGTCCGAGGACGAGATGCGCGAGCATCTCAACGTGGACAGCATCCGCTTCATCTCGCTCGACGGGCTCTACCGCGCCGTGGGCGAGGCGCAGGGCCGCGATGCCAAGTGCCCGCAATATTGCGATGCCTGTTTCTCGGGGGAATATCCGGTTGAGCCCTCGGACATGATCGCCAAGGGTTTCGAGTTGAAAGCCGCCGAATGACCGCGGTCACATCAACGGCATAAGCGGGGGGTTGCTATCCCGGGGCATGCGGTGGCAAGTTTCTGCCGCAGTGCAGAAATCGGGGCTTTTCTCTGCCGCGCGCGCCGCTTAGACGCGCGGGCAGAGACAAGAAACTCCCGAGGCATTCATGGCAAACGAAACATCAACCCCTGCGGCCACATTGGCCACGGCGACGCAGAAAGGTGCCCTGCCCTTGCGCCGCATTACCCTGCTCGGGACCATGCATGGCCCGACCAGTGCCGTGGCCTTGGTGCGCGTGGATGGTGGCAAGGTGGCCCGGGTCGAGACCGGCGACACGCTCGATCGCGCCACCGTCGCGGCCATTGGCGAGGGCGTCGTGATCCTGTCGCGCAATGGGCGGGCCGAGGAACTGCGCCTTCCCGGCACCTGATCCCACCATAAGAAAAGGCCGCCCCCGGTTGCCCGGGCGCGGCCTGACGTTCAATCAAACGCGGTGCGGGTTTAGCCGCGACGCGCCTCCAGCGCCTTCCAGCCGCCATAGACGACCATCGCCGCGATCACGGCCTTGACCGCATCACCGATCAGGAACGGTGCCATCCAGTGCGCCCAAAGCTCCGGCGCGGTCTTGCCCATCACGGCGGCGGGCCATGCAAGGCCGGGGATATAAAGCAGCGCCGAGACCGCGATCCCGCACAGCGCGGTCGAGACGACACCGCGAGCCAGACCCTTTTCCACCGCCAGACCGGCCAGCCACGCCATGCCGACATAACCGTAGAGGAACCCGGCGGTCGGGCCGACCAGAGACGCCCCGTTCATGCCATTGGCAAAGACCGGCAGGCCCATGGCCCCTTCGGCCAGATAGGCCAGCAGCGTCGCGGCACCCATGCGCGAGCCAAAGGTCAGCCCGACGATCAGCACCGCCAGCGTCGACAGCGTCATCGGCACCGGAAAGAACGGCACGCTGACCTGTGCGGCAAGTGCCACGAAGAGCGAGCCCGTCAGAACGAGGCCGATCTTGCGCAGCATTGTATCCTGGCCGATCACGGCCTTTGCTAGAACTGTGTCGCGCATCATGTCGCGTCCCTCCATTATCTCTGTCCGTCCCGACTTTTTCGCCGCGCTGCCGCAAAAGTCAAGCGATTGTCCTTGATTTGCCCCGCGACAGGTGGGATTTCCCGCATATGACACAGGATACCGATCTCCCCCTCGCTCTTGTCACCGGTGCCTCGCGCGGCCTTGGCGCCGCCATGGCCGAGGCCCTGAGCGACACGCATCACATCATCGCAGTGGCGCGCACCACCGGCGCGCTCGAGGAACTCGACGACCGCATTCAGGCGCGCGGCGGCCGCGCCACGCTCGCACCGATGGACATCACCAACACCCAGGCCATGGCGCAGCTTTGCCGCTCGGTCCATGACCGCTGGGGCACTTTGGCGCTTTGGGTGCATACGGCGGTGCATGCCGCGCCGCTCACCCCCGCCGCGCATCTCTCCGACAAGGACTGGTCCAAATCCGTGGCCTGCAACGTGAACGCGACCGGCATCCTCATCCCCTTCATCGCGCCGCTTCTGGGTGAGGCGGGACAGGCGATATTCCTTGACGACGCAAAGGCGGGCGAAAAGTTTTTCGGGGCCTACGGGGCGACCAAGGCCGCGCAGATCGCGCTCGCCCGAAGCTGGCAGGCCGAGAGCGAGAGGTTCGGGCCGCGCGTTCACATCCTCACGCCGCAGCCGATGGCCACCGCCACGCGCGCGCGCTTTCACCCTGGCGAGGATCGCGCGGGGCTCGCGCATCCGAGAGACGAAGCGGCACGCCTTCTGGCCCTGATCTGAGCGCCCGCGCGCCTTGCCCCTGTGGCGCCGCGCCGCTACACAGGGGCGAAACAGCGACAGGCGGGGCACGGGCATGCGAATTCTGATCACCAATGACGACGGCATCAACGCACCCGGCCTCGCGGTGCTGGAAGAGGTCGCCACCGCCCTCGCAGGCGAAGACGGCGAGGTCTGGACTGTGGCCCCCGCCTTCGAGCAGTCGGGTGTCGGGCATTGCATTTCCTACACCCGCCCGATGATGATCTCCAAGATGGCCGAGCGCCGCTATGCCGCCGAAGGCAGCCCCGCCGATTGCGTCCTCGCGGGCCTGCACGACGTGATGAAGGACGCGCCCCCCGATCTGGTGCTCTCGGGTGTGAACCGGGGCAACAACGCGGCGGAAAACGCGGTCTACTCGGGCACCGTCGGCGGCGCGATGGAGGCGGCGCTTCAGGGCGTGCCGGCGGTGGCGCTCAGCCAGTATTACGGCCCCGCCAATCGCGATCTCGACGACACGTTCGAATGCGCCCGGCTGCACGGCCTGCCCACCCTTCTACGCCTGCTCGACAAGGGGGTGTGGACCAAGGATGATTACGGCATCTTCTACAACATCAACTTTCCGCCCTGCCCGGCATCCGAGGTCAAGGGCATCCGCGCCGCCCGACAGGGATTTCGCCGGGATATGGGGTTCGGCGTTGAGCCGCATGTCGCGCCCTCGGGGCGGCGGTTTCTCTGGGTGACAGGCGCGCCGCAGCAGCAGCCGACCAGCCCCGGTTCGGATGCCGATGTGAACCTGCAAGGCTATATCTCGGTCACGCCGATGCGCGCGGACCTGACCGCACATGACGCTCTGGAAGCGCTCAAGGCCATCGAATGAGCGACGACGCCGATCATATCGCGGAACGCAAGATGCAGTTCCTGTTCGCGCTGCGCTCTCGCGGGGTGACCGACAAGGCGGTGCTGACGGCGATGGAAAAGATCGACCGTGGCCCCTTCATCCGCGGCTACTTCGCGGAACGCGCCTATGAGGACATGCCGCTTCCCATCGCCTGCGGGCAGACCATCAGCCAGCCCTCGGTGGTGGGGTTGATGACGCAGGCACTCAAGGTATCGAACCGCGACAAGGTGCTGGAGGTCGGCACCGGCTCGGGCTATCAGGCCGCGATCCTCAGTCTGCTTGCACGCCGCGTCTATACCGTCGACCGCCACAAGCGGCTGGTGAGCGAGGCAAGCGAGATTTTCCGCGACCTCGATCTGACCAATATCACCGCAATCACCGCCGATGGCAGTTTCGGGCTGCCCGATCAGGCGCCGTTCGACCGGATCATCGTGACGGCGGCGGCCGAAGACCCGCCAGGGCCTCTATTGGCGCAGTTGAAAATCGGGGGTATCATGGTGGTGCCCGTGGGCCAGTCGGACGCGGTGCAGCATTTGATCCGCGTGACCCGGAGTGAGACCGGGTTTGATTATGATGAGTTGCGTCCGGTGCGATTTGTGCCGCTGGTCGAAGGGCTGGGGCGCGACGGGTAACGAAAAGGCCCCGGCCAACAAGGGGCAGGACATGAGGATATTCGAGATGCGTCACTTTCCACGACACCTGACCCTTGGGGCGGGCATGGCCCTGGCCCTCGCCGCCTGCGACCGGCCGCTCGACATCGACATGCGCGGCGCGTTCGGCGATGCGCCCTCCACCGCCGAGGCGGCACGCAACGCCACTGCCCCCCGGCCAGAGCCGGACGCGCGTGGCATCATCTCCTATCCGGGCTATCAGGTGGCGGTTGCGCGACGCGGCGACACGCTGGCACAGCTTGCCACCCGGATCGGCGCAGATGCGCAGGAACTGGCGCGCTACAATGGCATCCAGACCGGTGACCCGCTGCGCGAGGGCGAAGTCATCGCCCTGCCCGGTCGCGTGTCCGAGCCGGAAGGCGGCCCGATCCGGTCGCCGGAAGATGTGGATATCGACGCCCTCGCCGGGGATGCGATCCGCCGGGCCGATGCGCAAAACGTCGAGGCCACGCCGCTGGAGCCGGCGGAGAAGGTCGGTGTCGAACCGGTCCGGCATCAGGTCGAGCGTGGCGAGACGGCGTTCAGCATCGCGCGGCTCTACGATGTCTCGATCCGCAGTCTCGCCGAATGGAACGGTCTCGGGTCCGATTTCTCGGTGCGCGAGGGGCAGTATCTGCTGATCCCGGTGGCCCTGCCCGGCGAGAAGACCGCAGCTTTCGACGCGGACGAGGCCGCCGCCGTACCGCCGCCTGGCGCGGGCTCGCCCACGCCGACGCCGCCAAGCGCCTCCAAACCGCTGCCGGATGAGGAAACCGTGCCCACATCCGAGCCCGTCGAGACGGTGGCCGCCCCCGATCTGGGCGCGAGGGAGGCCGAAAGTGCCGCTCCGTCATCCGGTGCGGCCCGCATGCTGGTGCCGGTGGATGGCGACATCATACGCGACTATGCCAAGGGCAGCAATGACGGGATCGACATCGCCGCCGCCCCCGGCGCCGCCGTCAAGGCCGCCGATAGCGGCACCGTCGCCGCGATCACCGAAGATACCAACGGCATCCCGATCATCGTCATCAAGCATGCGGGCAATCTGCTGACGGTCTATTCCAACGTGGGCGCGCTCAGCGTGGTTAAGGGCGACAGTGTGAGCCGTGGCCAGAAAATTGCAGAGATCCGCCGCGACGGTACGGCAGCGTTGCATTTCGAGGTGCGCGACGGGTTCGACAGTGTCGATCCGAACGACTATCTCACCCCGTCGTGAGGCGATGGGGCGTTACTCGGGCGTGATCCGATAGGCCGCCCCCTGCCCGACGCTGAGAAACCAGATCGACCCGTCGGGTGCCTCGACGAGATCGCGCACACGCGCGGTCTCGGCGCTCTCGATCCGCTCCACTTCGGTCAGTGGCGTGCCCTCCAGCCGCGAGATCATGTCGAACTTGAGCGAGCCCACGAAGATATCGCCGCGCCAGTCGGGGAACATGTCGCCCTGATAGATCATCATCCCCGAGGGCGCGATGGAGGGATCCCAGTAATGGGCGGGCTGTTCCATGCCCTCTTTCGTCGTGCCCGCGCCGATCTTGAGCCCCGAATAGTGCGGCCCGTAGGAAATCACCGGCCAGCCGTAATTCGCCCCCTTGGCGATGCGGTTCACCTCGTCGCCGCCGCGCGCGCCATGTTCGACAACCCAGAGCGTGCCTGACCCGTCCAGCGCCGCGCCTTGCGGATTGCGGTGCCCGTAGGACCAGATTTCCGGCTGCGCACCGGGCGTATCGACAAAGGGATTGTCCTGCGGCACCAACCCGTCGCGCGCGATACGGATCACCGAACCGTTCTCGCGCCCCAGATCCTGCGCCGAGGGCCGGTCACCGCGCTCGCCGATGGTGGCGTAGATGTATCCATCGCGCCCCTCGACCAGGCGCGAGCCGAAATGCCGCCCGCCGGAGGAGCCCGGTTCCATCTCGAAAATCACCGTGAGGTCGCTCAGGCGGTCCGCACCGGGAGCCAGCCGCGCCCGCCCGATGGCGGTGCCCGCCCCGCCGGATTGCGGCTTGGAATAGGTGAAATAGATCTCGCGGCTCTGCGCGAAATCGCGCGGGATCAGCAGGTCGAGCAAGCCCCCCTGACCGCGCGCGGCGATCTCCGGTAGGCCATTGATGGCGCGGCTTTGACCGTCCGCGATATGCAAAAGCCGCCCGTCGCGTTCGGTGATCAGCATCCCGCCACCCGGCAGGAACTCCAACGCCCAGGGCGCATCAAGGCCGTCCACCATCTTGGTCACACGCACGGTGCCCGCGCTCGTATCGAGCGCATGGGCGGAGGCTCCGGCGACACCAAGGGCGATTACAAGCGCGGCAATACGGGTCATGGAAATCTCCTTTCCCGTCCCAAGATAGGCGGTTCAGGCGCGTTTGCCACTCATCTGCGCGATATCGAGAAGGTCAAGCACCCGCGCCTCGATATCGGAGGCATTCAGCCGGGCCACGGCATACATGTCCTCGGGGCTCGCCTGATCTATGAAGATATCGGGCAGCACCATGGAGCGGAATTTGAAGCCCTTATCAAACACTTTAGCTTCGCTCAGGAAGTAACTGACATGGCTCGCAAATCCGCCAATTGCCCCTTCCTCGATGGTGATCAGCGCCTCGTGGTTTTCGACCAGATCGAGGATCAGCGCCTCGTCGAGCGGCTTGGCAAAGCGGGCATCGGCCACGGTCGGCGTGATCCCGCGCGCGCGCAGGGCCTCAGACGCCTCCATCACCTCCTTGAGGCGTGTGCCGAAGGACAGGATCGCGACGCGGGCCCCTTTCTGAATGATCCGCCCCTTGCCGATCTCCAGCGGCACGCCACGCTCGGGCATGGTGACACCCGACCCCTCGCCGCGCGGGTAACGAAAGGCAATCGGGCCCGCGTCATGGGCTGCCGCCGTGGCGACCATGTGGACAAGTTCGGCCTCGTCAGCGGCAGCCATCACGACAAATCCCGGCAGGTTGGCAAGGAAGGCCACATCGAAGGCGCCGGCATGGGTGGCCCCGTCCGCCCCCACCAGCCCGGCGCGGTCGATGGCAAAGCGCACCGGCAGCCGCTGAATGGCCACGTCATGCACCACCTGATCGTAACCGCGTTGCAGGAAGGTCGAATAGAGCGCGCAGAACGGCTTCATCCCCCCCGCTGCCAGCCCGGCGGAAAAGGTCACCGCGTGCTGTTCGGCGATGCCCACATCAAAACAGCGCGACGGGTAGCGTTCGGCAAAGAGATCAAGGCCGGTGCCATCCGGCATCGCCGCCGTGATCGCGCAGATCCTGTCATCGCGCGCCGCCTGATCGAGCAGCGCATTGGCGAACACCTTGGTGTAGCTTGGCGCGTTCGACGGGGCCTTTTTCTGCTCGCCGGTCACCAGATCGAACTTGGCCGTGGCATGGCCGCCATCGCGGGCGCGCTCGGCCGGCCCGTACCCCTTGCCCTTCTTGGTCAGCGCATGAATGAGGATCGGCCCCGTGGCCCGCGCCTTGACCGTGCGCAGCACCGGCAAAAGCTGATCCATGTCATGCCCGTCGATCGGGCCGACATAGGAAAACCCCAACTCCTCGAAGAGCGTGCCGCCCACGGTCATGCCCTTGAGCATGTCCTTGGCGCGCCGCGCGCCTTCCTGAAACGGCGGCGGCAGCAGCGAGATCGCCCCCTTGGCGGCAGCCTTGAATTCCTGAAACGGCTCGCCCGCGTAAAGCCGTGAGAGATAGGACGAGAGCGCGCCCACCGGCGGTGCGATGGACATTTCGTTGTCATTGAGGATAACGATCAGCCGCTTGCCGAGGTGGCCCGCGTTGTTCATCGCCTCAAACGCCATGCCCGCCGACATCGCCCCGTCACCGATAATTGCGATGGCGTCGCCATGCCCGGTGGGGCAGGCTCCGCCCAGATCGCGCGCCACGGCAAAGCCCAAGGCGGCACTGATCGAGGTGGAGCTATGCGCGGCGCCGAACGGGTCATAGGGCGACTCCGAGCGCTTGGTGAAGCCCGACAGCCCATCCTTTTGCCGGATGGTGCGCATACGGTCGCGCCGCCCGGTCAGGATCTTGTGCGGATAGCTTTGATGCGACACGTCCCAGATGATCTTGTCGCGCGGCGCGTCAAAGACATGATGCAGCGCCACGGTGAGTTCCACCACGCCCAGCCCGGCCCCCAGATGCCCGCCGGTTTCCGACACTGCCGCGATGGTCTCGGCGCGCAGCTCATGCGCCAGACGCTCCAACTGGCTGTCGCTCAGCCGCTTGAGATCGGCGGGGCTGTGCACCTGATCGAGGAGCGGTGTGGTCGGGCGGTCTGGCATAGGGCCCCTCCTTGGGGGAATTGGCTAGCTCTGGCGCGAGATAACGAAGCGGGCAAGATCCCGCAAGCTGTCAGCACGCGTCTCATACAAAGATAGAGCGTCACAGGCGATCTCAACAAGGGTGGCGGCACGGGTTTTCGCCGCCTCCAGCCCCATAAGCGAGACGAATGTGGCCTTGCCCGCCGCAGCATCCTTGCCCACGGCCTTGCCCACCTCAGCGGCATCACCGGTCACGTCGATCACGTCATCCTGGATCTGAAAGGCGAGGCCAAGCGCGCGGGCATAGGTCAGAAGCGGCGCGGGGTCAGCGCGGCCCATGCGGGCCCCCGCCGTGGCCGCCCATTCGATCAGCGCGCCGGTCTTGCCCTCCTGCAACGTGGTGATCTCGTCGAGCGTCAATGGTACATCGGTGCTCTCGGCGGCGATATCACGCGCCTGCCCCAACACCATGCCCTGCCCGCCCGCGGCCCGTGCGAGCGTATGGGTCAACTCGGCGCGCACCTCGGCGCTGAGGCCGGTCTGCGGATCGCTCACCATCTCGAACGCCAGCGAGTGCAGCGCGTCGCCCACCAGTATTGCCGTCGCCTCGTCCCACCGCACATGCACCGTCGGTTGCCCGCGCCGCAGATCGTCGTCATCCATCGCGGGCAGGTCGTCATGCACGAGGCTATAGGCGTGCAGCGCCTCGATCGCGCAGGCGGGCCAGAGCGCGGCCTCCGCGTCGACGCCATGCAAACGCGCGCTCTCCATCACCAGAAAGCCGCGAATGCGTTTGCCGCCGCGTGTGGCATAGCCCATGCCCTCGGTCACCGGACCGGGCGGAAAGGTGCCGAGCACCAGATCAAGCTGCGCCTGAATGGCACCAGCATCGGCGGCGAGCCTTTGCTGCATCGGCGTCAATCGCCCGAAACGGGATGCGTCCCGGTGGGTTGACCATCGCTGTCGAGGGTGATCGCGGCGACCTTTTCCTCGGCCTCCTTGAGCTTGGCCTCGCAGCGCTTCTTCAACTCTGCCCCGCGCTCGTAGAGCGTGATCGACTCGTCGAGCGCCACATCGCCACGCTCCAACCGCCCGACCACCTGTTCAAGCTCCTTCATTGCCTGTTCAAAGCTCATCTCGCTGACGGGGGTATCGGGCATGGAAGATCCTGTTGCTGAAGTTTTCCGCAGCACCATAGACCCGGCGCGCGAGGGGTGCAATTCGGTTGACGCCGTGCAGGGGCTGAGAAAGATTACCGACATGTCACCGCCCGCCTATCCGACCGCAAGCCGCGCGCCCGATCCCGAAGCATTGATGGCCGTGCAGGCGCGGCTGGATGAGGCGCGCGCTGTCGCACCTGCGCTGGAAGGGGCAGAGATCGACGAGGTGCTGCGCATCGTCCCCGGCAAGCGCGCGGTGCTGGCGGGGCACTGGCAGGGGCGGCCGGCGGTGTTTCGGATGGTGGAGCCGGCCGAGGCCGACTGGCAGGCCCGCGAATGGGCCGAGGCCATACGGATCTGGCCGCAGATGCAGGGCGCACGCTACCGCGTGGCCGAGCCGCTGGCGTATCTGCCCGAGGGGCGCATCATGGTGGTGGAACGCGTGGCGGGCGCCCCCCTGATGGAGCATCTGTGGTCACTTGAGCCGGAGGCGCGCGGGGTGCCGATGCAGCAGGCGGCCGCCTGGCTTCGGCGCTACACGGATGTCAGCGAAAGCTGGAGCGCCGCGCGGCCCGAGGGCTGGCTGGCGCGCGCCGAACGGGCGCGGGGCCAGCAGCCCTTCGCGCGGCTGCGCCAGATCGAGGCCGACATCGCCCGGCATCTGGCCCGTCTGGCAGCGCGGCAGCAGGGCGTTGAATGGCGGATGGCGATCTGCCACGGCGACTTTCACCCCAACAATCTCGTACTGCGGGGCGCGTGTCTCACCGGGATCGACCTGGGCGGATCGGCGCAGATGCCGGTCTGCAAGGATATCGCACGCTGTCTGGCGCATATGGGCCGGCGCGGCCTGTTATCCTCGGAGCGGCGGCATCTCGGGGTCGATGCGGCGGTGCTTGACCAATTTGCCGAAACCTTTGCCCTGACCGAGACCGAGCGCCGCTGCACCCTGCCCTTCTTCATCGGGATCGAGGCGCTGATCCGGGTCGAGAACCGAAACATGAAGCGCGGGCGCATCCGCCATGCGGAGGCGATGTACAGCGCCTTGAACGACGATCTGGCGGCGCTGCCGGGATGAGACGGGCGGGGGCGTTGCGCTCAATCGTGATCGGGTCGCGAAGAGGAAAGGTTTGCCTTCCCGCGCGCGGCTGGCCAAGACTGGTGTCACGCACCGGACAGGAGACCACATGCGGCCGATCCTGATCGCCTTTTGCCTCGCGCTGCTCTGCGCACCGGCGCTCGCCGCGCCGAGCGGCACCTTTCGCCACGCCCATAACGTGGGCTTCGGCGCGCAGTCGAGCCTCGATCCTGCCTCCAAGGGCCGGGTGCTCCAGATCATCGAGAAGATCCAGAGCCGGCTGGTGCGGCCCGGGCGCGGTGGCAAGCCCGCGCCCGATCTCGCCACAAGCTGGGCCCCCAACGAGGACGGCACGGTCTGGACCTTTCAGATTCGCGAGGGCGTGCGGTTTCATGATGGCAGCACGCTCGATGCCGATGACGTGGTCTATTCGATCTCCCGCGTGATCGATCCTGACTATGGCAGCCCGGCGCGCGCCGCGGTCAAGATGATCGAACATGTCGAGGCCACCGGCCCGCTGACCGTGCGGATGCGGCTTGAGTCGACCTTTGCAGATCTGCCGTTGCAATTGATGGACCCGCGCCTGCGCATCATCCCAGAAGGCTCGGGTGACATTGTGGACCGCACCGGCATCGGCACCGGCCCTTTCAAGGTCGAGAAATTCGACCCCGACGGGATCACCGTGCTGACCGCCTATGAGGACTACTGGGAAGGCCCACCCGCGCTTGCCCGGATCGAAGTGATCGGCGTGCCCGACGCGCAGGCGCGGCTTCAGGCGTTTCTCAGCGGTCAGTTGGACATGGAGCGCGGCATCGCTCCGGTGCTGCGCCGCGCGCTCGACAAATCCTTGCGTTATCAGTTGCTGGAAATCCCCACCGGCAACTGGATGGGGCTGGCCTTTCGCACCGATATCGAGCCGTTCGATGATCCGCGCGTGCGGCAGGCCCTGCGCCTCGTGGTGGATCGGGATGAAATGCTCGATCTCGCACTTGACGGCGGCGGCGTGATTTCCTGCGACACGCCGGTTGCGCCCAATGATCAGTACCGCGCCGAAATGCGCTGCCCGCCCGATCCCGACCGCGCGCGCGACCTGCTCGCGGAGGCCGGGCTGCACGACGGCATCGACGTGGATGTCTATGTCTCCTCGCTCGATCCAAGCTGGCCGGTGATCGGCGTCACCTATCAGGAGCAGGCCGCCGAGGCCGGGATCCGGGTCAATGTCGTCAATGCCGCCGCCGATGGCTACTGGTCAACGGTGTGGATGAAGAAACCGGCCTTCACCACCAGCTGGGGCGAGCGCCCCGCCGATCAGGCGCTGAACGAGGCGTTCCATTCTTCGGCCAAGTGGAATGAGACCCATTATTCCAACCCCGAATTCGACCGGTTGCTGGAATCAGCCCGCGCCGAGCTCAATTTCGCCAAGCGGCGCGCGCTCTACGTCAAGGCGCAGGACTATCTTGCCATGACCTCGGGCACGCTGATCCCGTTCCACGTCACGCAGCTGGTGGTGTTGTCGAACCGGGTCACGCATTTCGACCCGGTGCCCAATGACGCGCTGCGCTGGCATCTGGTCGCGGTGGTGGAGTGAACGCCGCTACCAGCGCCCCGTCATCGCCCGCAGCATGAGGCCGAGCCTGCTGCGCGCCGGGGCCGGCTCGAGCGTGCCTTCGGCGACCGATGCCGGGCGACGCATCGCCGCGCGCAGGACCGGCCCCGTCTCCCACAACGGAAAAAGGGCCGGGGCCGCCGCGGACGACACGCGCACGCGCCCCGCCCGCGCCCGCGCCAGCCGCCGCAAGCCTTCGGCAGCGAGGTCCCGCACCGCCTCGGGGCGTCCGTCGGGCAAGGGCTTGCGCCCCGCCGCCTCCAGTGCGGGGATGGCGCGGAACCAGTTGGCAAGGCCAAGCGCAAAGCCTGCGTCGCGCAGCACCTCGTCGTCTGCGGGGCCAAGCGCCCGCGTCGCCGCGCGGATCAGGTTGCCCGATGTGGCCTCGATATAGCGAATAAAATCTGCCTCGTCCTCGAACGGCGCGCGCTCGATATCCCACCGCCGCGCCTCGATCAGGTCAATCAGCAACGCGGCCCCTTCCGCATCCAGCACCCGCGCCAGCCTACTGACCACCTCGTGCAGCCGCACCGCATCGCCCGCGCGGATCTCCTCCAGCGCCTCGACCCACCATTGCAGCCGCATCTCGGCGATCATCGGCTCGGACGTGACCCAGGGCGCGCGCGCCACCTCGACATTGAAGGCATAGAGCGGAAATAGCACCACGCGCGCCGCGACCGGCGCCGCCATCGCCGCCTGAAACCGCGCGGGATCGGCGCGGCGCACCAGATCGGCACAGGCGGTCAGATCGGCGTCGAACGCAACGCTCACACCGCCCCCTCATGCACCAGCTTCCAGTTGATCGCATCGAGCAGCGCCTCGAAGCTGGCATCGACGATATTGGGGCTGACCCCCACCGTCGACCAGCGTCGCCCGGCGCTGTCCTGACTGTCGATGATGACCCGCGTCACCGCCTCGGTGCCGCCTTGGGTGATGCGCACCTTGAAATCCACCAGATGCATGTCGGCGATCTGCTCCTGATAGGGGCCGAGATCCTTGGCCAGTGCCCGCGCCAGCGCGTTGACCGGGCCACGGTCATGGCCCTCGGCATCCATCGACTCGGAGACCGACAGCTTCTTCACACCATCCACCTTGACCACCACCATCGCCTCCGACAGGCTCACCATGCGGTCATACTTGTTCTTGCGCCGCTCCACCGTGACCTTGTAGCGCTTGACCTCGAAGAATTGCGGCATCTGCCCCAGTTCCTTGCGGGCGAGGATCTCGAAGCTCGCCTGCGCGCTGTCATAGGTATAGCCCTGATCCTCGCGCTCCTTGATGACCTCCAAGAGCCGCGCCAGCCGCGCATCGCCCGGTGCCACCTCGATCCCCGCCTCCGCCAGACGGCGGCGCAGGTTCGATTGCCCGGCCTGATTGGACATCGGGATGATGCGCGCATTGCCCACGGTCTCGGGGTCGATATGCTCGTAGGTGCTTGGGTCCTTCAGGATCGCGCTCGCGTGCAGCCCTGCCTTGTGGGCAAAGGCGGAGGCGCCGACATAGGCTGCCTGCCTCAGCGGCACGCGGTTGAGGATTTCATCCAACTGCCGACTCACCGCCGTGAGGCTTTTCAGCGCCTCGCGGCTCACCCCGAACTCGTAGGCCTCGGCATAGGGCGGCTTCAGCATCAGCGTCGGAATGAGCGTGGTCAGGTTGGCATTGCCACAGCGCTCGCCCAGCCCGTTCAATGTGCCCTGCACCTGCCGCGCGCCCGCATCGACGGCGGCGAGGCTCCCTGCCACGGCATTTTCCGTGTCGTCATGGGTGTGGATGCCCAGACGGTCGCCGGGGATGCCCGCCGCGATGACCTCGCCCACAATGCGCCCGATCTCGGTGGGCAGGGTGCCGCCATTGGTATCGCACAGCACGACCCACCGCGCGCCCCCCTCATAGGCCGCGCGCAGGCACTCCAGCGCGTATTCGGGATTGGCACAGTAGCCGTCAAAGAAATGCTCGGCATCGAACAGCGCCTCGCGCCCCTGCCCGACCAGATGCGCAACCGATCTGGCGATGTTCTCGACATTCTCGTCGAGCGTGATGCCAAGGGCCTGAGTGACGTGGAAATCATGGGTCTTGCCGACGAGGCAGACGGCCTTGGTCCCGGCATTCATCACCGCTGCCAGAACGTCATCGTTCTCCGCCGAGCGCCCGGCGCGCTTGGTCATGCCGAAGGCGGTCAGCGTCGCGCGGGTCTGCGGTACGGCGTCGAAAAAGGCGCTGTCGGTGGGGTTCGCGCCGGGCCAGCCACCCTCGATATAGTCCACGCCCAGCCGGTCGAGCGCCTCCGCGATCTGGATTTTCTCGGGCGTGGAAAAGCTGACGCCCTGGGTCTGCTGCCCGTCGCGCAGGGTGGTGTCGTAGAGGTAAAGGCGTTCCTTAGCCATTCTGCGTCCCCGTCTCGGCACGTCCCCCGCGCGGAATCAAGGTGCCGTAGACACCGCCGCGCAGCGCCCGACCGCCCCCAGGGCGGGCGCTTCTGCAACGCTTGCCTGCTGCTCCGGCATCGGATGTGACTGAACCATAAAGTGCCCCACTCACAACGCGGCAGCGCCCACCCGCGTTCGGGCACTGCGCGGCGGCGGCAATGCCCTTTTTTGCTGCCAGGGTCATTCCCACAAATCCTCTTCTATCAACCCCTGCAGCTTGGCGGGGTTGAAGTCTGACTCGACCTTGTAAGTTATACCTCCGTCAGGATCGTCGGTAATTGACACGCCAGCTTCTTTTAGACCGTCTCGAATTTTGTCTGCGGTATCAAAGTCCTTTTTTGATCTGGCTTCGGCCCTTATTTGTATCAAATCTTCAATCAAAGGTTTGTTTTCTTCGCTAATTGACAACCTTTCGAACGCTTTCAGTGAACTTTCATCAGCCTTGAGATCGAATCCAAGAAATCCAAGGCCGGCTTTCAAGTCCGAGTATCTTCCCTGTTTTGAAAGTGTACGAAGCGCCGTAATACAGCCGTGCGTATTTAGGTCATTGCATAGAGGCTCAACTATCTCATCTGGTACGTTTTTGCTTGGTTCCATTTCAGTTGTCTGGAGTGCCCAACCAAACAACTCGCTTTCCGCCTCACGCGCCTTCTCCGCCGTCCAGTCCATCGGCTTGCGGTAATGCGTGCTCAGGAACACGAACCGGATCACCTCCCCCGGTATCCCCTGATCCAGCAAATCCCGCACCGTAAAGAAATTGCCCAAGGATTTGGACATCTTCTTGCCCTCGACCTGCAGCATCTCGTTATGCAGCCAGACCTTCGCAAACTCCCCGTCGGGATGGGCGCAGCAGCTTTGGGCGATCTCGTTCTCGTGGTGCGGGAACATCAAATCGTTGCCGCCGCCGTGGATGTCGAAACTCTCGCCCAGCAATTCATATGCCATCGCCGAGCATTCGATATGCCAGCCCGGACGGCCCCGCCCCCAAGGGCTCTCCCATCCCGGCTGCCCCTCATCCGACGGCTTCCACAAAACGAAATCCATTGGATTGCGTTTATACGGCGCGACCTCGACCCGCGCGCCCGCGATCATGTCATCGACCGTGCGCCCCGACAGCTTACCATAGCCCTCACGCCACGAGTCCACGGCGAAGAGCACATGGCCCTCGGCGGCGTAGGCGTGCCCCTTGGCGATCAACCGCTCGATCATCGCCACCATCTGCGGGATATATTGCGTGGCGCGCGGCATGTGGTTGGGCTCCAAAGCGCCCAGTTCCGCCATGTCATCCAGAAACCATTGCGTCGTCTCGGCCGTGATCTCGCCAATCGCGCGCCCGCTCTCCGCCGCCCGTGCGTTGATCTTGTCGTCCACATCCGTAAAATTGCGCACATAGGTCACGTGCTCCGGCCCATAGACATGCCGCAGCAGCCGGTAGAGCACGTCGAACACCACCACGGGCCGCGCATTGCCCAGATGCGCCCGGTCATAGACCGTCGGCCCACAGACATACATCCGCACATTCTCGGGATCGAGAGGCGCGAACACCTCTTTTTTGCGGGTGCGGGTGTTGTGCAGCTTGATCGTGGTCATCTTCGCCTCTTGCGCCTGTCCTGCGCGGGCTTAGCAACTTCGCGCCGCGTTGAAAACACGCAAAAGCCGCGCCGGTCAGCCGCGCAGCGCGGGCAGACAGACGCGCCGCCCGCTTTCCGTCATCTCCACCGCGACCGGCAGGCCATAGACCCGGCTCAGCGCGGCACCGCTCAGCACCGTCTCGGCAGCGCCACTGCCGATGATCCGCCCCGCGCTCATCAGCACCACATCGGCGCCGAGCGCGAAGGCCTGATCGGGATCATGCGTCGACAGGATCACGCCCTGCCCGGCCTCAGCCGCCAGCCCCGCGATCTGCGCCAGAACCTGCGCCTGATTGCCGAAATCGAGGCTCGCGGTCGGCTCGTCCATCACGATGAGCGGGGCCGCCTGCGCCAGCGCCCGCGCGATCAGCACCAACTGCCGCTGCCCGCCCGAGAGGCGCGAATAGTCGCGCGCCGCCAGATCACCGATCCCCAGCCGGTCGAGCGCCGCCTGCGCCGCCGCCCGGTCCGCCGCGCCGGGCTGCGCGAAGGTCCCCAGCCGCGCGGTGCGCCCCATCATCACCACCTCCAGCGTCTCGAACGGAAAGGGCGGCGCATGGGCCTGCGGCACATAGGCGATGCGCCGCGCGATCTCGGCCCGCCTCAGCCGGGTGATCGGCGCACCGCCCAGCAGCACCTCGCCCGAAAGCGGCGGCAAGAGGCCCAGAAGCGTGCGGAAAAGCGTGGTTTTGCCGCAGCCGTTCGGCCCCAGCAGGCACGTCACCCGGCCCGGTGTCACGGCAAGGCCCAAACCGCGGCCCACCACCTCGCGCCCGTAGCCGATGGAGAGGTCCCGCGCCTCGAGCCTCATGACCAGCCGCGCCGCCCGCGCGCCAGCAGCCAGACGAAGAACGGCGCGCCGATCACCGCCGTGAGGATGCCCAAGGGCACCTCGATGGCCGCGATGCTGCGCGCGGCGGTGTCCACCACCAGCAGATAGCCCGCCCCGATCAGCACCGAGGTGGGCAGCAGACGCCCGAACCCCGGCCCCACCAGCATCCGCGCGATATGCGGGATGACGAGGCCGACCCAGCCCACAACGCCAGCCAGCGCCGTCACGCTCGCCGTGATCAGCGTCGCCGCCGCGATCACCAGAAACCGTGTGCGCCCCGCCTCGACGCCCAGCGCGCGCGCCTCTTCATCGCCCAGCGACAGCACGTTGATCCGCCAGCGCAACAGCACCAGCGGCACAAGGCCAAGGGCCACGGCGGGCAGAGCGGGCAGAATATCCGCCGAGGTCACCGAGGCGAGCGAACCCAGCAGCCAGAAGGTGATCGCGGGCAATTGGTCATAAGGATCGGCCAGCACCTTCAGAAGCGAGGTCGCCGCCCCGGCCAATGCGCCCACGACCACGCCAATCAGCACCAGCGTCAGCGTGCGGTCGGTGTTGCGCACCAGCCCCGCCACAAGCGTGACGACCCCCACCGCCGCCATGCCGCCCGCAAAGGCCGCGCCCTGTATCGCCGCCACCGGCAGTGACAGGAAGATACCCGCCACGGCCCCCAGCCCGGCCCCGGCAGAGACCCCGAGGATGTCCGGCGACACCAGCGGATTGCGGAAAAGCGCCTGATAGCTTGCCCCCGCCGCCGCCAATGCGGCCCCCACCAGGAGCGCCGCGCCGATCCGCGGCAGGCGGATGTTCCACACCACGATCTGCGCCTGCGCCTCGCCACGCCCCATGAGCGCCGTCAGCACCTCTCCCGGCGAGAGGCCATAGGGGCCGATCATGAGGGCTGCGAAGCACAGCGCCAGCACCCCGGCGCAAAGGCCCGTGGTCAGGCTCCACGCCAGCGGCGGCATGGTCATTCGGGCGGTCGTCCCTCGGCCCATTCCAGCAGCCTCTCCAGCGCCAGCTCGTCAAGGCGCACGTGGTAATATAGCTCGTAAAAGGCCCGCGTCTCGGCGCGCAGATCGCCCTGCCAGCGGTCGGGGTAAAGCAGCCCCGCCATCCACATGAGCCCCATCATCCGGTTGAGCGAGGGCGGCCGGTCGATCCAGCCGAAAGGGGCCGTGGGGGCAAGATGCACGCGCCCCTCGCGCACCGCCTCGATGCCCTGCCAGAGCGGATCGTCGAACACCGCACCAAAAAAATTGCGATCCCATGTCACGATGATTTCCGGGTTGGCGACGATCAGCTGCTCCACCCCGGCCCGGACAAGGCCGCGCGTGGCGCCCCCGTCATCGGCCACGTTGCGCCCGCCCGCGCGCTCGATGATCTCGGTGTTGATCGAGCCTTTCATGCCGGTCTCCAGCCCCTCGGGGCCACGTGCGAGATAGACGCGCGGGCGGGCCTCCTCGGGCACCTCCGTGAGGATCGCGTCGATCCGGGCAAAGACACTCTCGACATGGGCGGCCAGACGCTCCGCCCGCTCGGGCACGCCGAGGATATCGCCCAGAAGGCGCAGCGCGGCGGGCGTGTTCTCGAACCGCCCGTCGATCAGCACATAGGGAATGCCGGTCTGCGCCTGCGTGCGATCCGCAAGATCGGCATATGTGCCCCGCACCGAGCCGAAATCGAGGATGAGATCGGGCGCGATCTGCAACACCCGCTCCAGATTGGCCTCGCCGCCGCGCCCCGTCAGCCGCCCGGTTTCGGGCAGGTCGCGCCAGGGCGCGGCCAGATAGGGCCGTTCATACTCATGCGGCGCGCGCGGCCAGCCGGTCATCGCCTCGGGCTTGAGGATATAGAGCAGGATCGCGGCGGGCGGACCGGCGGCAAAGACCCGCTCGACCCGCTCGGGCACCGTGACCACGCGGCCCGCGCTGTCGGTCACCTCGCGCGCTGCCACCGGTCCCGTTATCATCATTAAAATAAATAATATCAATCGCATGCGATCCACCCCTCATCCATCGGCCGGGTTCGGCGGGGCCTTGGGGGTGAATTCGCAGCGGTCAGGCTTGATGTCGATCAGCGGCGTGCCGTTGAGACAATCGAGCCCGCGCACCACCAGCGCCCCCGGCTCCACCGTCAGCAGCCGCACCTGCGAGGTGCCAATGGGGTTGGGCCGCTGCGGCGAGCGCAGGGCGAAGGTGCCGAAATAACGGGTGCCATCGCCCTTGGGGTTCTGCCGCACCAGATCGCGGCGCGACCGATCCAGCCAATAGAGGATTTCCAGATGCGCATAGGCCCCGATCCCCTCCAGGGCGGCGTGCCAGGGTT
Organism: Roseovarius sp. MBR-154; assembly: GCF_053628595.1. Lineage (NCBI taxonomy): Bacteria > Pseudomonadati > Pseudomonadota > Alphaproteobacteria > Rhodobacterales > Roseobacteraceae > Roseovarius > Roseovarius sp. MBR-154. The sequence continues at coordinate 286,512 of NZ_JBRJGR010000004.1, forward strand.
CGAAAACCTCGATCCGGCAGTCGGGGCCATCGAGACGGCCCTGTCGCGGGCAATCCTCGCGCCGCGTCCAGGGGGTGCGGATGCGACCGATGAAATAGAGCTGCGCGTCGCTGTCATCCGGCAACTCGGTGAGCCGCTCGCCTGCGCGTAACCGTGCCTCCATGCCCTGCCCCCCTTGCTTGGTTCCCTAGATGTACCCCGCCACGCGGATATCGCAAGAGGCGCGCGTTCAGCCGGGCGTGGTGACCTTCCTCCGCTCCGGCGAGACGCGATAGACCAGCGCCGCGTCATCGCGCGTGGCATGCGCATCGGCACTGGCCTGCAAGACGCCGTGATGGGGCGATTTCACGCAGACCGGATCGGTCGCATTCGGATCGCCCAGGATCGCCATCGCCTGACAGCGGCAGCCGCCAAAGTCGATCTCCTTGCGCTCGCAACTCCGGCAAGGCTCCTGCATCCAGTCGGTGCCGCGATAGGCGTTGAAGGCCGCGCCCTCGGACCAGATCTCCCGCAGGGGCCGCTCGGTCACGTTGTCAAAGCTCAGATGCGGGATGCTCTGGGCCGCGTGGCAGGGCAACACCTGCCCGTCGGGAATGACGTTTAGGCCGCTGCTGCCCCAGCCGCCCATGCAGCGCTTGGGCAGGTCTTCGTGATAATCGGCGGGCACATAGTCGATCACCAGCCGCCCTTTCAGACGCGCCCGCGCCTCGGCCACCAGCCGTGTCGCCTCGCGCGCCTGTTCGCGCGTCGGCATCAGCGCATCCCGGTTTTCCAGCGCCCAGCCGTGGAATTGCACCGTCGCCACCTCGATCCGGCGCGCGCCCATCTCCTCGGCCATCTCGATGGCGCGCGGCAATTGATGCAGGTTGCGCCGGTGCAGCACCGCGTTCAGCGTCAGCGGAAAGCCGATCGCGCCGATCCATTCGGCCACCTGCATCTTGCGGGCAAAGCCACCGCGATAGCCGCCGATCTCGTCGGCCATGGCCGGGTCGGTGCCCTGCAACGATAGCTGCACATGATCCAGTCCCGCCTCGTCCAGTTCGCGCAACCGACGCTCGGTCAGGCCGATGCCCGAGGTGATGAGATTGGTATAAAGCCCTGCATCGCGCGCCCCCGCAACCAGCTCTGTCAGATCCCGGCGCGAGGCCGGCTCGCCACCGGAGAGATGCAGTTGCAACACCCCCAGATCGGCCGCCTGCCGGAACACATCCACCCATGTCGCCGTGTCCAGTTCACTCTCCTGCCGGGTCAGTTCCAGCGGGTTCGAGCAATAGGGGCACGACAGCGGACAGCGATGCGTCAACTCGGCCAACATGGCGATGGGCGGATTGATTTGGGTCATGCAGTCACGTCCAGAAACCGACGGTCGCGCAAGGCCGAGAGAAACCCTGCGCTGTCTTGGGCGATCTGCTCGGGCGGCGCCTCGTATTTCTCGGCCAGCATCTGCGTGATCTCTCCGAAACTGCGCTGCCCGTCGACCTCGGACAGGATCGCATGTCCCACCGCATCCAGCGTCAGCGCACGCTCGGGGGCCAGCAGCACCCAGGTCTCGCGCACGCGGTCGAAATGCAGCCGCACGCCGCGCGGCAGGGCGGGGATATCGGCAGGTTTCATCACGACGCCCTCTGCATCAGCAGCCCCTCACCGGGCTGCCACGCGCCGGGAGGAATGCGGGCGGGGTCCACATAGGCCCCGTAAAGCGCATCAAGCTGCGACCACAGCACATCGGTCTTGAAAATCAGCGCGGCGGCGGCGGCATCCTGTTTTTCGGCGGTATCGGCATGATCCAGCACCCATTGCAACCCGAACGCCACATCCTTAGGCGCCTCCTTCAACCGATTTCGGAAATAGGACAGCGAACTGTCATCGGCAAACTCGTAATTCTGCAAAAGCCCCTCGATGCGCTGCGCATGGATCTTGGGCGCGAAGAGCTCGGTCAGCGAGGCGGCGACCGCCTCCAGCAGAGTCTTGTCGCGCACAAACCGCACATAGGCATCGACGGCAAAGCGCGTGGCGGGCAGCACCCCCTGGCAAGAGGCCACGTAATCGGGGTCGAGCCCCACCGCCTCGGCCAGCCGCAGCCAGCGGCGAATGCCGCCCTCGTTGGTGTCCGTGCCGTCATGATCCTCGATCCGCGAGCGCCAGATGCGCCGCAGATCGGGATCCTCGACCCGGCTCATGAAGGCCGCGTCCTTCATCGGGATCGAATGCTGATAGTAATACCGGTTGATCACCCAGGCGCGCACCTGATCGGGGCTGCAATCGCCGCCATGCAACATCGCGTGAAACGGGTGCCGGTCGTGATACCGCTCCGCCCCGATCTGCCGCAGCCGTGCCTCGAACTCCTCTTTCGACGGGGTCATGCCGTGATCTCCATTCCATCCTGCCCAATGATCCATCCCGCCGCCTCGGCCTCGGCGCGCTCAATCGAGCCAGGGCGCAGGACGGGATTGGTGTTGTTCATGTGCACAAAAACCTTCTGCCCGATGGTAAGCCCGGCAAAGGCGGCGATGGTGCCATCCGCCCCGCTCATCGACATATGGCCCATGCGCTTGCCGGTCTTCTCGCCCAGACCTGCGCGCCGCATCTCGTCGTCGCGCCAGAGCGTGCCGTCGAAAAACACCGCATCCGCGCCTGCCAGACGCGTAGCAAGGCCTTCAGTCAGCATCGCGCAGCCGGGGATGTAGTAGACCCGCGTCTCGCCGATGCGCAATTCCACGCCCACGGTCTGCTCGCCCACGAGATCGGTCTGAACCTCGCCCGCCTCCATATAGAGCGGCACCTTGCCCGGCACGGCAAACAGCGTGGCCTCCAACCCCGGCACCAGATCGAACGGCGTATCGAGCACAATCGCCGCCCGGTCCACGACCGAACGGTTCAGCGCGTCGAAAATCGGATTGGCGTCCAGCACCTCATGAATGCCCAGCGTCGCAAACAGCGTGAACGCCTGCATCTCGCGCAGCGTCAAAAGCCCCGCCACATGATCAATGTCACCATTGGTCACAAGCACGGACGCAAGGGGCAGCTCGCGCAGCCCACTTGGATGGAGAGACGGGGCACGCGCAAGCTGCTCCCGGATATCAGGAGAGGCATTGAGAATTGCCCAAGTCGCACCATCTGCCGTCACGGCCAGTGACGACTGCGTCTGAGCGGGGATGTCCCCCGCTCGCGCGAGGTTACAGTTGGGACAGCCGCAATTCCATTGCGGCAGGCCACCACCGGCAGCCGCCCCGAGTATGCGCGCGCGGAAAGTCATAGTCGTCGCGCGCGCCCTCGTTTCAGAACAGTACTTCGCGGTCGTCTTCGAATTCCGGGCCGTACATGTTGATTTCCATGCCGCACTCGATTTCGCGGAGCGTTGGTTTGGTCCATGCCATGACAGTGGTCCTCCTCGTTTATGTGTCGTTTTGACAGTATCAGACTGCCAGATCACTCGTAGTCGGGCGACTCTTATTTTATAAGAGATATGCAGACTTTGGTCGGCATCAAGGGGGGCCCGTGTGCGGCGCGGTGCCCTCGATACAAAAACCCTTGCTGCGTATCGTTCTGATCTCGAAACCAAAATCACCCTCAGCCAGCTTGCGCCGCAGATACCCGATATACACATCCACCACGTTTTCACTGGCCGAACCCTCGGCGGCCCAGAGCGCGTCAAAGATCGCGTGGCGCGGTTGTGGCGTGCCGCCATGGTCGATGAGCAGCGCCAAAAGCGCATATTCCCGCTCGGTCAGCGTCACCGCATCCCCGCCCCGGCACAGCACCCGCTCGCGCGGGCAGAGCGTGGCCGCGACGGGATGGCGATGATCGGCGCGCGATTCCTGAACCCTCAGCCGCGCCACCAACTCGTCAAACGAAAACGGCTTGACCACATAATCATCGGCCCCCGCCTCCAGCCCGGCCGCGCGGTCCTCTACGTCCGACAGCGCCGACAGCATCAGAATCGGCAGGGTCAGGCCCCGCTCCCGCGCCTTGCGCACCAGCGTGAGCCCGCTATCGGTGCCCAGCATCACATCCACGATGGCACAGGAAAACCGCCCCCGCTCCAGCCGTGCCAAGGCCCGGCCCGCGCGGTTCTCGGCCTCGGCCTCATAGCCATGCAGCGCCAGCCCCCGCATCAGGGCCGAGGTGATTTCCGGGTCATCCTCGACGATCAACAACTGTTTGCTCATGGGGCCAGAGCCTAAACTGATCCGCGCGGCAGGCGAACCGATATCTTGGTACCGGGTGCATCGCCCAGGGCCGCCTCGCGCGGCACCGGGCTGATCAACGCGATCTGCCCGCCCTGCGCCTCGACCACCCATTTCGCCAGCGCGAGACCGATGCCAAACCCCTGCCCACGGCCGCGCCCCGCCTGCTCGAACCGCTCGAACACCCGCGCCTGCGCATCGGGCGCAATACCGGGGCCATTATCCGTCAGCGTGAGACCCGCACCCTGCGCGTCCACCTCCGCCGCAAGCCGCAGCGCACCGCCCTCGCGGGCATGGGTGATCGCGTTGCGCACCAGCCCGACGATCACCTGCCGCGCCCAGTTGGGATCGCAGATGACCGCCACCGCCGGTATCTCGCCAGCCTCCAGGGTCAGCCCTGCTGTGTCGATCTCCGCCTGCACCTCCTCGACCGTCTCCGCCGCGATCCGCTCCAGCGGCACCGCGACGGGATCAAGCGCCAGTTGCCCGGTCTCCGACCGCGCCACGCGCAACAGATCGTCGATCCGCCGGTTGAGCCGCGCCGCGCGCGCCTCGATGGTGGCAAAGGCCTCTGCGGTCCCCTCCCCGCCCTGCCGCCCGATCTGCGCCTCCATCAGGATCACCGTCAGCGGCGTGCGCAATTCATGGCTGATATCGGCAAAGAACCGGCGGCGGTTCTCGTCGATCTCCTCCAGCCGGGTATTGGCCGCGCGCAACGCCTCGGTACGCTGCGCGATGGTCTCGTTCAGCCGGTCCCACTCCGCCTGCACCGCGTCCCGCCGCTCGGCCAATGCCCGCGCCATGCGGTCCGTCTCGGCGTAAAGCAGCCCGATCTCGTCGCGCCCGCCCTCCGGCAGCGCGACGGCGAAATTCTCCTGCCCGATCTCGCGCGCGGCCCGGCGCAGCCGGTCGAGACGGCGAAATTGCGGACGGATCAGCAACAGGTAGAACCCGGCCACCAGCAAAAGGCTCACGATGCCGGTGACAATCGCGATCCGGCTCAGCCGCGCGCGCAGCCGCTCGATCCCGGCCAGCACCTCGCCCCGCAGGATGATCTCGGTATTGACCGCCTGATTGAGCAGCGGATCGAACCCGCTGGCAAAACTGTCAATATAGGCGCGCAGCCGGTCACGGTCGCGCTCGGGCCCGCGCAGAGCCCGCAGCGTGTTTTCCAGCAGCGCCTCCATCCGCGCCAGCCCCAGCGATTGCGTCGCCTGGCGCGATTGCGCGTCGAGGCCCAATGCGCGCGCTTCCTCTACCGCCTTTTCCAGATCGGATCGCAACAGGGTGAATGTCCGCGCCATCGCCTCCGACACCGGTTCCAGCCGGTCGGCGCGCACCTCGGGCGGCTGTTCGGTCTGTACCGTCTCGGTGGCAATGACGATGAATGTCGACGCTTCGCGCGACAGGGTGGAGTAGCGCGCCATCCGCGTCTCGGTGGCCAGCGCCGCCTCCAGCCGGTCTGCGACCCGCGTCATCCCCAGATAGAGGATCGCCGCCAGCACCAGCGTGACACCCCCCAAGAGCGCCGCGCCGATCCCCAGTTTCGCCTTGAGCGATTCGGTCTGTCTCAGACGCACCCGCACCTCCCTTTCATGCCGAAAAATCCGGCCTGCGGCGCGCAAAAGCAACAGGTTTGCGCGGATCCGCGTCTCCGGGCGTGCAATCGCGGCACACGGCGCTAGACTGAGCCAAGGGAGGATGGACGCAAGCGAGAAAGGACGCCGCATGATCCAGTTGCTCTTTGTCACCTGCATGGCCGCCGCCCCGGCAAAATGCGAGGACCACCGCCTCATCCTCGGCGACATGTCCCCCGCCGCCTGCCTGCGCGCGGCCCAACCCGAACTCGCCCGCTGGATGGAAAGCCACCCCGATTTGCGCATCCACCGCTGGCGATGCAGCCGCCTGTCCTGAGCCGCTCACCCCTTGCGCTTCATCAGCGCCCGCGACGGATCATAGGCCCAGAGCGCGACCGCCCCCAGCAACGCGGTCGATCCCACGACCCAGGCGAGCGCCTGCCAGTTCATCTGCAAGTAAAGCAGGAAGCGGATCAACTCGACCACATGGGTGAACGGGTTGAACGCGCAGATATCGTGCAAAAGCTCCGAACTTTCGCGCATCTTCCACAGCGGATAGAGCGCCGAGGACAGGAAAAACATCGGGAAGATGACGAAATTCATCACCCCCGCGAAATTCTCCAGCTGCTTGATGAAACTCGACAACACCAACCCGAGCGCGCCCAGCATCAGGCCGCCCAGAATCAGACCCGGCAACACCGCCACATAGCCCCAGACAGGCATGGTGATCTCGAACAGCGCCGCAATCCCTAGGAACGCATAGACCTGCAAAACCGAGATCAGCGTCGCCCCGAACAGCCGGCAAAACAGCAGCCAGCCGCGCGGATAGGGGCTTGTGAGCAACAGCCGCATCGACCCCATCTCGCGGTCATAGACCAGGCTGAGCGAGCTTTGCATGCCGTTGAACAACAGCACCATCGCACAGAGCCCCGGCACGATATAGGTCTCGTAGGTGATATAGGTCTGATAGGGCGGGATGATCGACAGGCCAAGCGCCGCGCGAAACCCCGCCGCAAAGACCAGCAGCCACACCAGCGGGCGCACCAGCGCCGCCAAGAACCGCTCGCGCTGATGCACGAAACGCAGGAATTCGCGCCCCATGATCGCCCGCGCAACGCCCCATAGCCCGCTCATGCCACCACCTCCGTCCGGCTCAGGAACCAGTCCGACAGCGGCATCTCTCCGCGAATATCCCGCGTCGTGCCATCCGCGAGAATACGGCCCCGATGCAGCACCAGCAGGTGATCGCCATCACGCACCTCGTCGGTCAGATGCGTCGTCCACAGCACGCACAGCCCGTCACGCGCCAGATCATGCACATGCCCCACGATCGCCGCCCGCGCGGCGGCATCAAGGCCCACGGTCGGCTCATCCAGCAGCAAAACGCGTGGACGGTGCAACAGCGCCCGCGCCAGTTCCATCCGCCGCCGGTGCCCGCCATTGAGATCCGCCGCCTTCTCCCCCGCCCGTTCGGCCATGCCCAGCCGGTCGAGCGCCGCGTCGATCCGCCCATCCAGCCCCGTGCGCGGCAGCCCGTGCAATGCTGCGAAGTAGCGCATGTTCTGCCGCACCGTCAGGTTCAGATCGAGCGTCGGCTGCTGAAACACCACGCCCAGATGCGCCAGCGCGCGGCGCGGCGCGCGCGCCATGTCGTGGCCCGCCACCACCACCTGCCCCTCGGGCGACACCAAGAGCCGTGTCAGCAGCGAGACCAGCGTCGACTTGCCCGCGCCATTGGGGCCAAGCAGCGCGCAGAACGTGCCCTCGGGCAGCGCGAAGGACACGTGATCCAGCGCCTGTTTCGCGCCATAGCGAAAACTCAGATCGCGCACCTCAAGTTCGGCCATCCTGTCCCTCTCCTGGTTACACGCACCCTGCCCGTCCAGTCGCGTCGGCACAAGCGCGGGGCGCGGGATTATCCCGCGCCCCGCCCGTCAGAGCCCTGACGCTAGTCGAAGCAGAGGCACCCGCCTCCGTTACTGAATGGTAAACGTCACCATCTGGCTCTCGCCGGTCGAGCCCGGGATGCGCAGCACATGCCGCCCCGGCTTGATCGCGATAAAGGAAAATTCCAGCGTGCCGCCGTCGTCGAATTCGAAACTGTCCACCGCCATCGGGCGGATCTCGATATCGTTGATCACGATCTCGTCCATCCAGATCGCGCGAAAGAAATCCGGCCCCGACAGCGCCAGCTCGGCAGAGCCGTCCGAGGTGATCTCCATCTCGTAATAGGCCCCGGATTCCAGCGTGCGATCCTCGCCCAGCGGCACACCGGAGCCGAGCGTCAGTTCGATCACCTCGCCCCGGTTGCACTTGGCCAAGAGCCCGGCAAAGCCGAAATCGTCACACAGCGGTGCTGCGGCCACGGGGGCCCCCACAAAGGCCAGGCAAAAAGCCGTTACCAGTCGTTTCATTGTCAGTCTCCCTTTTTATCACTCAATTTTCGTCAGTCGATGATCGCCACGCCCCAGGGCGCCTGACCCACCTGCACCGACCGGATCGCCTTTTCGGCGGCCACGTCGATCACGGTGATGTCGTTGGAATTGCCGTTCGTGCTCAGCAAGTATTTCTGGTCCGGCGTGAAATCGAGCTGCCAGACGCGCTGCCCCACGAGGATGTAATCCAGCACCTCCAGGCTCTCGCCATCCACGACCGCCACCCGGTTCGCAGGCCCGAGCGCGACAAAGACGCGGCTGCCATCCTCGGTCACCTTCACCCCTACCGGTTGCAGCCATTCGGGCTGCACATTGGGCACCTCGAAGGTGAGCTTGCCCACCACCGTCGGCGCGCCATCCTCGGCGATATCCATCACCGTGACGGTGCCGCCAATCTCCGACGATACGTATAGCCGCGTGCCATCCGCCGTGTATTGCGCATAGCGCGGGCGCTGATCGACCAGCACGTTATATTTGATCTTGTAATCCTCGGTGGAAATGAAATGCGCCATGTTCGTGGTCTCGGACGTATTGACCACGAATTTTCCGTCGGGGCTGATCCCCATCCCCTCGGGCTCCACGCCGACCGGCACCTCGGCCAGCACCTCGCGCGTCTCGGTATCGGTCACGGTGACAAGGTTGTCATCTTCATTGGCGATATAAAGCCGCTTGCCGCTTTTCTCGATGGTGAACAGCTCCGGGTCGGGCCCCGACGGCAGGCTCGGCAATTCCTCGTAGGTCTCGGTGTCGAACACCCGCACCAGATTGTCATCCGACGCGCAGACATAGAGCTTCTTGCCATCCGGGCTGACGATGATGCCGCGCGGGCGGTTGCCGCCATCGAACTCGGTCAGCACCTCCCATGTGTCGGTATCCACGACCGTGATCGTATTGCCCCGCTCGTTCGATATGAACGCCTTGCCGGCCAGCGCGGGCGAGAGGCTGAGCGCAACAAGCGCCGTTGAGAGTAGCAGCGTTTTCATACCTGTCTCCGTTCAGTTAAAGGCTGTGCATTGAGATTCGGGCTGATCCAGCCCCATCGTGTCGAGCGGCGAGCGTTGATGCAGAAAGCCCTCCTGCGGGCTGACGCTCACGGTGATGCGCCCGTCGTACAGCAGGATCGGCTGCCGCATCTGACCGTTCCATTGGCGAAACGTCACCTTCTGCCCCTTGAACGCCGCCAGCTCAAAGGCGTCCGACAGCGCATAGTCGCGGATCGCCTCCGGCTCGGCGGAACTCGTGCGCGTCACCGCCTCGCCCACCACCCGTAGCGCCAGCCAGACATTGTAATCCTCCGAGGTGACCTTGCGTCGGGTCAGCTCCTCGAACCGGGTCTGGAACTGCGTCGCGCCCCAGGCCTCATGCGCGCCGTGCATGGTGACGGGTTTCAGCCCCCCCGACCCCATCACCGGGCGCGGCGTCCACAGATGGTAGGGCAGGTAATTGGCGAAATAGTCGGTCGCATCCGCAGTGATCACGATGTCATGATCCTCGGCCCCCTGCATGAAGGTCGGCAATTGCCGCTGCACCAGCACATGGCCGGAATCCGTCCGGCGACTGCCGCCGGTATCCTCGAAGGTGCGTTCCTCGACGATCTCGGCCCCGAACTTGGCTGCCGCCCGGCGAAACGCTTGCCCAAGCGCCATGTCGGCGGGGTTCGACCCCTCGATGAGCAGCCAGTCGCCCCATTTCTTCCAGACCGCGAATTGCGCCACCGCATCGGCCATCATCTGATTGGACGGCGCGATATGCAGCAGGTTGGCGCGGCACTGATCGTCGCGCAGGCCGGTGTCCGGCGTGGCCGCATTCAGCACCAGCGCGCCGTCCTCCGCCGCGCGCTCCGACAGGCGCAACAGATCCTCGGCACCCGCCTGCACCACGATCAGGCGAATACCGTCGCCCAGCAATTCCTCCAGCGCCGCATCGGCCCCCTCGGGCGGCACAGCCCGCGTCAGCGTCTCATAGGTATGGCCCATGAAACTGCCCGTGGTGCCATTGTCCTCATCCGCCAGCGCCGCCCCGGCAAAGCCGATATCCTCGGCCCGCAAGTCATGGCGTGACACCGGCAACAGCGTGGGATAATCCACCCGCAGCACCGCTGCGCGCACATCAACCGCCAGAGCGGACCCGGCCCAGAAACAGAAGGTAAGCGACGCCAGCAGCGCCTGAGCATATTTCAGCACGGTATCCTCCCTTGCCCGGCCTTTTTTCGATGCCGGTTCCCTGTGTCCCAAGCTGCCGTGAAGACCGCCTGGGACGAAACCGCTACCTTTGGCCGTGTTGCTGGAATCACCTTAGCAGGCCCAAACTATGGCTCTATTCTTATTTTATAAGAGCGTACCATGAGGTTGATAACACTGCTGTTTCTTGGATTCGCCTCGGCTGCGACCGCAGGCGAGAAAGTAGCGTTTTTCGGCCTCACCCTGCTCGACGACTCCCTGCAAGGCGAGGTGGAGGGCGAGGACCCGGCACAGGCCGCCCGGCTCGCCATGCTGGAAGAGATCGTGCGCGACCGATTCCTTGCCGAAGGCTACGATCTGGTTGATATAGCCCCCGTGCAAACCGACCTCGACCGCATCGTGAACCCCGCCAAATGCTATGGCTGCGACACCCGCATGGCGACCGACCTCGGTGCCGATTTCTCGCTCGTGGGCGAGGTGCAGAAGGTCTCGAACCTGATCCTCGCCATGAACCTGCAACTGCGCGACGCCGCGACCGGTGATCTGGTGCGCGGCGGCGTGGTCGATATCCGCTCGAACACCGATGAAAGCTGGCAGCGCGGCATGCGCTATATCCTAAAGAACCGCATTTTTCGTGAGGAGGAGAAATGAAGAGACGTCTATTCCTGATGGCAGCAGTGGCACTGACGATCCCGTCACTGGCGCTCGCACACGGCCCGACCCGGCAAAAGGTCACCGTCACCGCTGAGGTCGCCGCCGACCCCGCAGAGGTATGGGCCGCGATCGGCAATTTCCAGGACATGTCCTGGCACCCGGCGGTGCATTCATCGACCGGTCAGGGCGGCAACAGCATCGACGCGACCCGGCAGCTGGTTCTGGGCGGCGAAGGCGGCCCCACCATCGACGAGGTGCTCTATAAATACAGCACCGAGAAGATGAGCTATTCCTACCGCATCACCGAGGTGAAGGTCGAGGTTCTGCCGGTGACCAACTACTCCTCGCATCTCACGGTCAAGCCGCGCGACGGCGGCGGGTCGCTGGTGGAATGGCGCGGTGCCTTCTATCGCGGCTATCCCAACAACGACCCGCCCGAAGAGCTCAACGATGCCGCCGCCATCGCCGCCGTGACCGGCGTCTATCAGGCAGGGCTCGATGCCCTGGTCGAGCGGTTCGGTGCGCCGGGCTCTTGAGGCCGCCGCGCTGATCCTCGGGCTGGCCCTCACCGGGCCGGTCCTTGCACAGACCGCCTATGTCACCTGCCAGAACGGCGAGGTTCTCAGCGTCATCGACCTCGCCCGGGGGGTCGAGCGCGCCCGCTGGCCCCTGCCCGGCAATCCGGCGGGCGTGGCAGTGACCGGCGCGGCGCTCTACACCGTCTCTCCCGACAGCAAGACCGTCCGCCGCCTCGACACCGAAACCGGGGCGACACTGGCTGAAACCGTGCTCGAGGGCGGCCCCATCGGCGTGGCGCATGACGCGGTGCGCGGGCGGCTTTATGTCTCGGACTGGTATAACGCCCGGCTCTGGGTGCTGGACGACCAAACCCTCGCCCATCAGCGCGACCTCGCAACCGCCGCCGCCCCGGCGGGCATCGCCCTTTCCGATGACGGCCGCCACCTCGCCACAGCCGAGCGGGACGCCGACCGGGTCACCATCTTTGACGCCCAAACCCTTGCCATTGTCGCGCAGCCACAGGTCGGCACCCGCCCCTTCGGCCTGCGTTTCGCCCCCGACGGGCGGCTCTTCGTCGGCAATGTCGGCAGCGATGACGTCACCGTTCTCGACCCCACTACCGGCGACACTCTCGCCACCGTGCCCGTGGGCGCGCGCCCCTATGGCGTGGCCTTCGCGCAGGGCCGCGCCTTTGTCAGCAACCAATATGCCGACACCGTCAGCGTCATATCCCTCGACGACCTGACCCACACCGCCACCCTCGATGTGGGCGAATATCCCGAAGGCATCGACGCCACGCATGACACCACCCGTATCGTCGTGGCAAACTGGTTCTCGAACACGGTCAGCGTGATCGACGCGGCCACATTGCAGGTGGTGGACGAGATCGAGACCGGCGACGGGCCGCGCGCCTTTGGCCTGTTCATCACGGAGGATGACGAATGAAACATACGCTCCTATCCGCCGCGCTCATGGCAGCACTTGCCCTGCCCGCCGCCGCGTCCGAGCCGGTCTGGCCTGACCTCGCGCAGGATCTCTACGGCGCCCGCCCGCGGCTCGACGGCACGGAGCATATCGCCATCGACACCCCCTACCGCACGTCAGAGGACGCCCGCACCCATGTCAAGGCGACGCTCGCGGCCCCGCCAGGGCGGCTCTGGGGCAAGGTCGAGGTGATCCTTGATGACAACCCGATGCCGGTCTCGGTGGTCTTTGACTTCAAGGACCCGCAGGCGCGCTTTGCCTTCGACGTCACCATGCGGATCAATGGACCGACGCCGCTGCATGTGGTGGGCGAGACAACGGACGGGCAATTGTACGTCGCCGACACCTTCGTCAAGACCTCCGGTCAGGGTGCCTGCGCCGCGCCGCCGGGCACCGACCCCGAGGCGGCGCTGGCCACGCTCGGCCAGATGCGGATCGCCATTTCCGAGCCAGCAGGCGCACAAGACCGCCTCGCCGCGCTCGCCACCCGCAACCGGCAGGTTGATGTCGAGATCAGCCATCCCAGCCATTCGGGGCTCCAGATGGATCAGATCAGCCTGCTGTTCATTCCGCTGCGCTATGTGGAGACGGTCGATATCGCCGTCGACGGGGGCGGCTACGTGGAAATGACCGGCTCCATCTCGTTGTCGGAAAACCCCCGCGTCAGTCTCTCGGTGCCCGGGCGCACGCAGGCGGTGGACGTCACGATGACCGATACCGACGGCACGGTCAGCCACGCGCAGGCCACGCTTCCGGGGTATTGAGGGCAAATGCACGATGCCGCCGGCGGGGATATTCAGGGCAAGATGAAACTCACGGCTCCGGCTCTGCCGTGACCTCTTCGGTCGGATAGTCGTAAAACGTCCAGCCATCGGTGCCATCGGGCATCCAGTAAACCTGCGCGTACCCGTATTCCAGCGCCCGCTTGGCCGCGTTCCACGACATCCAGCACTCCGCCAGGCAAAAGATCACCACCGGATGATCCATGTCGCCATTCGTGGCCTTCTCGAGCCCGCGACGAAAGTAATCCGCCGTCACCTCGGCAATCTCGCCATAGCCCACGTTGGGCAGCCAGATCGCGCCGGGGATCGAGTGGCGCGGCTTGTCGCGCCAGATCGTGCCCTCGGGCAGGTTCTTGGGCTTGGGCGGGCGCGGCAGCACGTCGATGAACGCCGCCTCGCCAGATTGCCACAATTCATGCGCGGCCTCTGCATCAAGCACCCGCCCGCCGGTGAGGCTATCGGGCACCGGCGCGCGATACTGTTCGATCCGGTAGCCATCCGGCTCGCGCACCGTCTGCGCCACCGCCGTCACCGACAGCCCGAGCAGCGCCACGAGGATCAGTGCATGTTTCATCCCTCGGGCTCTTGAACCGCTGTGCCCATGTCATTCACCAGCGGCACGCCAGCCTCGTGCAACAGCGCGTCGATCTCGTCCTGATGACGGCGAATCAACGAGTTGAGCTTGCGCTGCCAGACCTTCTCGCCCTGCCGCACGCCCATGGTGATGCGGAAGAACAGGCGCGGCGGATGCGCCTCGTTGACCAGCGGGATCACGGTCAGGCCCGGATGGTCCTGCTTGACCAGCGGGCCGCCCAGCGGCCCCCAGAGGATCGCGGCGTCGATCTCTCCCGCCTCCAGATCGGCCAGCATTTCATCGGCGGGGCTTTCATGACGGCGATCCACAAACAGCTTGTAGGGCCGGGCCTTGGCGATCAGACCGTTCCGCGCCAGATGCGCCGAGGGTGGCGTGCCCGCGACAATCCCGATGCGCTGCCCCGCCAGGCCCGCATCCGACAGCGAGGTCACCCCGGCGAGCGGGCCGTCCTTCGGCACGATCAGCGCGTAGACCGAGGTGAAATAATGGTTGGTGTTGAGCACCAGCTCATGGCCCTGCGCATAGCCCATCACCACATCGCAGCGCTTGGCCTTGAGGGTATTGCGGATGAAACCGGTGGCCATCGGATACCAGGTATATTCGACCGGCACGCCCAGCTTTTCGGCGATCAGATTGGCCAGCGCATTCTCATAGCCGCTTTCGTCCTTACCCGACATCGGCAGGTTGGCCGGATCGGCGCAGACCCGCAGCACATTGTCGGACACCAGATCCGAGGTCTGCGCCTGCGCATCTGCGGCAACCCCCGCCACGAGCCATGCCACGACGAGGCCAGGGATCAGGCGCGCATGCCGCGCACCCCGGGCAAGATCAGCCCATGCAGTCATTTTCATCCTCTTGGATTGCGTCCGACTTGGCCTCTTTCTTCGCGGGCCGACCGCGCGGCACCGCATCCATGCCGCGCGCCTTGAGATAGACATAGATGTCGTCGAGATAGCACATGACATTCCGGTTGTCGCCGAAATGCGGCATCACGGAATTGCCGTTCTCGCGCCCGTTCACGACGACGCTGTAGAAGTCGTAGTAATCCATGTTCACGGCGGATTTCTTGAGCGCGGGGGCGTAGGTCGATCCCTCGCCGTCGGGGCCGTGGCAGACATGGCATTCCGAGTGGTAGCGCCGGAAACCGGAAAACGTCAGCCAGTCCACAGTGCCATCCTCGGCCACGTTGTACGTGGGGATATCGTCTGCCGTGAAATAGCGGCCGTTCTCTTCGTAGGCGACGGCGACGTTGTCGTCCGTGGCCTGCGCGGCGGCGGCACTGGCCAGACCTGAGACGAGAGCGGTGGCGATGAGGCTGCGGAATGGGGTCATGGAATTCCTCTGATATGTCAGGCGGATTGGCACGCGGGACACGCGCGCCAATCCGGAGAGTGTCACGCCGTTGATCGCACGCGATCAGTTCGGCAGGGCGAAGACGGTCAGCTGACCACCCAGAGCGGTATAGTCGCTCAGCGCGGCATAGCCGCCCACGGCACCAAGGCCGTCATTGGGATTGGTCAGGCCAGCCGCAAGGCCGATCCCGGCCCAACCACCGACACCCGACAGGATGCCGACATACTGCTTGCCGTCCCTCTCATAGGTCATCACGTTGCCGATGATGCCCGAGGGGGTCTTGAAGCGGTAAAGCTCTTCCCCGGTCTCGGCATGCACCGCCTTGAGATGACCTTCGAGCGTGCCGTAGAAGACAATGTCACCCGCCGTGGCCAGAGCACCCGACCAGACCGAGAACTGCTCGGGAATCGACCACTTGATCTCGCCGTTGATATTGTCCCAGGCGATGAAGTTGCCCATGCCTCCATGGCTGTCCGGTGCGGGATACATCGCCAATGTGGCGCCGACATAGGGCTGACCGGCGGTATAGCTCACGCGGAACGGCTCGTAATCCATGCACACATGGTTGGTCGGCACATAGAACATTTCCGTCTTGGGCGAATAGGACGCGGGCTGCTGGTCCTTGGTCCCAAGGGCTGCAGGACAGATCCCGGTCGAGTTCACGTCCTCGCCGTTCTGCTCGGTGGAATACTCCGCCACAACTGCCGGACGACCATAGGTCTCTGACTCAGGGTCCATGTCGACACCCGTGGTCCAGTTCACCACCGGGTCGAACTTCTCGGCCACCAGCAATTCACCCGTCACACGGTCCAGGGTGTAGCCCAGACCGTTACGATCGAAATGGGTCAGCAGCTTGCGCTCCTCGCCGTCGATCTCCTGCTCGGTCAGGATCATCTCGTTGACGCCATCATAGTCCCATTCGTCATGGGGCGTCATTTGATAGACCCATTTGGCCACACCGGTGTCGATGTCACGGGCGAAGATGGTCATCGACCACTTGTTGTCGCCCGGGCGCTGCGCCGGGTTCCAGGTCGAGGGGTTGCCGGACCCGTAGTAGAAGAGGTTCTCGTCCATGTCGGCCGAGTACCAGCCCCATGTGGTGCCGCCGCCGATCTTCCACTGATCGCCTTCCCAGCTCTTGAGCGAGCTGTCGGCACCAACGGGCTTGCCGAGCGAGGTGGTCTTTTCGGGATCGAACAGAAGCTGATCGTCCGGGCCCACCGAATAGGCGCGCCAGACCTGCTCGCCGGTCTTCATGTCATAGGCGGTGACATGACCCTGCACGCCGAACTCGCCGCCCGAGATGCCGACGATGATCTTGTCCTTGACCGGCAGCACCGTGGCGGTGTTGGTCTCGCCCTTGGCGGGGTCGCCGTTGGTGGCCTCCCACTCGACCGCACCGGTATCGGCATTGAGCGCGACGATCTTGGTATCGGCCTGGTGCAGGAAGATCTTGCCATCCGCATAGGCCACGCCACGGTTGACCGTGTCACAGCACATCACCGGGATCACTTCGGGATCCTGGCGCGGCTCGTATTTCCACTTGATCTTGCCCTCGTTGGCCAGATCGAGCGCGTAGACGATGTTCGGGAACGGCGTGTGCACATACATCGTGTCGCCGATCACCAGCGGCGAGCCCTCGTGCCCGCGCAGAACACCGGTCGAGAACGTCCACGCGACCTGAAGGTCGCCCACGTTGTCGGCATTGATCTGGTCAAGCTCGGAATAACGCTGGTTGGCATAGTCACCCGTCTGGATCGCCCATTGCTTGGGGTTGTCCATCTGGGTCATGAGATCATCATTTGCGGATGCCATTGTGGCAACGCAAAGGGCGATCCCAGAGGTCAAAAGCGGTAGCTTTCTCATTTCTGGTCCTCCTCCCTGAGGTGCGGCAGGATTGCCGCTGGTTTGAACGACCGGTCCACCATAGGAAGGCCGTCTGTCTTGCCCCTGCCGACCGGTCTCTCCTCCAGCGCGTCAGGTGCAAATTCTGTTGTCGCGACCGTCTTTGGTACCGCTCGCGATGATGTCACGCTCCGCCGTCTCAATGCCTCCCCGCATGAGATCGCGTCAGCCTCTCCGCATGCCATTCGACATGGTCCCCGGCGAAGGAATTGACGAAGAAATAGGAATGGTCATAGCCCGCCTGAAGCCGGATCTCGCCGGCCTGCCGTCGCTTGGCCATGGCACCCGCCAACGCCTCGGGCATCAGCAGATCGAGGAAATTGTCGCTCATCCCCTGATCGACAAGAAGATCACCCTTCCAGCCGTTCTGTTGCATCAGCAACACCGAGTCGTGCAGCGCCCAGGCGCTTTCGTCATCGCCCAGATAGGCCCCCAACTGCTTGCGCCCCCAGTCCGAATTCGCGGGGTGCGCAATCGGCGCAAAGGCCGACAGCGAGCTGAAGGCATCCGGGTTGCGCAGCGCCAGCGTGATCGCCCCGTGCCCGCCCATCGAATGGCCCGTGATGCCGTGGCAATCCTCCAGCGGCAGCGCGTCGAGCGCGAGGTCGCGCAATTCGCTCAGCACATAGTCATACATCCGGAAATGCCCGGCCCATGGCGCGCGGGTGGCGTTCACATAGAACCCCGCCCCTTGCCCCAGATCATAGGCGTCGTCATCGGCCACACCGTCACCGCGCGGGCTTGTGTCGGGAAAGATCACCGCCAGCCCATGCCGTGCCGCATGTTCCTGAAAACCGCCCTTGGTCATGGCGTTCTCATGGGTGCAGGTCAGCCCCGACAGATACCACAGCACCGGCACCGGGCCCTCTTCGGCCTGCGGCGGCAGGTAGGCGCCAAAGGTCATGTCGCAATCGCACACCTCCGAGCGGTGCGTGAAGACCGCCTGAACCCCGCCGAAACTGCGATTCTCGGAGATCACTTCCAGCGTCACGTCAATACTCCACCACGGCGCGGATCGACTCGCCCTTGTGCATCAGCTCGAAGCCGTGGTTGATCTGGTCCAGCGTCAGCTTGTGGGTGATCAT